>JABFGF010000001.1:644175-966263 GCA_013112635.1 Calditrichota bacterium | reverse complement strand
ATTTGAAAAAATAAAATGGGAATGGCGTGTTATTAAAATTGATGATTCATATTTTAGTCATAAAAAGTTGTTATCCGGAGATTTTGCGAGTGGCAGTTTAAAAAAAGAATTTGGTAAAGCCCCAGATAAACTTTTTTTCATGGTTAAAGATATCTGTGAAAAAGGTGGCTTTTATTCAATGGATGTTGATATTTTTGAAACAGAAGATGGAAGATTTCTTGTTAATGAGTTGCAATCTCTTTTTGGACAATATTCTGAAGATATATTAACAATTGAAGGAAAACCCGGAAGAATGGTTTTTGAAAATGATAAATTTCAATTTGAAGAAGGGCATTTTACGCAACACAAAAGTTGTAAACTAAGAGTTGAGCATTTTATAAAAATTTTAAAAGAAAAAAGGACAAAAAATGAAAATTGAAATATCGATCGGTGAACTTGTTGATAAGGTGTCGATCCTATCTATAAAATTGAAAAAAGTAAAAAATGAAGCTAAGCTAAAAAATATTCGCAAAGAGTATGATCTGCTAAAAATCTCAATGGAAGAATGTGGTATCGCAATAGACTCGGATGAATTTTTGAGACTTGAAGAAGTGAATTTGCGACTTTGGGATATTGAAGATAGAATCCGTATTGAAGAATCAAATCAACAATTTGGTGATGAATTTATTAAGCTTGCCCGCAGCGTTTATTTTGAAAATGATGTACGTGCTGATATCAAAAAAGAAATAAACGTAAAATTCGGTTCTGATTTGGTTGAAGAAAAAGAATATGTGGATTATAAAAGTAAGAAGTAAGAATTAAAAACTTAAAATGAAAAGGATATCCATTGCGGGAATCCAGGATTAATAAATGAAAAAAGTAATAACATATGGTACGTTCGATCTGTTTCATCTGGGTCATTTGCGTATCCTTAAGAGGGCAAAAGAATTAGGCGATTACCTGATTGTTGCAGTTTCTTCCGATGAATTTAATGCGGTAAAGGGAAAAAAGTGTGTTTATCCTTTTGAACATAGGAAGATGATTGTTGAGGCTATCAGATATGTCGATGAAGTAATCCGGGAAGATGTATGGGAGCAAAAGGCAGAAGACATCCGAAAGCATAGTGTTGATACTTTGGTAATGGGCGAGGATTGGAAAGGAAAGTTTGATGAGCTAAACAATCTATGCCAGGTAGTATATTTGGAGCGCACACCCGAAATATCTTCAACTGAAATAAAACATCATGTTAAAAAACATCATTAATATTTTTTAATTCTCCTCCGATTTTTTTAAATTCCTCCCTTAAAAATCAAATAATACAGGTAACCTTCCAGATTAAAATTTTTGGAAGGTTTTATCAATATTGAAAATAAATACAGAAGAAATCCAAAAAATACTAATAATTCAATATCAGCCTTTTGGCGATGTTTTATTAAACACAGGCTATCTCCCGGCTTTGCGAAGAAAATTCCCCACCGCAAAGATTGATTTTCTTGTAAGAAAACCATATCACAATGCTCTTTTGGAAAATCCGGACATTGATGAATTGGTTATATTTCAAAATGGCAAGGGAACTAAAGATTATCTTCTGGAAAGAATTAAACTGATAAGCAATATCAGGAAGCGTAAATATGATTTGGTTATCGATCAAATCAGAAATACAGGTTCTGCGCAAATAACAATTCTCAGCGGTGCAAAATATCGATTAGGCCTGGTTAATCAACGATGGCGCTCATACTATAATCTAAAAGCCGAAAGAAAAAAGCTGCGTTATTATTCAGCTATGAAATTTGACACGCTTGCTCCTTTGGGAATTGAAGAAGAAAAACACAAATTATTTTTTCATATTTCACAAGACTCCACAGAAAAAATTAAGAATTGGTTTAATGAGAACAATTTATCTGGTGATAAACTAATTTGTTTTTCTCCCGGAACACCGGTTAAAGGCAAGCAATGGGATTTGGCAAATTATGCAAAACTTGCTGATTTGATTATTGAAAAAACCGATTGCAGGGTATTATTGCTTTGGGCTCCAAACGAGAAAGAAGATGTTGAAACCGTAAAATCGTTTATGGAAAATGAGCCAATTATGGCTTTGCCAACTACATTTAATGAGGCTGCTGCAGTTTTAAAAGAATGCCGTTTACTGGTTTGTAACGATGGCGGTCTAAATCATTTGTCCGTTGCAACAGAGACGCCTTCCATTGCCTTTTTTGGCAAACATAAACCAACCCGCTGGAGTCCGGCTTCTGTTTTTAAAGGGTATCATCATTTTTATAATGAGAGTGCTGATTATAATAGTGACAAATCGCTGGGAATACCAGTTGAGCAGGTGTTTAGCAAAATAAAAGAGATTGTAGGATAAGTAGCCCGATGAAATACCTATTCTACATTTCAAAAGTTTACTCAATCCCCATTATTCAACCTCTTGCAAAATATTTAAAATCGCAAAATATTGAGTATTGTTTTTATGTTTCTGCCAAAGTTTTAAAAAATGCTCCACAGGAATGGGATAAAAAATTACTGCTCACCTTACTTGATTCAGCAAAAAAGTTTAATCCGGATTTTGTATTATGCCCCGGAAATTTTGTTGATTTTAGAATTCCAGGCATAAAGGTTCAGTTGTTTCACGGCCTTGGTGTTGAGAAAGAAGCCCATTATAAAATCCGCCATTTTTTTGATATTTACCTGACTTCCGGCCCTTTTGTAACCAAACGTTTTGAATCAATCCGTAAGAAAAATCCATATTTTTTGATTTTGGAAACCGGCTGGCCAAAAATTGATTATATCCTCAATTATAATTCTGAAAATATCAGAAAAAACCTTGACTTACCTTCTGATAAAAAAATAATTCTTTATGCCCCAACTTTTAGTACTCAACATGAGTCGGCCACATCGTTGCTGGATATAATACCTCGTATTATACAAGAAAATGAGTTTTGGCTTTTCAAATTTCATGAGCTTATGGATAAAGAGGTTATTAAGGAATTTGAAAGAATCGATCCTGAAAAAGGCAGGGTTTTGCAGAATTTAGAGATAACCCCATATCTTCATGCTTCAGACGTAATGGTTTCGGACACATCATCCGTAATTTATGAATTTATGGTACTTGACAAGCCAATTGTTACTTTCCAAACTCAATCAAGGGAAGACAAAGGAATAAATATTTTAAATCCAAATGAGCTTCAGGCTGCTTTGGATCGAAGCAAAAAAAATCCTGATGAGTTGCGTCAAAATAGATTGCAAAATCTTCAGGAAATAAACCCGAAACTTGATGGCAATATAAGCAAGACAATTTTTGAACAATTAGAAGAAATCAAAAAAGACTATAGTTTTCCCAAAAAAGGAAAACCTTTTAATTTATTCAGGAAATGGCAAATAGTGTATCACAGCATATTTAAAAAGGGCTATTTGAGATAAGCGGCAATGAAAAAGAAACCGATTAGAAGCCTGGTTCGTCCTTTAGTTATAAAACTTGGAAAGCGAATCGCAGATAAACAATTTAGCGGGACACCTATTATAATTGGTGCGTGCCCAAGATCCGGTACTACTATTTTGTTGTCGGTACTTGGTGCCCATCCAAATATTTTTGCCATTCCAAATCAAAGCTATGCATTTGATCAATGGGTTCAAGGTAAAACAAAAATTCATGGCGATAATAATCTGGTTCCATTTCGTATCGACCGGTTGTATAGGGAATTTTTGTATTCCAAAGTTCCTCCCGGCCCTACGCGCTGGTTGGAAAAAACACCAAAACATATAAGGTCATTCCATAAAATATTGGATTATATGGGTGAAAATGTTCAGCTTATACATGTAATTCGCGATGGACGCGACGTAGTTACTTCAAAACATCCTAAACACAGCCCCGGTGAATATTGGGTTCCTGTAAACAGATGGATTGACGATGTAAGCCTTGGATTAAGTTTAAAAAACCATCCACAGGTCTTAAATATCCGATATGAAGATTTTATTCAGGATTTTGAAAAAACAATGAACACCGTGTATAGCTTTCTAAATGAAGAAATTCCGTCGCTGGATGCCTGGAAAGAAGAAACAAATATCAAGAAAAGTAAACACTGGAATAAACCTGTCCAGGGATTATATAAAGATGCCATTCAACGTTGGCAGAAACCGGAACATAAAAACAGAATTGATGAGTTTATGAGTAATAAGCGGGCTGTATCTTTGTTAGAAGAGCTTGGCTACTTATAAAAAAATAAAATTAAATATGAAAATTGAAGGATTTGAAATGTCAATAATTGACACAGCCATCATATTAGCGGCAGGGCGAGGAAGCAGGCTAAAAGAATTAAGCCTGGAGCAACCCAAACCTATGACAGAGGTAAACAATACTGCGATTATTGATAACCTTATCCGGCAACTTATTGATAATAAAATGCAAAAGATTGTTGTGGTAATTGGCTACTTTGCAGAAAAACTGAAAGCCCATATTTTAAGCGGCTTTAAGGGACAGGTAGAATTTGTTTTTATTGAAAATGAAATCTACGATAAAACCAATAACATCTATTCACTCTATCTTGCCAATAAATATATGGATGATGGATTTTATTTGTTTGAAGCAGACGTTTTTTGTGAAGACACAATTTTAGCAGATTTTTTAAAATCCGGTCAGGAAAATGTTATGTTAATCGATACATTTACTCAAGAGATGAATGGAACAGTAGTGCGCTTAACAGAATCATCAGAAGTAAAAGGAATGTATTTAAATAAAGATCAGGACAAAGATTTCGACTTTTCAAATACATTTAAAACTATCAATTTTTATAAGATTAGCAAGGATTTTGTTAATCAGTTTTTTGCACAAAAGCTGGCAGCTCATATCAATGGCGAAGATGTAAATTCTTATTATGAACAGATTATAAAAGAAGCTGTAGATGGCGGCTATAAATTTTATGGCTTAAAAACGAAAACAAATACCTGGTGGGAAATTGATACACATCAGGATTTGGAAAAAGCCGAAGAATTGTTCAAAGAATAATCAGACGAAACAATGAAATTATATTTAAAAATACTCACATTTATAAAACCCTACTGGAAAGCAATATCGGGCGCGATATTACTTACACTTATTTATGTTTTGTTTAATGCAATTTCCCTTTGGGTGATGGTCGATTTTATCAATGAAATTTTTTCTGAAGATATTATTGAAAACAGGGAACTGCTGGAACCGGGCTTAGCAAAAAAAAGTGATACAATTTATGACGCGATGAAAGTAGCGATACGAAGTGTTATTATCCAGGATAATAAATATGATACTTTGCTCGCTGTTTGTCTTGTCATTTTCCTTACATTCTTTTTTAAAAATATTGCCATTTATTTCAAGCGGGTTATTCTAAATTATGTTGAGTTACAGATCATTGTAAATTTTCGAAACAGACTGCATGCTAAAATTCTACAGTTGCCATTGTCTTTCCTGGATAAAAGGCATTCCGGGGAATTAACATCTATTGTTTTTAACGATGTAAATGCACTTAAAACAGTTCTTCAAAACAGCTTTGGCAGAATGATTCTTTCACCGGTTCAAATTTTTACCAACATTATTTTGATGTTTATAATTAGTTGGGAACTATCACTGCTTACATTCATCGTTGTTCCTGTAAGTACATTTGTGATTGTAAAAATTGGTCAGGGAATGCGTCGCCGCAGCCGCAGGGTTTTTAGGCAAATAGCAAATGTAATGGCTACTTTTCAGGAAGCAATTACTTCTGTTCGAATAGTAAAGGCTTTTACCAGCGAAGCCCGGGAAATGCAAAAATTTTATGAAACAAACCTGGACTTTTTCAAGAAACAATTTCGGGCAAACAGGTTAAAATTTGCAACTTCACCAATCAACGAAGTGCTTTTAGTCTTGATGCTTGTTTTTCTGTTATGGTACGGTGGAAATTTGGTTTATTCCAAAAGCGGGTTAAGCGCTGCAGATTTTCTTCTTTTTCTGGTATATTTATTTACAATGTTTCAGCCAATTAAAGAACTTGCAGGTGTAAACAATGTTTTGCAAAGAGGTTTTGCTGCTGCAGAAAGAATATTTTCGGTTTTGGAGGAGAAGGAAGAAGTTTATGACAAAGCTGGTGCGATTGAAATAGCAACCTTCTCAGACACAATTGAATTTAAAAGCGTAAAATTTCGATACAATGATGAAAGTCCGCTGGTTATAAATGACGTTTCTTTAAATGTTAAAAAAGGGGAAATGGTTGCCTTTGTTGGCCATAGCGGTTCAGGTAAAACAACTCTGGTAAATTTGTTGCCAAGGTTTTACGAGTTATCCGAAGGCCAGATTATTGTTGATGGACATGACTCACGAGACTTAACCCTTCATTCATTGCGTGGCCAAATGAGTATTGTTACCCAGGAAACAATTTTATTCAACGATACAATTCGTACAAATATTGCCTATGGCATGGAAAATGTAACTGATACAGAAATTATTGAAGCCGCGAAAGTGGCCAATGCCTGGGAGTTTATAGAAAAAATGGAAAATGGTCTTGATTCGCATATTGGTGAAAAAGGAACACGTCTTTCGGGCGGGCAAAAACAACGCATATCTATTGCAAGGGCTATTTTGAAAAACCCGTCAATTTTAATTTTGGACGAGGCAACATCTGCTCTTGATACAGAATCTGAGAGACTGGTTCAGCAGGCAATTGACAAATTATTGGAAAGCCGAACTGTTTTGGTAATCGCGCATCGTCTTTCAACAATTACAAATGCGAATAAAATTGTTGTACTAAATGATGGCCAAATTGAGGCGATAGGAAAGCATAATGAACTTTTATCCACTTGTGATACGTATAAAAAACTATCGCAAGATCAATTTATCGAGGTTTAAGTTTTCATGATAATATTAAAAATAGTATTCCTTTTTCTGGCTGTAAGTATCTCAGCCAGTAATAAATCCAATCCTGAGAAAGCAGTTTTTAATATTGGAGATAGTGTACAAGTAGAGACTGATGTCGATTTACCTGTCCTTTCAAAAACAACCCCATTTCAAAATGGTGAAGTACTTTCATTTAGAATTCGTTATGGGTTTATAACTGCCGGATCTGCTAAAATGAAAGTTTTTACGAAAATGTATGATGACACGACACAAGTTTTTCATTTACAGACGACAGCAAAAAGCGCAAGTGGTTTTAGCTGGATTTATAAAGTAGATGATGTTGTAAATTCTTATGTTGACTTTGATGATTTTTACCCAATCCGGTTTGAGAAAAAATTACGGGAAGGTAGTTACCTGGCCGACTTGTTTACAGATTATCATCCATTAGATTCGCTGGCAAAAGTTGAAACAATCCGCTATACCAGCGATATGGAAGTTCGAAAGAGAAAAAAATACGATGTAGCTGTTCCTCCGTATTGCCAGGACATTTTATCCTCATTTTATTACATTCGAAGATTTGATTTAAAGGTCGGCGAATCTTTATTTCTTACAAATCATGAAAAGAAAAAAGTATATGATTTAGAGGTTCTTGTTCACAAAAAGGAAGTAATTGAAGTTGAGGCTGGAAAGTTTCGCTGTATCGTAGTGGAGCCGATTATTAAAGGCGAAGGATTATTTAAGAAAAAAGGACGCTTAAAAGTCTGGTTAACAGATGATGATAAAAAAATTCCGATCCAAATGAAAAGTGAAGTTTTGGTTGGCAACATCACCACTGAGCTTACAAAAATTAAAGGCGTGAAAGATAAGATCGAAGCAAAAATAAAATAGTGTTTGTATTTATTGTAAACATTAATTGACCGATCAATGTGCCAAATCTATTTAAAAACCTGCCACGAGTAAGTCATTCTATCATATAAGAAAAATTTTGAAAATGTGCTAAATTATTAAAGAGCCTGATATAATGGGCATAAACTACTTTTGATTAATTTTGGCATATTGATTGCTTTAAACTGGTTAACCAATAATAGCGATCTAATAAAATGAATAAAAATAATATAATTTATCATAAAAATATAACACTGGAGCAAGCTCTTTCCGGTGGTAATTTTTTTATCTATTTGGATAATGGAAAGAAAGTAAAGGTTAATATTCATCCGGGAGTGAACAACGGCCAAATAATCAGGTTAAAAGATTTTGGAGATTTGAGCGACACGGAGATTAAAAGTGATATCTTTATTGAGTTAAAAGTTTTAGATCATCCTTTGTATAAAATTCAAGGTGTGGATTTACATGCACCTTTAGTGGTAACTCCGGCTGAAGCTCAAATTGGATGTTCAAAAACAATGCCTGGTCCGGATGGTAAAAAATTGACAGTTGCAGTTCCTGCCGGCTCAAAACATGGTAATAAAGTTATAGTGGAAAATGCAGGAATCAGCGGTAAAGATGAAACCGGAAACATACATTTTGAAATATTGATAGAAGATATTGCCTCATTTAAAACTATATATCAATCCTTTATTTCACCCAATGAAAACAACACGTTAAATTGAAGGGAAAAAATGATTAATTCTTTTAATTTTGGAAATAGTGGAAAAACAAGTAGCTACCTTTTACTGTCCGGAATTCTTTTAATTCTTTTTGGGATAACAATAATCGTTACTCCGGAAATTTTAGTTTTTATGATTGCAACTCCTATTATTTTTATAGGAATTTTTCTTATTGCCAAATGGTTTAAATCTCACAGAAATAGAAACAATCAAACTTGGGTTGAAATTTAAATAATACCCGAAATTATATATTTTTAATATAACCATAAATATTCAATTTATAGGAGACATATAATGTCCTTTTCATTACCTGATTTACCTTATGCACATAGCGCATTAGATCCACACATAGATACACGTACGATGGAAATCCATCATGGAAAACATCACCAGGGATATGTAAATAATTTAAATGGCGCAATTGAAGGCCAGGGGTTAGACAATAAATCCCTTGAAGATTTGATTGGTGCCATTGGCGGTTTACCGGCAGGAGTCCAAAATGCAGTTCGTAACAATGGTGGCGGACACTGGAACCATTCTTTTTTCTGGAGTGTTATGGGCGCCAATGGTGGCGGAACACCTGGTGGTGATTTGGCTGCTGCGATAAACACTACTTTTGGCTCATTTGATGAATTTAAAACGGCCTTTGTAAAAGCAGGTGCAACACGTTTTGGTTCTGGATGGGCCTGGCTGATTGTTAATAATGCCGGAAACCTTGAAGTATGTTCAACGCCAAATCAGGATAACCCGTTAATGGATGTTGCCGATGTTAAAGGCAGACCAATTCTTGGTGTAGATGTTTGGGAGCATGCCTATTATCTTAATTATCAAAACAGGCGCCCTGATTATTTGAATGCCTTTTTTAATGTGGTAAACTGGGATGTTGTTGCAGAGAATTTTAAGGATTTAAAGTAAATATTTGAATGAAAAGGCCCCGATTTTTCGGGGCTTTTTTTATCTACATTCCTAACTTCATTTTGCCAGCTTCACTAATCATTTCTTGCGACCAGGGTGGATCAAAAACGATTTCAACCCTTGCGGTAAATTCCGGAAACTTGCTGTATATTGAATGCTTCACATTATTTACAATGGCATCACCAAGTGGGCAAGTCGGGGTTGATAGTGTCATAATTATGTCTACTTTTTTGTCTCCATCATAAACTATTGAATACAGTAAGCCAAGGTCTACAATGTTCAACTCAACTTCAGGATCCATAACAGTGTAAAGAATTTCTTCAATTTCTGACTCTATCTTTTTTATTTCTTCTTTTGATTTCATTATTATAAGCCTTCGGTTTTTGTTTTATGAAAAATAATTTTAAAAACATTAATATTGTAGAGTACAGCGGTTATAAGAAATAAGTAACTTCCTAAATTTATAAGAATATAATGATTAAATAATAATCCCGCTACAAGTGTAATAATTGATGAAAAATAAGTATATAAATGTAGCCACCCAATTTTCTCAGAATATAGGTCTTTGGGCATTGGGGTTTTATATTTCCCAACATATTGTTTGTATTTTTCCAACCAGATTATGAATGGCAGGGTTTTATAAGTTTGTCCAAGAATGAGTGGTGAAATCAATCCAAAGATTATTGTGAAACCATAAAGAGTAGTAACCCGCAGCAAAAAATCGTGCTCAAAGTTAAGATCTACTAATATAATTAAACCTACTGTTATCGGAGTTAATAAAAGTGAAATTGCAGCTACAGTATATTTCATCCCCACATCTAATTCTTTTCTTAACCTCTTTTTATACGACTCCATGATATACGAAAAATAGAAAAATATCCCGCTTGAAATTATGAACCAGTATAAATAAGGCAGATATTTTGAATTTAGAAAAAGCCAATCCAGAGCCAGGGAAGCAAGGCCAATATTTACGAGGAAAAAAGATATATCTAATTTCTTTTTATTTAAATTATGAGAAATTAAAAACATTGGGATTAGTGTTGACGAGACGCCAATAATTAAAAGAATAAACCAGCCAACTAGCCCTAAGTGTGCGTGAATTTTTAAATAGTGCAAATGAACTTGAGCAAGAAATGGATATTTAAAATTAATCGAAATCAGCAACCCAAATAAGACAGTTAGAAATAGCCAATAAATTGATGTTGAGATAAATCTGGATTGAATGTTTTTTTTACTGTTTTTCTTTGAGAGTAAAATATTTAGAATAAACATGGAAAAAGAGCAAAACATCAAAGAAGAGGCCAGAATTAATAAACTGTCATAGTTATCTGTCCAGAATGAGTATACTAACAACGCTGTACTTAATGAGAATATCACAGTTGTGGTTTTGGCTAATTTTTCACTGAAGAGAGCAGTTTCAAAAACAACAGGGATTAATTGGTACAAAGCTCCAAAAATAATCATTGTTCCCCAACCCAGAACAGCTAAATGGGTTATTGCCAAAATCCGGCCATTGTAATAAGGCCCCAACAGATCCGTTTCTGCCAGAATGGTTAAAACTGACAATGCGAAAAATGACAATGCACCAATCATAAATGGGGGAATAACTACACCACTGGATGGGGCATTATCTGTTTGTAAATTATTCAAAAAAAAATCCTGCTATTTGGCTTTAAAAATTAATAATTGTAAATGGTGTTCAGAGAGTTCATTAAACATTATATCGTAGTTTCTGTTTTTTAGTTCTGGCAATAAAAACTGTGGCATTTTTTTGTGCTCAACAAACAAAGCATGGTCATCATCCAAAGTTTCAATTTCTTTGAGAATTGCAACCATTGGTTCCGGCATTTCAAGATGACGAACATCTATTGTGTGTTTTTTCTCTCCGAAGAATTCAACTTTTTGTTGAAAACTTATCTCATCTGTTTCTTCAACCTCTGGCAGCTTTTCACTCGTTTTATTATCCTGTTCTTTTTTAAAAAAGGTATGTATCACGCCATCTTCCGGTCTTTCAGTCCATGATTTATAACCTCGGGCTTTCATTTTATTAATTAGCGGAATGGGTTCAAACGTGTTAATTATTTGTAAAGTATCTTCCTCGGCCAGGTTTGCCACTGCTTTCATAATTTCATTAAATGGATCATTCCCGGATTGGAGTATTGGCCGGACGTCTAAAACTATTAAATGTTGATTTGGATTGTTTTGCATACAAAGAGCCTCGATCTTTTTAATTTTATGATTGATAAAACAATTTAAATACACCAATTCTGTCGTTCAAACTATTTTAGCGTTATTTTACACGTTTTATGAATTTAAAAACAATTTCCATTTTTAAGCTGCTTTTGTACATTAGCCCATCACAAATTACTTAAGATTTATGAACATCTACCTTATCAGACATACTACCCCGGATATAGAATTAATTTATTGTTATGGTCAAACCGATCTTGATGTAAAAGACAGTTTTGATGATGAGGTTAGCAGGATTAAATCAGTTTTACCAAAGCTTGACAATTTTAAAATCTTCTCCAGCCCTTTAAAAAGATGTGCTAAACTGGCGAAAGCTCTGGATGTGGGCAAGGTTATTTTTGATGACCGTTTAAAAGAGTTCAATTTTGGTGAATGGGAAATGAAACCGTGGGATGATATTGAAAAAGAATCTTTGAATTTCTGGATTGAAGATTTTGTGAACAGGCAAGCTCCTGGAGGAGAATCATACAGGCAAATGAGCGACAGAATAATGGACTTTTTTGGAGAGCTAAAAAATAGTGATTCAGAAAATATTATTTTGGTAAGTCATGGAGGGACAATTAGGGCAATTTTGGCAAATATTCTGGAGATGCCGCTCAAAAATTTATTTAACATAAATATTGATTTTGCAGGAGTAGTAAAACTGTCGGAAAAAAATGGAAAAATAAAAGTCATGTTTATAAACAGGTAGGGAAATAAAAAAGTCAATGAGTTTAAATGCAATGGTTTTTCAAAAGTGTCCAAAGTGTGAAGATGGGAAAATGTTTAAAGGTGTTTTCCAAATGAATCAAACTTGTTCTTACTGTGGATTTAAGTTTGAACGGGAAGAGGGGTATTTTACATCTGCTATAATAATTGCAAACTTTTTATATGCTTTTATTGTTGCGCCAATAATGCTAATAATGACCGCATTGGAAATACCTTTTTGGAAAATTGGATTATTGTTGGGTAGCGTTAGTCTGGTAATGGTGCCTTTTATTTTCCGATTTGCCAGGACCATTTGGTTGCATTTTGATTTTTCAATTAACCCTGAATGATTTTAAAAATTTTGGAGGTATTATGTTAAAGTCCTTCTTTTTATTTACAGCAATAATTTTATTGATATTCTCCTGTAAATCAGAACGCCAGCAGCGAATTGAAGAAGCCGCTGAGGAAATGGAAGAAGCAGCCGAACAAATCGCTGAAGCTGCAGAACAAATGGCTGAAGAAATGGAAGAATCCATTGAAGAAAATGCAGAGAATATGGCTGAGGCCATGGAGAAATTTGGAGAGGCGATGGCCGGTAATTCAAAAGTTAAAGCAATAAATTATCGCGAACTTAAAACCAGTTTACCAAAGGAAGCTGCCGGACTTCCAAAACAAAAATCCAGCGGTGAAAGTAATGCGGCAATGGGGATAAATATCTCTGAAGTAGAGGGCTTATATTTTAATGAAGATGAAGATCCAGAAATAAAAATCAAAATTATTGATATGGGAAATATGTCCGGATTTATGAAATTGGGATCAATCGGTTGGGCCATATCAGAATTTGATAGGGAATCGGGTTCCGGGTTTGAACGTACATCAAAAATTGATGGTCATAAAGCCTTTGAAGAGTACGATTCCGATCTGCAGCGTGGACAAATTCAGATTATAGTCGCGAAGAGATTTTTGGTTGAAATTCGTGGCCGTGATATAAGATTTAAAGCAATTAAAGAAACAGCATCTGATTTTGACTTTAGTGAACTACTTGATTTGGCTGAGGATGCAGTTATTAATTAAGAAAAATATTTTACAAAATTTGTTATTTAATTTAGATCAAAGATTGCTTCTCTGGTAAAGTGGAGGTTTTATGGATTGGCAGGTTATCCGAAATGTGGATTTAGAAAAGCTTAAACAAGTTCGCTTGCAATTACACCAGGCTTCTCAATTGTTAGCGGCCACGGGTGTTTCTTTTGTTCAAAATAAGGCAGATGATAGCCATACAAATATGCAATGGCTGGATGATCTTAAAGCATTTGAAAGCTCTGCATTCGGTAGCCATATGCAATTGCGTCTTGCCATAAACTTTGAACAGCTTAAACTTATCTTAATGGATGAAGACCACGATTTTTCTGAGTTTAACCTGCATGGAAAAACAAATGAGCAAGCTATCTCCTGGTATAATAATGCATTAAAGTCCAGCAATTTTGATCCTTCAAAACTGACATTAAAGCTGCATTACGAAATTCCAAAAACAGACCAGGCAAATGGAGCACCTTATGATCTATTTGATCCGGAATTGTTTAAGGAGCACTCAAATCATTTTTCTAATGCCAATTTAGTTTTACAGAAAATTGCATCTCAATATAAAGGCGCATCAAATGTCCGGTGTTGGCCACATCATTTTGATTTGGGAATGTTAATTGTAATCGAAGAGAATACAGATCCTGAGAAAATGAAATCCATTGGAGTGGGATATTCACCGGGTGATGATAATTATGACGAACCTTATTATTATGTTTCACCCTGGCCATATCCTCATTATAGCAAATTGAAAAATGAAGAACTGCCAGGAAACGGGAAATGGCACATCACCGGATTTGTTTCTGCAATTTTAACTGCAAGTGATTTTCAAAATGAGAAAAATCAGCAACAAGCTGTTATGGATTTTTTGGAGAAAACAATCAAGATTTCTAAATCAATGATTTAACATATCTACCTGGAACTTACCAGGATTGCTATTTGCTTATGATAAAACTTCAAAATATTACTTTTTCTTACAAGCAAGAATCCATTCTAAAAAATTTTAACTTATCTATCTCTTCCGGCAAAACAACAGTTTTAATTGGCCCAAGCGGCTGTGGCAAATCAACAATTCTGCGTCTTATAAATCGACTGATCCTTCCTTCCTCCGGCGAAATTTTCATTAAAAAAGACAAAGTAGACAATTCGACTATCCAGTCCTTAAGATTGAAAATGGGGTACGTTATCCAGGAAGGTGGCCTTTTTCCAAATCTTTCAGCAGCTCAAAATGTGTGTTTAATGGCCACACGACTGAAATGGGAAAAGAAAAAAATAAAAGAGAGGCTGGAAGAGCTAGCAGACCTTACACATTTTTCCAAAGATAATTATAATCGTTTCCCGGGACAGCTTTCCGGAGGACAACGCCAGCGTGTAAGTTTGATGCGAGCACTTATGCTTAACCCAGACATACTTTTGCTCGATGAACCGTTTGGAGCGCTCGATCCAATCATCCGTTCAGGATTGCATGACAGTATGCTTGAAATTTTTAGAAGTCTTAAGAAAACAGTTTTAATGGTTTCGCATGATTTACATGAAGCTGCATATCTTGGAGATGATATTGTTTTAATGAACAATGGGCAGGCTATCCAATCCGGTACAATTGAAGATTTGTTAAAAAATCCTGTTAATACATTTGTATCAGAATTCATTCGTGCCCAGCGTAGCCATTTACCGGAGTTGGGTGATGAGTAAATTGGCCATTATTGTTATTCCCGAATACGTTTATCGCAAATCTCAAACTAGGAGATTTAGATTCCAGCTTAGAACAAACGGGAAAGACAGCTTTTCGATTCCTCTATTTACAATTATGTTATTATTTTTGATAGTATCATTTTCCTTTGGCCAAACTTCCATAAAAATCGGTTCTAAAAAATTTACAGAGTCGGTAATTTTGGGAGATATTGCCAACCACATCGCCAAATCAAATGATCTTTCTGCAGAGCATAAAGCTGAGTTGGGTGGAACGAGGGTGTTATGGGGTGCTTTGCTAAAAGGCGAAATTGATATTTACCCGGAATACAGCGGGACCATGAGCCAGGAAATATTTTCAAACAAAAAATTTGCCGATTTGTCTGAAATGAAAAACCACATGGATAGCCTTGGTATTAAAATGGTTGGCCCATTGGGATTTAATAATACTTATGCTTTGGGTTTACTTAAAAAGACAGCAGAAAAATTTCAATTGCGCAAAATCTCAGACTTGAGCAAATACACCCAGTTGAGTTTTGGATTTACTAATGAATTTATGGATCGTGGAGATGGCTGGCCTGCATTGCAAACTGCATACAATCTGCCACACAAAAATGTAAAAGGATTGGATCATGATTTGGCTTACAGGGCATTGGCCGCAGGCACATTGGATGTAATGGACTTGTATTCGACAGATGCCGAAATCAAATATTATGATCTGTCTATTCTGGAAGATGATTATAACCACTTTCCGGAGTATCAGGCCTATTTTTTGATTAGGAAAGAGTTAGTTGATAGCGTGCCGCTCTTTGTGAAAGGTTTGCAAAAATTAGTTGGCAAAATTGATGAAGCCAAAATGGCTAATATGAATGCCCGCGTTAAAAATGACAAAATTCCATCGTCCCGGGTAGCTGCAGATTTTCTCAACAAAGAACTCAAATTAAATACTGAGGTTGTTGAAGAAAACCTGTGGGATAGGTTGAAAAAAACTACAACTGAACATCTGATTCTTGTAATGATTTCACTTACTCTGGCCATACTTATTTCAATTCCTTTGGGGATAATTGCATCTAAAATTGAGAAGGGCAGCTCTATAATTTTAGGTATCGCCGGGATTATCCAAACTATTCCATCGCTTGCCATCCTTGTTTTTATGATTCCTCTTTTGGGCATTGGCGCTAAACCGGCAATGATGGCTCTGTTTCTGTATAGCCTGCTTCCAATAATCCGTAACACTTACAGCGGCATTAAAGATATTCCAACTCATATTTCGGAATCAGCAATTGCGTTGGGTTTAAATAGAACAGATCGTCTGCGTTTTGTAGAATTGCCTCTTGCGGCTCGTTCAATTTTAGCAGGTATAAAAACGGCAGCTGTTATAAATATCGGGACGGCCACACTTGGCGCACTTATTGGTGCCGGTGGCTATGGACAGCCAATTTTAACCGGTATCCGTCTTGATGACACAGCTTTAATTTTAGAAGGGGCTATTCCTGCTGCGTTGTTAGCATTGCTTGTACAAGGAGCCTTTGACTTGCTTGAGAAGTTGTTAATTCGGCATTAAGTTTCGTGGAATTTGATATTGATGATTAATCAAGCTGGATTTAAACTTTAATACCTTGTTTTGATAAGATTTTTAGAAAAGGTCTAACAGTTCATTTCTTTTAGAATTATTTTAACCAGTATCCTGGTTTCCGTTTTGTATGAGCAATTGCTATAATCCGGATATGGTCTGGCTCGATTGTATAAATAATAGCATATGGAAACTTTTTTAGAAGAATCCTTCGAAACGGTGGGTGGATAATTCTATAGAGGAGGGGAGAACTTGATATGCGTAAAACTGCGTTTTCAATACTTTGACGATACCGTTTTCCTAAGCCTTCTTTACTATCCTCATAATACCTGACAGCTTCGAGAAATTCTGATTGCGCTTCAGGGTCAAAAATGGCTTTCATTTATGTAAAAGGTTTGCCTTATGAAATACACTTTTAGCTTCAACTCCAGGCCTGTTACCTTTTTTGTAATCTTCGTAACGCCGTTCTGCTTCTTCGACCCAGGCTTCATCAACTTCAGATTGTTTGTTTTCTGAAAGAGAACCCAGCAAACGGTCAGCTAAAAAAGCCCGCTCCTGGTTTGTTAGACCTTCAATCTCTTTTTCAATTTTTTTTAACAAATCCAATTTGATCCTCCTCTTTTGGCAAATCAAATTTATGTACAACTAGCTAATTATCAAAATCACAATTTCGTTTATCAAATTTTGTAACATGTTTACAAACTATCAATCACACTTTTTAGTTTCTCCTGAACCTGACCGGCAACATCTCCAAGAGCTTCATTTTGTACAGCCTGCATAGAGGCCATTGGATCTACTGCAGAGACTTCAACACCATTTTCCTGCTGGATCACAACTATGTTGCAGGGCAGCATCACACCAATTTTATCTTCATTTTTTAGTGCTTCATAAGCAAAAGGAGGATTACAGGCCCCAAGAATTCTATAAGGTTTAAAATCAACATCCAGTTTTTTCTTCAATGTTGCCGATACATCAATTTCTGTTAAAACGCCAAAACCTTCTTTTTGTAAAGCATCGGTTACTTTACTAATTGCATCTTCAAAACTCTCATTTATAATCTTTGAAAAATAATAACTCATTTAATCTCTCCGTATATTTTTAGTTTTGGAATTTTGATGATTTTTTCCGGTAAAGGTAACAGAAGAAAAAAAATCAATTATTATTGTTTGTGCAGGTTTACTTTTTTAGCCAAATATTTTTAAGATTTTGTATATTCTCAAAATAATTTTGTAAGTAGATTACTATTGTACATGATGGAAAAGCCAATGTTTAAAAAAATTTTAATTGCCAATCGTGGGGAAATTGCTTTACGTGTTATTCGCACATGTAATGAAATGGGTATAAAATCTGTGGCAGTTTATTCGGATGTTGACAGAAAAAGTCCGTTTGTTTATAGTGCATATGAAGCTTATGCCCTTGGCGGAAAAACATCTCAGGAAAGTTATTTACAATGGCAGAAAATTTTGGATATTGCTAAAAACTGTGGAGCAGAAGCAATTCATCCCGGATATGGTTTTATGTCAGAAAATGCTGAGTTTGCAGAGGCTGTTGAAAAAGCCGGAATGGTTTTTATCGGCCCTAAAGCAGAATCAATCCGCACCATGGGTAATAAAACAGCAGCCCGAACTTTGATGATTGCCAACAAAGTCCCCACAGTTCCCGGAACAGAAGATGCAATAACTGATTCCAGTGAAGCACAAAAAGTTGCCCGTAAGATTGGCTATCCTGTTTTGGTAAAAGCTGCTGCGGGTGGTGGTGGAAAAGGAATGCGCCTTGTAGAAAAAGATGAGGATTTTATCGAGGCAGTTGAAGGGGCAGCCAGGGAAGCCAAAGCGGCGTTCAACGATGATGCCGTTTATATCGAGAAATTTGTTGAAGAACCGCGCCATATTGAATTTCAGATTTTAGCAGACAAACATGGCAACGTAGTTCATCTTGGTGAAAGGGAATGCTCCATTCAACGCCGTCATCAAAAAGTGATTGAGGAGGCTCCATCTTCACTGCTGGATGATGATTTGCGAAAAAAAATGGGGGAAGCCGCGATTAATACGGCCAAGGCATGTAATTATCAAAACGCCGGCACGATTGAATTTCTGGTGGATAAAAATAGGAACTTCTATTTCCTGGAAATGAACACACGTTTGCAGGTAGAGCATCCGGTTACAGAAATGGTAAATGGCCTCGATTTGGTTGAAGAACAAATTCATATCGCGGCAGGCGAAAAATTAAGAATTAAACAAAGTAGTTTAAAGTTTTGGGGACACGCCTTTGAATGCCGTTTATATGCAGAAGATCCGGATAATAACTGGGCACCTTCACCTGGTGTGATTGAATTTCTAAATCCGGCAGATGGACCCGGAATCCGTGAAGACAGCGGTGTAACCATGGGCAGCGAAATATCACTTTATTACGATCCAATGATCTCAAAGCTTTGTGCATGGGGCCAAGACCGCAAACAAGCCATGGAGCGTATGAAACGGGCTTTGCGTGAATACCAGATCGGTGGGATTAAAACTTCTATTCCTTTTTTGATCAGAGTATTTGAACATCCAAAATTTCAATCTGGAGATTTTACAACAAAATTCATTGAGGAATATACAGACTCACTATTTAGTGAACCACAGGAGTTCTCTGAGATTGCAGCGCTGGCGGCAATTTTAGGGCAAATGGAAGAAAAGAAAAAAGTAACACTTAACACACCCAACTCGGGAAGTTCGAAAAAATCAAATTGGAAAACAGTTCACCGCCGTAATGCACTTTAGTCTCGATTAGATGTAGCCAAGGCTGTAAACTTTGATAAAAGTGAGAGAAAATGAAAATATTTGCTAACACAAAAAACAATGAATTCCACTACGAATGGGTTGATGAAAATGGCGAAAATTATCTTGCTAAAGATGGAAAACGACTTGATGTTGAACTTGTCCCATTAGGTGAAGGACGATTCTCTTTAATAAAAGACAATATGGCTTTTATGGTAAATATTAGCAATAATGAAGATGGGTACCATGTGCGTGTTGTTGGTGATTTATTTCATGTTACCGTTGAGGATGAACGAACACGGCAGGTTAAAGAACTTGTAAAAGCTGCCTCAGGAAGTAAGGGCGAAAAAACAATTAAAGCACCAATTCCCGGTTTGGTTGTGAAAATTCAATCTGCTGTTGGTGAAGTTGTAAAAGAAGGCGAAGGTTTGCTTATCCTTGAGGCGATGAAAATGGAAAATATTATTAAAGCACCATTTGATTGCGAAATTGTTGAAGTTTCAGTTAGTGAGGCGGATACAGTTACACAAAACCAAGCTTTAATAAAAATAAAAGGCGTGGAGTAATTCTATACGCATTACTCATTTAATTAGTATTAATGCCACAAATTCTCAGATTAAAAGAATATGTTATTTGCTGAAATTTGTGAATCAGTCGCTAAATACAATCATTTTTTCAAAAGATGTAAAAAACAAAAATCTAATTAATTCAACTTTTGCCGTAAATTCACAGATTAAAAGAATTTATTTTTATTGCTCTAATCTGTGAATCAGTGGCTATAAATTAAAATATTCTTTGTTAATTAATATGTTGAAACCATGGCAAAAAGATCAAGAAGGTAATTTTATTTATAAAAGTGAAAGCTATAGAATAATTGGCTTATGCATGGAAGTACATAAAAATCTTGGAAAAGGCTTTTTAGAAATAGTTTATAAAGATGCACTTGAATATGAGTTTAATAAAGCTGGAATTCCATTTGAGCGAGAAAAAGAATATTTAGTAAATTACAAAGACGTTGTCCTTCCTCATGCATTTTTTGCGGATTTTGTCATTTATGGAAAAATTATTTTGGAGGTAAAGGGAATTAAAAGTTTAAAAGATGAACATCTTGCACAAACGTTAAATTATTTGAAAGTTTCTCATTGCCGACTCGGCTTGCTTGTTAACTTTGGAGAACTGTCTTTAGGTTATAAAAGAGTGGTATTATAGTATATCTTAAAAAGAGAAAATTTTAATTGGTGAATTATTGGTAAAAGAGAGATAAAATTGAAACAAGATAAATTTAACATAACCAAAGATTTTGAATTCCCCTCTGAAAATGATTGGCAGGCTGCAGCTGAAAAGTTGCTTAAAGGAAAGGATTTAAAAGAAACCCTTTTTACTTCAACAGAAGAAAATATTTTAGTAAAACCTATTTACACTTCTGAAGACCGGCCGGATTTGAACCTCGGGATTACAGATCGTGAAAATAATTGCCGCGTAGCACAAAAATTATTTGCTGCAAATGACACATTCAACAGCTCTGCCATTAATGCCTTATCAAAAGGGCAAACTGCTTTAAATATTGACCTTGATCTTGTTTCCCAGTTTGGTAGTAAAGCGGCACATATTCCGGAAATAATGGGCAATGTCCATCTCACAGAATATAAAGCAATGGACAAGCTGTTTGAGGGCATTGATTTAAATAAGGTGCCTCTACTTTTTGATGCCTTAAATAGCGGAAATAAAATATTTGACTGGTTGAAGAAATATGCTGTAGAAAATGATATTGACAATGCTAAAATTTCATCTGCCCTTGGAGTAGATCCGATTTCTGGAGCATTAAAATATGGTGGTTTTGATAAACCAATGGAAACCATTTTAGATACTATTCTGCCGGTCTTTAATCAAATCAATGACTTTCCAAATATTGATGTTTTTACAATCCAGGCAAATATTATTCATAATGCCGGTGGGCATAAACTAAATGAATTAAGCTATTTCCTTGCTGTCGCGGTTACTTATATAAATTACCTGGCTAATTTGGGAATCCGGCCTGAAAAGGTTATTCCAAAGATTCGAGTTAAAATATCTGTTGGAAATGATCAGTTTTTGGAAATCGCAAAACTACGGGCTTTGCGTATTTTGTGGAAAAATGTTTGTGATGCATATAATGTCGATTCTGAAGAAAACAAGTTGATGATTGACGTTGAAACCAGTTGGCGTTTTTTGAGCAAATTAGATCCGTGGACAAATATGTTAAGGGCCACAAGCGCTGCTTTTTCTGCAATTATTGGTGGCTGTGATTCACTTGATGTTTTGCCTTTTGATTTAGCTGTTGGAAAACCTGATGAGTTCTCCATGCGTCAGGCCCGCAATATTCAAATTGTTTTAGCTGAAGAAAGTAATATAGATAAAGTAATTGACCCTGCCTCTGGTTCAGGATACCTGGATAAAATGACAATTGATCTGGCGGAGAAAAGTTGGCAGGTTTTTCAGGAAATTGAAGCAGCCGGTGGAATCGTTGAACTGATCCGCAATGGCACGTTTCAGGATGATGTAATAAAAAATGCAGAAAAACAAGTATTTGCATTTGAGAAAGGCGAGCGCAAAGCAATTGGAACAAATATTTATCCAAATCCGGAAGAAGTGAAGATAGAAAAACCTGAGAAAAAAATATCATTTGATAATTTTTCCGGGAATGTTGCAGAAAAAATAAAACCGCTAATTCAATCCCGTGTTTTAGAAAAATTAGAACGAAATTCATAATATCGAATTATATTTCTATTTCTGAGATAAAATAAACAGTCAATATTGGTAAGAAAGTACAAATGAAACCTGATTTTACAAAAATTGCATTTAACACTTTTAAAGAAAAAGAATTTAATGCTTTAGATAATGAAAAGACCTGGCAAACCAATGAGCAAATTCCGGTAAAACAAATTTTTACTCGAGCAAATTCGGCGGATTTAAACCATAAAAAATACAGCGCCGGAATCCCTCCATTTTTGCGTGGCCCTTATGCATCCATGTACATTATGCGTCCATGGACAATTCGTCAATATGCAGGATTTTCTACAGCTGAAGAGAGTAATGCTTTTTATAAAAGAAACCTTGCAGCCGGGCAAAAGGGATTATCTGTCGCTTTCGATTTGGCAACTCACCGCGGTTATGATTCTGATCATCCCAGGGTTGTGGGTGATGTGGGCAAAGCCGGTGTTGCAATTGATTCTATTCTTGATATGAAGATTCTGTTTGATCAGATTCCTTTGGACAAAATTTCTGTTTCAATGACTATGAATGGTGCTGTAATCCCAATAATGGCATTTTATATTGTTACTGCGGAAGAGCAGGGTGTTCCAATCGAAAAACTCTCAGGGACGATCCAGAATGATATCTTAAAAGAGTATATGGTTCGCAATACTTATATTTATCCTCCGGCTTCATCGATGCGAATTATTGGTGATATATTTAAATACACATCCAAAAATATGCCTGCGTTTAACAGCATTAGTATCTCCGGTTACCACATGCAGGAGGCAGGGGCAACAGCAGATTTAGAAATGGCCTACACACTTGCAGATGGGTTGGAATATGTTCGCACAGGAATCGAATCTGGACTGGATATAGATACATTTGCTCCACGCCTTTCTTTTTTCTGGGCCGTGGGTATGAACTATTTTATGGAGATTGCCAAAATGCGGGCTGCCCGACTTATATGGGCCAAATTAATTAAACAGTTCAATCCAAAAAATCCAAAATCCATGGCTCTGAGAACACATTCTCAAACAAGTGGCTGGAGTTTAACAGAGCAGGATCCCTATAATAATGTTACCCGTACTTGTCTCGAAGCTATGGCTGCCGCTATGGGACATACACAATCGTTGCACACAAATTCTTTGGATGAGGCGATAGCATTGCCGACAGATTTCTCAGCCAGAATTGCGCGTAACACGCAACTTTTTTTGCAGGAAGAAACGGATATTTGCAATGTTATAGATCCCTGGGGAGGATCGCATTATGTGGAATATTTGACGGATGCGCTTATCACAAAAGCCTGGCAGCATATTAAAGAAGTTGAGGAATTGGGTGGAATGGCCAAAGCAATCGAAACAGGATTGCCTAAGTTACGCATAGAAGAAGCGGCTGCACGCAGGCAAGCGAAAATCGATTCAGGAAAAGAATCCATTATTGGAGTTAATAAATACCGCCTGGAAAAAGAAGAAAAGATGGATATTCTTGAAGTAGATAATGATGCAGTACGTGAATCACAATTGAAAAGGCTGAAACAATTGCGGGAGAACCGTGATGAACAGAAGGTTCAATCTTCTTTGAAAGCCTTAACAAACTGCGCTGAAAAAGGCGATGGTAATTTGTTGGAATTAGCGGTGATTGCTGCGCGTGAAAGAGCAAGCCTGGGAGAAATATCCGATGCGATGGAAAAAGTTTTTGGGAGACATAAAGCAGTGACAAAATCAATTTCTGGTGTTTATAGTTCCAGTTTTGGGGACGATGCTAAAATTAAAGAAGTAATTCAATTGGCAAAAAAATTCGAGGAACAAGAAGGCCGTCGTCCACGAATTATGGTTGCCAAAATGGGGCAGGATGGCCATGACCGCGGTGCAAAGGTAATTGCCACAGCTTTTGCAGATCTTGGTTTTGATGTTGATATCGGTCCGCTCTTTCAAACACCAGAGGAAACTGCGCGCCAGGCAACAGAAAACGATGTTCATATAATCGGGATGAGTTCGTTGGCGGCCGGGCATAAAACACTTCTTCCGCAATTGGTGAAAGAATTACAAAATCTTGGGCGGGATGATATTCTGGTAACAATAGGCGGTGTTATTCCAAAACAGGATTATGATTATTTATATAAACACGGCGCAACAGCCATTTTTGGCCCGGGCACAGTTATTCCGGACGCCGCAAAATTGTTGCTTGAAAAGCTAACCAAACCAGACAATTAATAAAGATCGGTTCGTTGATGGTTTGTAAGATTTGCATTCCCATTTATTACTCACTATCATATAATTAATTATAAAATAAAAGTGGGTCAAAATGAATACAAAAGAGCTTATTAAAGAAATAGATCAACTTAAAGTTGATGAAAAAATTACCTTAGTTGAAAAAATATGGGATTCTATTGCAAAACAAAACAATGTACTCCCAATGCATGATTGGCAGAAAGCCGAGTTAGATAAAAGATATGAGCTCTTTCGCCAAGGCGAACTAAAAACCTATGACTGGCAAACAGTTCACAATAATTTAAGAACAGCTGGTAAATGAAAATTCAATATACGGAAAGAGCAGCTTCTGATATTAAAATTGCATTTGACTGGTATGAGCAGCAAAAAATAGATCTTGGTATAATTTTTTTAAATAGCATTGAAGATTCACTTCATAAAATTCAGGACTATCCGGAAGTCTATCCTAAACCACATAAAAACTTTCATAGATGCATTTTAAGCAGATTTCCTTTCTCCTCCATTGAAGATAATCTGATAATAATACATTCAATATTTAATAATAGACAAAATCCAGAAAACAAACCTTGAATAATCCTTTGAATAAAACATCAAATACTTTTATCACAAGACAATATTTTCAACAAATTATTAATAAAGATCGAGTCGCTTTGGCCCGTGCTATAACGCTTATTGAAAGCAACTCTTCATCGCATTTTGATCAGGCGCAAAATCTACTCAAGCAAATACTTCCCCATTCCGGAAAATCGATCCGAATAGGAATTACAGGTGTTCCCGGTGCCGGAAAAAGTACTCTTATAGAAGCTCTTGGTTTGTTCCTGATTGAGCAAGGCCATCGTGTAGCGGTGTTAGCAATTGATCCCAGCAGTAGCAGAAGCGGTGGCAGTATTCTGGGAGATAAAACCCGTATGGAAAAGCTTGCCCAAAGCAAAGATGCTTTTATTCGCCCATCACCATCCGGAGGAAATTTGGGTGGTGTTGCTAGCAAAACCCGTGAAACAATACTGCTTTGTGAAGCTGCAGGATTTGATATTATTTTAGTTGAAACTATGGGTGTTGGCCAGGGAGAGATTGAAGTACGTTCTATGGTCGATTTTTTTCTTCTTGTACAAATTGCAGGAGCGGGTGATGAGCTGCAGGGAATTAAAAAAGGCATTATGGAGATGGCAGACGCAATCGTTATAAACAAAGCCGATGGTGATAATAAGAAAGCAGCACTGGCCGCAAAAAGAGAATTACGTTTAGCAGTTCACTATTTGTCAACATCGGTTCCTGATTGGGAAGTTCCTGTATTAACTTGTTCTGCACTTTCCGGAGAAGGTATTTCCGAGATTTGGGTTACAGCTGAATCGTTTATACAGAAAATGAAATCAGATCGGCTGTTTATTGAAAATAGAAAGAACCAGAATAAAGCCTGGATGCACAATTTAATAAAAGAGCAAATCCACCAAAAAATTTTTGAAAATGAAAATGTGAAAATGAATCTTTCAAAACTGGAAGATATGATCACTAAAAATGAAATAACCCCTTCTAATGCTGCAAATGAAATAATAAAATTATTACCAAAAATAGAATTTAAATGAAAACAATCTATTTTTATGAAGCTTTTGAAGAAGAAGAAGTTTCATTGAAAAAATTCTTACCCAAAAATGTTGAAGCAGGATTTACCTGGAAAACAATTCAGGAAGCAGGGCATGAGTTACCTCCTGCAAAAATAATCAGCACACGTACACAAAGTATTTATCCGGAATCCTGGGCAGATAAATTGGATGCCATAATATCACGTAGTACAGGTTATGATCATCTTTTGGAGTACCGGGAAAAAACAAATTCTCAAATCCGAATGGGGCATTTGCCGCTTTACTGTAATCGTGCTGTAGCTGAACATGCTTTGATGTCAATCCTTGTGTTGCTTAGAAAACTATCTGAACAAACTAGGCAATTTAGAAAATTTGAACGCGATGGTTTAACCGGATATGAGCTACAGGAGAAAACACTCGTTGTATACGGGGTTGGTAATATAGGTTATGAAATGGTTAAAATTGGCCGTGGTTTAGATATGACTGTTTTTGGGGTTGATATAGTGAAACGGCATAAAGATGTAAAATATATTTCCCCTGAAAAAGGTGCACAAATAGCGGATATTATTGTATGCGCAATGAACCTGACAAAAGACAATGTAGACTATTTTAATGAAAAGTTTTTCCAGAAGGTAAAAAAAAATCTTGTTTTTATAAATGTTTCCCGTGGTGAAATTTCACCTTCTTCAATCTTACTAAATCAATTGGAAAACCAGAAAATTGCGGGTGTTGCTCTGGATGTTTTTGATCATGAGAAAAAGCTGGCTGTTTCCCTTCGTCAAGCTCAGGGTGCGGGAAAAGCTCCCCTTCGACAAGCTCTGAGTGCGGATGAAGAAGTGATAGCTGTTCAAAAAATGATGAATATGGACAATGTTTTGTTAACACCACATAATGCCTTTAATACAAGAGAATCCGTTGAGCGGAAATCACAACAAACAATAGAGCAATTGATATTCTTTTTAGAAAACAATAAATTTATCTGGCAGGTCTAAAAAAATAGTCTAAGATGACAAAACTCAAATAAAAACCATGAAAATAGTAGACCCCAAAAAAGCTGCAAAGAAATCACGACGCATGTCTATGCTGGATATGATCATTATATTTTCCGTGGTAATTGGCATGTCCATGTTTTACAAACTAAGCGTAAACCGCACATTATCCATTCAGAAAGATGTCCAGGAAAACAATCCACAAAAAACAAAATTAAAGCAAGGCCGCGTTGTTTTTTATGATTCTTCTAATAAAAAAAAATTAGAAGTTTTAGTTGAAATCGCTGAAAATGAATATCAGCAAAGTAAAGGCTTTATGTTTCGTGAAGACATCCCGGAAAACCAGGGAATGTTGTTTACTTATGAAGATGAACTTCAACGTTTTTTCTGGATGAAAGAAACACCTGTTTCTTTGGATATAATTTTTATTGACGCCACATATAAAATTGTGAAAATTCACAAAGATACAGTCCCCCATTCCGAAAATCTATATCCTTCAGGCATTCCGGCCCAGTTTGTGGTAGAGGTCCGTGCAGGTTTTACGGATCGTTATCAAATTGATGTTGGAGATAATATATCATGGGAAAGGTTATAAGCTTCAATAAATCGTTATAAAAAATCCAATTGACATAAATAAAAAAAAAGAAAACTTGTGGTAATTCAGGCCGAAAATAAGGTGATTGAATTAAATATTTTTGTACGCCCTTTTTTGGATAGTTTTCCAATATGGAAATTGAGTTGAAAATAAAAAGGCTTTTATACAATGGATTTAATTCCTAAAAAAACATAAATTCGAGTTCGTATCAGAATGTATCACTATTTGAATGACAATACATAGGATTTGTCAAAATTCAAATGGTGAAAAATTTGTGCCTTTTAACATGGATGGATTTTTTAGAGAACGGACTCGGGTAATAACTAATCAACGATAGAGCTTTTTATTAGTATGATACTTGTAGTCGATATTGGTAACACCCACACAGTTTTTGGATTGGTTGTTAATTCAGAAATAAAAATTCACTGGCGTATTACTTCCTCACTGGCCAGAACCGAAGACGAAATCGGTATTCTTCTTAAAGATTATTTCCAACACAGCAATTATAATTTCTCTGATGTTACTGGCGTTTGTATCTCCTCGGTTGTTCCGGATTTATCGCAGGCATATGTCTGGATGAGTCAAAAATATCTTGGTATTGATGCAATGATCATTAATTCAGATTTGGATCTGGGAATGAACGTGAAATACCGTGATCCAAAAACTGTTGGTGCAGACAGACTGTGCAATGCTGTGGCTGGTATTAAAAATTATGGTAAGCCCCTTATTATTTTGGATTTTGGAACAGCTACCACATTTGATTGTATTGACCAAAGTGGAGATTATATTGGTGGTGTAATTGCACCTGGAATTGAAACCTCAATTGGCGCTTTACATAGGAGAGCTGCAAAACTCCCGCTAATTGAACTAAAGATTCCAGAGTTTAATATTGGGCAAACTACAGAAGAGAGTATTCAGGTTGGAATATTAAAAGGTACAATCCATTCTGTTGAAGGAATTATCAAAGATATTCGGTCAGAATTAGGACAATCTGCTAAAGTTATAGCAACAGGTGGGTTAGCTAAGGTTATCGCAAAAAAAACCGATATTATCAATGAAGTAGTTCCCTTTCTAAGTCTTGAAGGTATCGCATTAATTTATAATCGAAATAAAATTTAAAACTCACATTCAATATAAGCCGATCATAAGATGTTATATAAACAGAAAATTCTTCTGATTCACAAAAATAAAATCTTAAAAAAGAAGATTGCAGAATATTTACGTGAAATTGATTTTGCAGTGATGATAGCTGAAAATATTGAAGATGCCTTTAGTCTGGCAAAAAGTATTGAGCCTGATATAATACTATGGGGTGCCGCTCTTACTGCAGATGCAAAAAAAATATTGCGCAAAATCAAGCGGTCAAAATTTTGTAGAAATGCACCCGTTATTGCAATGATTGGTGATATTGAACTTTATGACAGAATTGAACTTGAGAAAAACGGTATAAGCGATGTTATTAACGCTGACCCAGTTTTGACTGATTTACGTTTAAAAATAAGATTACATCTTGAATACCGAAAAAAGCAGGAAAAATATGAAAAAGAAATAAGCCGCCTGCAAAATATTTCTGAAATTCAATATAATATTTCCATTGTAAATGACTTAAACCGGCTTTGTGAACTTTTTGATGACTTTCTTTACAATGATTATCCGTTTGACTTTATCCTGCAATTAATATACAACCCAAAATCAGGAGACTATGATTATAATAACTTTATAACAAAGGATCCTGAAAATAATGAAAATGCTTCTGATATTTTTGAAGGGCCTGTATGGAAAGAAGTTTATTTTTCCAAGAAATATGAAGGTCCCGAAAGAATTTCGAATAAGAAAGTTCTCGATTTTTTGGCAACGATTGGGCTGAATTCAGAAGTTTATTACCAGATGCCGCTTCATGCTAATAAAAAACCTGTTGGCGTTATTATAGCTGGCAGCACAATAAAACAAGCATTATCAAATGCCGAATTTAATGATCTATCGGTACTAGTTAATTCTGCAGGACAACGTATTTTTGAATTGCGCAAAATTTATGGCGAAAGAAATGTAGCCCCGCAAGGTGAACCAACAGAAAAAAGGGATATTTTCCACCGTTTTAATGATGATGAGATTTTTGAGTATTTAACAAAACAAGTACTTGAAAAATTAAAAACCGATGTAAGCATTTATTTTAATTATAATAAAGGGTTTCGGTTTTTATATCCGCAGTATTGCTACCAGGCCGGTAGTGAAATAAATCTTTTTGATGATGATAAACCGCCGGTATTAATGGCAAAAGATTATCCCACTTTTGAGAAGTTCCTGGAATCTAAGAAAAAGAATGCTGTATTTAATCTGACAAAAAACGCGCTACCGGATTTAGCTGCAATGACAGAACTTGCAGGCGGCACTTATAATTCCATCCTTATTTTTACTGTTGAAATAGCCAATGAAGTAAAAGGCTATTTGATCACTGCAAATGAAAACAGCATGAAAAGGTTTTCCAGCGTAATTATTAAAGAAGCAGAAACAATTATTCGGAAAGCAACAGATGTTTTGATGGAAGGCCGTTTAGTTAAGCAAGCCAACCAGACAATAAAACAGTTGGACAGGGTATTTGAACTTGGCAAAGATTTAACTCTCGAAAGCCACATAAGCGAGTTGTTGCCAAAAATCGCAACAGCAATCCGGCGGACGCTTGGCTGGAATATTGTAATGCTGGACCGCAAAAATGTGTATGAAAATAAATTTGAAAATGTCTGTTATTTTGGCGTTAAAGAAAAAGTTTTTAAGAGCATTCAGGACAAATATCCTAACACGATGTATTCAAAGTTAAAATCGCGTTGTTTCCATCAAAGCAACTCATATTTTCTTGACCATAAATTTGCCCAGATTGAAATAAAAGAAACAGATATTGCTGTATTTGAAAGAAAAGTTGGCAAACAGTGGAATGATCGCGACTGGCTATTTATCCCGATTTTAAGTCGCGGCAAGGAGTTGGGTGTAATCTCAGTAAATGATCCTGTTGATAGGATTAGGCCAAATGATGACAGAGTTCGCAGTCTGGAATATTTTGCTAACCAGGCAGCAGTTGCATTGGAAAATGCCAGTTTATTTGAAAGTCTCAAAACTTCCGAAACAAAATACCGTGATTTGGCTGAAACAATGACGATGGGCTTGATAACTTGTGACATCAAGGGTGATATAATTTATAACAATCCAAGTTTTGCCAGCTTAATGCGTTATGAAAACAGTTCAAGTTTAGTTGGGCGCAATATTTATGAACTGGCTTCAGACAAAGCCAGCACCGAACTTGAAAAATACGTCGTTTATGAAAGTAATGATGATAAGGACGATGAATCCGCATATGAGTTTGGTTTAGAAGTTGAAATGCTCGCTAATGACAATAAATTTGTTCCCTTCAAAATATTTCTTACCAAATCTCACGAACATGGTGAGAAGGGCGGGTTTTTAGGAGTATTCTCAGACCTAAGACCTCAAAAAAGAATTGAGCGTTTAAAAGCCGATTTCAACTCTATGGTGGTGCATGATTTAAGATCGCCGCTTAATATTATCCAGGGCTACATTGATATTGTACGAAATAAAGTAGTAGGTGATATCAGTGATGAGCAGGAAGAGTTGTTAAGCATAGCAAAAGAAAACTGTTACAAAGTTTTAAAACTTATTGATAACTTCTTGATTGCGTCCAAGCTGGAGGTTGGTCAATTCCAGGTTACACCTGAAGTAAATGCCCTAAACACGTTGATTGAGTCTGTTTTTGAAAACCATAAAATTTTGGCAGAAAAGAAAAACATTCAGCTGGAATTAAAAATTGACAGGCAGGTTCCTCTGATTTCATTTGATAAAATGCGCGTTGAACAAGTTCTTACAAATTATATCAGCAATGCCTTAAAATTTACAACCCATGGTGGCAAAATTGAAATTGGAAACAGGATGGTAAGTGTGGAAAAAGAGCTTACCGGTGAAAAGCAAAAAGAAATCCGTGTATGGGTAAAAGATAGCGGTGTTGGGATTGATCTAGAGGAACAAGACAAAGTTTTTAATAAATACGAACAGACAGAAGCCGGTAAGGATGCATCGCTAAAAGGAACTGGTCTGGGGCTGGCCATCTGTAAAGAAATTATTACTCTTCACCGCGGAAAAGTGTGGGTAGAAAGCGTTCCACAAGAGGGCAGTACGTTTTATTTTACATTGCCTGTTTTTACGCCAAATTAGATTTTTAGATAAATAATAAAGTTTTTTAATCAGATAGATTCTTTCCTTCCATTTTTGTATTTTTGGCCTCATATTTAATATTCTCACGTTATTCAATTTCAACAATCAATTGATAAATCAATGTCTAAAAAGCAGGCCAAAACAACTCCTTTAATGGAGCAATACCTCAGTATAAAAGCAGAATATAAAAATGTGCTGTTGCTTTACCGAATGGGCGATTTTTATGAAACGTTTTACGAAGACGCCAAAACCATTGCTAAAACTATAGGCATTGCCTTAACAAAAAGAGCACATGGTAAATCTGCAGATGTACCATTGGCGGGGTTTCCATATCATGCTTTGGATAATTATCTTCCTAAATTATTAAATGCGGGTTTGCGCGTAGCGATTTGTGAACAGGTGGAAGATCCCAAGCTGGCTAAAGGAATTGTTAAACGGGAAGTTGTGGAAATTGCTTCACCAGGCGCCACACTGAGCGACAAAATACTGGACAGCAAGGCTAATAATTTTTTACTGGCGCTTACTTTTGATGACAATATCTGTGGCATTTCAATAGCCGATGTTTCAACGGGTACATTTCTTTTGGCAGAGTTTCCTACAAATTTTTTACTGGATAATCTTGTGCGGTACCAGCCCCGTGAAATTCTGGTTGCCAATAAGGATTATGACTTTATTCATAATCTTATTCAAAACAGGCTTGATGCTATTATAACAAAAAGGGATGACTGGGTTTATAATCGCGAATATGCTTATGAAACCCTGATTAATCATTTTAAATCACATTCGCTTAAAGGCTACGGCTGTGATGAGATGGATAAGGGCGTATCCGCAGCCGGTGCAATAATCCACTATATTAATGAAAATTATAAGACCCGGCTTGGGCATTTTGTAAGTTTAAAAGTGCTCAATTTATCGGAATTTATGGTTTTGGATGAGAGTACCCGCCGAAATTTGGAAATATCCCAATCCAATACTATGCAGGCAGGAACACCAACCTTGCTTTCTGTTTTAGACTTTACTATTACACCGATGGGCGGCCGAATGATGAAACAGTGGCTGCAACATCCATTGCTTTCAAAAAAACAAATCATAACCCGCCAAAAATGTGTTGAGGAGCTTCTTGGCCATAAAAATAAACGTGAAGAGCTGGCAAAACTTTTACAGGAAGTTTTTGATATGGAGCGTTTATTAGGAAAAATTGTAACCGGCCGTGCTAATGGCCGCGATGTAATTAATCTAAAAAACTCTCTGGCTATTTTAAAACCGGTTAAACAACTTTTAGCTTCACAGCCTTTTAAAACCCTTGCAAAAATCGCAAAAGAAATAAACATTTTAGGAAAGCTGAAAGATGAAATTGAAGCAGCGATTGTTGAAACACCGCCAAATTCACTTCAGGAAGGTGGTTTGATAAAGCCGGGTTTTTGTAAGGAGCTGGATGATTTACGCGATATTGCAGAACATGGCAAAGACTGGCTTATTAATTATCAGGAAAAAGAACGCGCGGCAACAGGTATTTCTTCTTTAAAAATTAGCTACAACAAGGTTTTTGGCTATTACCTGGAAGTTACAAATGTGCATAAAGACAAGGCACCCGATTATTATATCCGCAAACAAACCCTTGTAAATGCCGAAAGATATATCACGCCCGAACTTAAAGAATGGGAAGAAAAAATTCTTGGCGCTGAAGACAAAATAAACCAGATTGAGTACAAAATTTTCCAGGATATCCGCGAAACGGTCTCAGAGTACACAACGGATATTCAGAAAAACAGTACATCTATTTCTGAGATTGACTGCTTGAATAGCTTTGCAACCGCGGCGTATGAAAATAATTACATTAAACCAGAAGTAACTGAAAGTCAGGATTTATTAATCGTTGATGGCAGGCATCCTGTTGTTGAGAAAAACCTGCCACCCGGTAGCGATTTTATTGCAAACGACACAAAGCTTGATACTACAAGTCAGCAAGTCTGGATAATCACCGGGCCGAATATGTCTGGTAAATCAACCTTTTTGAGACAAGTAGGGTTGATTGTACTAATGGTTCAGATTGGTAGTTTTGTTCCGGCCAGAAAAGCCAAAATCGGCATTGTTGATAGGATTTTTACGCGGGTTGGTGCATCGGATAATCTGGCTTTGGGCGAAAGTACTTTTTTGGTTGAGATGAATGAAACTGCAAATATTCTAAACAACGCTACTCCCAAAAGTTTAATTTTACTAGATGAGATTGGACGTGGTACATCCACTTTTGACGGACTTTCCATTGCCTGGTCTGTGGTTGAATATATTCACAATAACAGTGCCATTAAATCAAAAACCCTGTTTGCCACACATTACCATGAACTAACTGAGCTGGCATTATTATATCCGCGTATCCACAATTATAATGTGGCTGTTGAGGAATGGGAAGATCAGGTTGTTTTTCTGCGCAAAATTGTTGAAGGCGGAACAGACAACAGTTATGGTATTTATGTTGCTCAGTTAGCAGGATTGCCGTCAGAACTAATTGAACGGGCAAAGGAAATACTTTCAAATCTTGAAGCTAATGAACTAACCCCAAATAGTAAAAAACCAAAATTGGCCCAACGCAGGGCAGGGCATAGAGTGGATCAAAACCAGATTAACTTATTTGAGGTAAAAGAAAAGGCCAAAATAGAAAAAGAAATGGAACAGATTGATGTAAACAATATGACACCGCTGCAGGCCTTGCAAAAATTAAATGAACTCAAGCAAATGATAAAATAGCTCTTTCGTGCGAATTAAGCACCCTCAAAAATTCTCCGGGTTATCTTATAATTATTTCTCGAATTAAATTTAGATATAAGGAAATATAATTATTGTATTTTCTCCAAGTATATTGTCTATCTTGCGGAATATATTGACACTTTTAATTGAAATTTGTAAAAGTTATATAAAAATTGTAATAAAAATAAAGATTAAAATGGTGTAGCCGAAATATGGTAAAGTTTGGCTTTAATACGGCTTAAATTATTGGAATTATTGGATATAAAGCTTGCTTTCAAAAAAAGATGGCTTTATTTTAAACGTCCCAATTAATCCTAAATAAAATTAGAGATTTTGACATTACGGAGGAGCGGATGAGAACGGTGACAAAAAAGGACGTTGCCAAAAGAACTGCCCTGGAATTAAATAACAGTTTAGGTGAGAACATAAAAATCTATACAGCAGAAAAATTTGTTGATGCTGTTTTTTCATCTCTACGAAAAATTCTGAGTGAAGCTGATCCGGAAGTCCGTATAGAAATTCGTGACTTTGGCGTATTTGAAGTTAAAAAGACCAAGCCGAAACCAAAAGCAAGAAATCCCCGAACAGGTGAGATTATCTATGTACCTGCCCGCCGCAAAACGCATTTCAAAGCTGGTAAAATCCTTAAGGATGAATTGAAAAAAGAAACCTTTGAGGGTGAACCAAACGTAGCTGAATAATCGCCCTCCTTTATTGCACCGTTTCCGCAACTATTGATTTATTGCGTCTTTTATCTTTTTAAGTAGTGCATTTACAGAAAATGGTTTTTGCAGAAAGTTTATATCTTTTTCTAACTCTCCTGTATTAACAATATGGTCATCAGTATAACCGGAAGTAAAGATAATTGGTAAATTTGGCCTTAAATTACTCACTTTTTCAGATAGTTCTTTGCCGTTCATATCCGGCATTATTACATCCGTTAACAATAAATCAAAATCAAAGCTATCATTCTTTATCAAATTAAGTGCGTCCCGACCATTTGAGCATGAATGAACATGATAGCCAAATTCAACCAAGGTTGAATCTGCAAATTCTCTTACATTAGAATCATCTTCAACAATTAATATGGTTTCATTGCCTTTTAGGTGGGTTGTACTTAAGTGAGTATTTTTTTCGTTTTTATGCCAGTCCATTGTAGTTGGCCAGTATATTTTAAATGTTGTTCCCCGCCCGGGTTCGCTATAAACAAAGATACTGCCATTGTTCTGTTTAACAATTCCAAAGACAGTGGAAAGACCTAAACCAGTGCCTTTTCCTTGCTCTTTTGTAGTAAAAAATGGTTCAAAGATTTTATCCTTAACATCTTGCTCCATACCAATTCCATTATCGCTTACAGAAATATAAACATGATGCCCTGTTTTACTGCCGATATGTTGCCTGGAAAATTTTTCATCCAGAAAAATTTGCCCGGTTTTTATTGAAATGTTTTTTTCGGAAGCTTTTTTGGTTTTTTGGTTAATAGCATCCCGGGCATTAATAAATAAATTCATTAAAACCTGTTCAAGCTGGCTCGGATCGGCATTTATATTATCGATGCCTTGAGCAAGCTGAATATTAACATTAATATCTTCCCCAATAACTCTATGGAGCATTTTGTCTAAATCAGAAATTACCAGGTTTATATCAATTACCTGCGGCTGATAAATCTGTTTTCTACTAAATGCTAAAATTTGACGAGTTAGTTTTTCTGCTTTTTGGCTGGCAGATAATATTGTAGAAATAGGTTTTCTAATTTCATTATCTTTGCATTTTATTAGGGCCAGTTCGGAGAAACCGGTAATAATTGTTAAAATATTGTTGAAATCATGGGCGATACCGCCTGCAAGAGTTCCTATTGAATCCATTTTTTGAGACTGGAAGATTTGTTGTTGAAGCAGCTTCTGTTCAGTTATGTCCTCTTTTAATGCAAGAAAGTGAGTGGTTTTACCATTTTCATTTTTTATGGGCGAGATAAATGCGTTTACCCAGTAAAGCTCACCATTTTTCTTTTTGTTATGTATTTCGCCGCGCCAATCTTCGCCTGCTAAAATGGTTTCCCATAATTCTTTATAAAAACTATTGGACATTTGGCCAGACTTTAATAATGATGGTTTTTTACCTAATACCTCATTAGGCGAATAACCTGTTACCTCAATAAATTTTGGATTTATATATTCTATTTTCCCCTCTAAATCAGTTATTACAACCAGTGCCGGGCTTTGCTCCATAGATGTAGACAATATTCTAATTTGTTCTTCTGTTTGTTTCTTTTTAATTGAGATTGCTACTTGTTGTGAAACAAATTCCATCATGCGCAGGTCATTTTTTGTATAAGCATTTGGATTACTATAATGCTGCACAACCATCACACCAATCGTTTTGTTATCTACAATTAAGGGGACGCCCATCCAGGTTGCAGAAGTAGCTCCAATAAAATCTATTTGTTTTTCCCTGGCAATTTCTTCTGCTTTTCTTTTATCAATTAACTGAGCCTTTCCACTTCTTAAAATATATTCTGTCCAGCCATTTCCTGGTTTTCTTTCAGGTGCTTTGTTGTCTTTTTGATCAACGTAATATGGAAATCTGATTAAATTTTTCTTTTCATCAAATAAGGCAATATAAAAGTTTTTTGCATCCATAACCGATAGCATATTTTGATGAATTGCAGTATAAAGTTCATTTAAATCATAAGAAGAGTCCGCCGTTTGAGATATTTTATAAACAGCATTTTGCAATCTTTCAGCCTGTTTACGTTCAGATACATCTCGAACAATTGCCTGAACAAATAATTGCCCATCTAATTCCATTGTGTTCAAACTTACTTCAGCATCAAAGGGTGTTTTATCAAGGCGGCAATGTTTCCATTCAAAAAACTGTGGTTTGCCGGAAATCGCAGCGGTAATTTTTTCAATAGCACTTTCTTTCGAAGTACGTCCATCAGGTTGTCTTTCAGGTGAAAAATCGTAAGGAGGTAAATTAATAATTTCCTCTCGAGTACATTTAAACATTTCAAGAGTTTTAGAATTACAATCAACAAACCTTTCACCACGCATCAAGAAAATGGCATCATTTGCAGAATCAAATAAGCTTTTATATTTTTGCTCGCTCTGAATAAGATATTTATCTTTTTTTCCTGCTTTTGAAAACCTTTTAATATTTACAAAAATTAATATTGATAAAATAATAAGGAGGATTATGTTAATAATAATGCTATAATTGTTCAGGTTGAAATCTTGAAAATGATTTGTTAGCATTAAAATAATACCAATAAAATTTTTTACAAGAACGATTACCATTAAATATAAACCTTGATATTTTTATTTAAATTTATGTATTCAGTTTTAGAACTGAATAATCGTTACTATTAATATAAACTCAAAGATTGTATAATATTTTATTATACATTTTTATTTTACCATATTAAATCCATCTTTCTTATATTTTGCACTTAAGCAAGCTCACTTAATATTTATTAAAATACTGTCATTTAAATAAGTCATATGATAGTGTTTTAAACATTCAATAATTCACATATAAAATATGGTAAAAAAAGTAATTGCATTAGATATTGGCGATGTGCGAATTGGTGTATCAATTAGTGATGGATTAGGGCTGATGGCGCACCCACTAAAGACAATAAAGTGGAAAAATTTTGAATCACTAAAAAGTGAGCTGGAAACAATTATTTCAGAAAAACAAATTTCGATAATTGTAGTAGGCATGCCATATACATTAAAAGGGGAGTTATCACAACAAACCAAAAAAGTAATAGAAATTATTGATAAATTGAAGAGTAATATAGCAATTCAAATTGAAACGATCGATGAACGTTTAACAACCAAGCTGGCTGAGACGATGCTTAAAAGTACCGGAAAAAAAGCAAGCAAAAACAGGCATATAATCGACCAAATTGCCGCTGTAAACATTTTACAAACGTATTTAGATAAAAACCGAATTTAACAGGAGCATTAATGGTAATAATTATTGAAAAAGGCGCCAAAGAAAAAGTAATAGAGGCGATTATAAAGAAACTGGATGATGGTGGATTTGATATTCATCGGTCAACGGGTGTTGATCATACCATATTGGGTGTAATTGGCAATACAAACAGTTTGGATATTCGTGATATCCAATTGATGGAAGGGGTTGCTGATACATACCGGATTTCTGCTCCTTACAAATTAGTTAGCCGAGAGTTTAAATCATCAAATACAGTTTTTAAAGTAAAAGATGTTGAAATTGGTGGAAAAGAAACTGTAATAATGGCTGGTCCATGTTCGATTGAGTCCAAAGGCCAGATCATGCGGATTGCTGAACGCGTTGCGAAAGCAGGGGCCAAAATTCTTCGGGGCGGGGCATTTAAACCAAGATCTTCTCCTTATAGTTTTCAGGGCCTCGGTGAAAAAGGATTGGAATATATGCGTGAAGCGGCAGATAAGTACAATCTTGCAATGATAACGGAAGTAATGGACAAAGACCAGATTGAGCTTGTCAGTAATTACACAGATATCATTCAGGTAGGTGCACGGAATATGCAGAATTTTTCATTTATCCGCGCACTAGGTAAATCCAAAATACCTGTTTTTTTAAAAAGAGGAATTTCTGCAACAATCGAAGAGTGGCTGATGTCTGCTGAGTATATAATTTCCGGTGGAAATAAAAATGTTATTTTTTGTGAGCGGGGAATACGTACCTTTGAAACATATACTCGAAACACAATGGATATTAGTGCTGTCCCAATTATTCAAAAACTTAGTCACCTACCTATATTTGCAGACCCATCACATGGCACAGGGTTGCGTAACAAAGTTATTCCTATGGCCCGCGCAGCCGTGGCGGCAGGAGCAAATGGATTGATGATTGAAGTTCATGATGAACCGGATAAAGCACTTTCTGATGGCGCACAAAGTTTATACCCCGACCAATTTGATGATCTGATGAAGCAAATACGCATTATCGCTGAGGTAATTGGACGGAAAGTTGCTCAGGAAAAGTAAATGAAAATTGTAATTTCCGGGCTTGGCGTAATGGGTGCTTCTTTAGCGATGGCTATTAAAAATAGCAAACTTAACGCCACAATTTATGGATTTGATTTTCCAGATATTTTAATACAAGCAACCAAAAAAAATATTATTGATAAAGAAATACATAATTGGCCGCAAGATTGCTGCGACGCGGATGTTATCTTTTTGGCAACTCCAATTGCTGTAATAAAAAATCACTTGGCAGATTTAAATAATATCGTTTCAAAAACATGTGTAGTTACAGACTTGGGCAGTACAAAAAATGAAATTGAAAATCATTGCAAAACAATAAACTTTAGTGGTGAGTATATTGGCAGCCATCCGATGACCGGTGCGGAAAAGAGCGGTATTAACGCGGCAAATCCACTTTTATATGAAAATGCGGTTTACATATTATCCGGTCAAAAAGAGAGTGTTAACAAAGAAGTTACCAGAAAATTAATCCCTGTTTTAGAATCAGTAAAAGCCAGGATATTTTTTCTCGGGGCAGAAGAGCATGATAAAACCCTGGCATATATTAGCCACTTGCCTCAGATAGTCGCAGTTGCTTTGATGAATTCAGTCGGGTTTAAAAACAACGAGCTCGAGCATTGTTTCGATCTTGCTGCCGGTGGATTTCGTGATCTTACACGAATTGCATCAAGTTCTCCGGAAATTTGGCAGGATATTGTTAACTCGAACAAAAAAAATATTGAAGATTCTATCGATATTTTTATTAAACATTTGACTAAGCAAAAAACAAATCTTGGAAATTTAAAAGAAGGGTTTGAAAAAGCTAATGATTATAGGAGCTTAATTCCTAAAATTAACAAAGGATTTTTGTCTCCTTTGACCGATGTTCTTGTATATGTAAATGATCAAAAAGGGGTTATTGCAAAAATTTCAAACGAGCTTTTTTCTAAAAATATAGACATTAGAGATATCGAGTTGTTAAAAATCAGGGAAAAAGAAGGTGGTGTTTTTATGTTGTCATTTGAAAATGTTTCCAAAGCATTGGAAGCTGTTAAAATATTAAAATCCATAAATTATAATGCTTTTATTAAGGAGTAGAAGTAATGGATAAATTGAAAATTGCTGTGGTCGGGGCTGGAAGTATTGCACAAGTTGCCCATCTTCCTAATTGGTCTAAAATGGAAAATGTTGAGCTTGTTTCAATTTGTGATGTTGACAAAGGCAAGGTTAGCTTATTAACTGAAAAGTTTAATATACCACGTTGGTATTTTGTATTGGATGAGATGCTTCGGCAGGAAAAATTGGATGCTCTCCATATCTGCGCTCCAAGTCTGCATCATTTTCCTATGACACAACTTGCTTTAAGCAAAGGGGTAAATGTACTTGTAGAAAAGCCAATTGCTTTTAATGCAAAAGATGCTGAAAAACTTACAAAACAGGCTGAACAAAATAACCTTACTTTAATGGTGGGTATGCATAACCGGTTTAGAGATGATGTGCAGATTTTAAGAAATTTTTTAGCACAGGATGAACTGGGTGAGATATTTTATATAAAAACCGGCTGGCTAAAGAAATGGGAAAAGAAAGAAATGTCCGGCTGGTATTCAGAGAAAAAGTCTTCAGGTGGCGGGGTTTTGATCGATCTTGGTTTACAATTGATGGATCTTGCTTTTTTTATTACAAATTTCCCTGCATTAAAAAAAGTCAGGTTATATGATTATTTCCTGAATCCGGAATTTGAGGTAGAAGATGCCGCGCTGGCCGTTATTGAAACCAAAACGGGCCAAACCATTACAATTGAAATAAGCTGGAAAATGCATCTTGAAAAAGACACAATGTATACTCATGTATTTGGAAAAAATGGTGCTGCAAAACTTAATCCCCTAAGGATTCATAAAGAAATGCACAATAATTTGGTTAATGTTTCGCCTTTTCATCAAACTTCAAAAATAGATCAGTTTAAAAAAGCATACAGCAAAGAATTAAAGCATTTTATAAAAGTATTAAATGGTGAAGAAAAGAATATCTCTTCCGGAGCAGACGCATTACGGGTAATGAAAATTCTTGATGCTTTATATGAATCTGCAAAGCGGGGAGAAGAAATTGACATTGACTGATTGGCGGGGTTTTAATTGAAAATTTTTGTAACAGGTGGGGCAGGTTTTATTGGAAGCCATTTGGTTGATAAACTTGTTGTACTTAATCATGAAATAATTGTATTTGATAACCTTTTTCGTGGGAAAGTTGAAAACATTGAATCTCATATTAAATCAGGAAAAATCCGATTTGTAGAAGGCGATATCAGAGATGTGAACTCAGTTATTAAAGAATCTGAAGGATGTGATATTGTTTTTCATTTAGCAGCACAATCAAACGTCATGGGTTCAATTACGGATATAGATTACTCGTTTCAAACGAATGTTGTAGGAACTTACAACGTTTTACAAGCGGCACATAAAAATGGCATAAAAAGATTTATATTTAGTTCATCTCGTGAAAGTTATGGTGAAGCAAAATCTGTTCCGGTAAAAGAAGACCATGTTCTGGATTCAAAAAATTCTTACGGTGCCAGCAAAGTTGCAGGGGAAAAATATTGCCAGGTTTTCCAAAATATGTATAACATGGAAATTGTAATTCTTCGTTTTGCCAATGTTTATGGTACTCGAGATTTTGCTCGCGTAATTCCGATATTTATTGATAATGTTTTGAAAAATAAAAACATTAATATTTTTGGTGGAAAACAAGTCATCGATTTTATATCTGTCGAGACAATTTGTGAAGTTCTGATAGATTGTATTACAAATTCATTGGTCTTAAAAGGACCAACCAACGTCGGGTCAGGTAGGGGAATGACCCTTTTTGAGCTTGCTGAGAGAGTGAAAAACCTTATCCCAACTCAAAGTGAGATAAATGTTGAACCGGCAAGATCGGAAGAGGTTGTTAGGTTTGTGGCATCACTTGAGAGGTTTAAGCAAGTTTTTGATATAAACATAGATGAAGATCCTTTGATAAACCTATTTAAAGTAGCAGAATTTTCAGAAAAAAAGCAGTAAAGTGTTCTTTTAAAAAAAAATGTTCAATTTTCTATTTAATATCCGACTATAACTGTATAAGTAAGCGAAATGGCAGTGATAAAGTAGGAGTTATAGAATGAGCTTCAATTTTGATATTGAAAATGATATTTTGATTGTTAAGATTAATGAACAACGGGCAACAGTTGAAATTTCAAGTAAACTTAAGGAAGAGTTGCTGGAAAAAATTGAAGAAGGTAATCAAAATATACTTGTTGATTTAAGTTCTTCTGATTTTGTAGATAGTTCTTTTCTGGGGGCATTGGTTGCCGGATTAAAAAAGGCAACAATGAAAAGCGGAGACTTAAAAATTGTTGGTTTACAAGCTCCTGTTCGTGCAATGTTCGAATTAACCCGCTTATACCGAATTTTTGACATTTTCGATACAATGGAAGAAGCCAAAAATAGTTTTACATGAGAATTTAACTGTTAAAACTGTACTTCACTATCACTTACCAAATCTTGCCTTACTAAGGGATTTTTGAATACTACAATGCAACCTTGTGTTTTAATTGCTAAATAGCGTTGCCAATAAGGAATATAAAATGGATATATCCCTGAAAAAGGAATTTCTAAACAATATTGATAAATCCGCAAATATTGAGTGGCTGGAAAAAAATAACCATGGTATTTACTCCAGTTCAACCAGCATTGGAATGAACACCAGGCGTGAACATGGATTATTTGTGGTTCCAGACTCCTCCCGTGAAAAAAAAGTTGTTCTGCTTTCCAAATTTGAAGAGTCTGTTTTTATTGAAAACAGGTTACACGAAATTTCTACAAATAGATACTCTGGAGGAATTTTCCCTACCGGATATACTTATCTAAAAGAGTTCCGAATGAAACCTTTTCCTTCTTTCATTTATGAAATTGAAGGGAGAATAATTGAGAAAACAGTCTTTTTACTTTCCGATTATCCATTATTAATGGTTCGTTATGAATTAAAAAATCAGGGACTTCCCATAAACCTTATCGTGAAACCTTTTCTTGCAGATCGTTATAGCACAGAATTAATTAAAGAACTGCAAGGTTTAAATACAGATAGTTATTTAGGCAATTTTTTTGTTCGCTGGGCGTTAAAACCAGCAATGCCGGAAGTTTATGTATATTATTCTTCAGGAGAATTTGTTAGTACAACCTTATGGTATAAAAATTTCTTTTATCCAAGAGATGAAGGAAAATATAATGACAGTCTATACGAACATCTTTTTAACCCTGGCTTTTTTCAGGCAACTTTAACTCCTTACCATAGTGTAGATTTATATATTTCTACGAAAGAGTTGGATACAAATAATCTTAATTATGAGGCTTTGTATCGGCAGGAAAAGGAAAAAAGAAACACAGAAAAAAAACTCTACTTCACCAATGATAAAAATTTATGTGAGGTTAACAACTCACTTAGAAAATCACAGGTAAATATAGATTCTGAATCTTTAATTTCAGTTTCATCCCTGGAAAATGTTTATACAAACCGTGATCTGATGTTATCAATGCCAGGGTTTTATTTGGCCAATAAAGATTATGATGGGTTTAAAAAACAATATTTATCGTTGATAGATCAGCTGAATGAGGGATTACTACCTGTACATTCAGCACATATGCGGAAAAAGAATCATTACTCTTCTGCCGACTTAAGTTTGATTTTAATAAACCTTGGATATCAATATTTTGAAACGACAAAAGACATTAATTTTTTTAATAATGGTGTCTATAGCAGCTTCCAATCTATTTTTGACTACTATTCTAAAGGAACTTTGAATAATATCTATCTGGATAAAGATAATTTGATTTTTTGTGGAAATAAATCTACATCTACCAGTTGGATTCCTTTAATGGCAGAAAATAAAGAAGTATTGCGTTTTGGAAAACTACTAGAAATAAACGCCCTTTGGTTTAATGCCTTAAAAGTTTTACAAGTTATCAGTGAAGAATTGGGTAAAAATAGGAAAGCTTCAAAATATGGTAAACTGGCAGTAAAAGTAAAAGAGAGTTTTAATAAAACATTTGTTCAGAACAGTGACACATTGCTTGATTTCATTGCTAATGAAAATAAAAACAGTGACTTTAGGATTAACCAAATAGTACCCTTGGCTTTGCCATTTTCTGCACTTGATGATGAATTGAAGTGTAATGTATTAAAACAGGTAGAGAAAAATTTACTAACTCCCTATGGTCTCAGGTCTGCAATTAAAAATGATCAAGATAAACAAGGTAATTTGAATAGAAGAAACTCATCTTTTTATAATGGTGCAATTTGGCCATGGACTATGGGAATGTATGTTACTTCTGCTCTAAATTGTGCAGAGAATAAAGAAAACAAAGCAAAGCAATTGTTAGAATATTTTAGCCCATTACCAAAACTTATTTCTAAAGGTTTATTAAACCACCTACCTGAAGCACTTTCTGATAATGATAACATGGATCAAGGCGGCATTGTTGATTTTGCACCCTCACTCTCTTGTTTACTTTGGGCTTATTTACAAATTGATAAAGCTGGAAATGTGCAATAATTACGGAGAGTAAGTGTCTTACTTATTTGAAGGTTTTCGCGAATTACTTTCATTGAGTTGATTTTTGATGCTGTTATAGACTGAATGCCAATATTCTGGTTCTTGCTCTAGCTTTTTAATGATGCTTTTTAATGAATCAATTTCAATTTTATAAGTTTGCATTATTTTAGAAATTTTTACAGCTTTCAGACTATCAGATATAGCAAGATGTTCAATAGCCATCAATTCAGTCATAACATCGACTATCACATCTTTTTTAATGTCTGGTTGCGATTCATTTGAACAACTTATAAGCAAAAAAGTACAAGCTATAAAAATTATTATACTATTGAGTAGTCTTTTGTAATTATTCATCGTTAAATGTATAAATTAATGTGATACAAATTCAATAGTTTCTGATTTATATTAAAACAAAATACAAAAACCATTTTAGCCTGGAGGGTTAGCATGTTTAAACCCCGGAAATTTTTACACATCTTTGTTATGTCTTTTTTCTTGTCTCAACATTTATTTGCACAAGGGTTTGGCCAAAACAAAGTGCAGTACAGAGACTTTGACTGGCATTTTCTGCAAACGGAACATTTTGATATTTATTTTTATCCAGGCGGATATGATATAGCAGTTTTTACAGCAGATGTTGCTGAAGATGCTTATAAGTTATTGCAAAGAGATTTTAACTATGAGCTAAGCAAACGGGTTTCAATTATTTTATATAAATCTCATAATGATTTTCAGCAGACAAATGTCGTTATTCCTTATATGCGTGAAGGTATTGGTGGTGTGACTGAGCTCTTTAAAAACAGAGTTGTGGTTCCTTTTGAAGGATCATATTCCTCATTTCGTCACGTAATTCACCACGAACTGGTTCATGCTGTTATGAATGATATGCTATATGGAGGATCTGTTCAATCTTTAATTTCAGGGCAAATTGCCCAGGTACCAACCTGGTTTTCTGAAGGGTTGGCTGAATATTTTTCCCAGCGATGGAATACCCGTACAGATATGATGGTTCGGGATGCAACAATTGGAGGATATCTGGTAGGAGCTTTACCAACATATGGCGCCTATTTTGGCGGAAACAGCCTTTTCAGATATATCGCAGAAAAATATGGTAATGAAAAAATCGGGGAAATTTTACATAAGATAAAAGGGAGCTTCCGGTTTGAAAGCGCTTTTAAATCTGCTTTGGGAATTGAACTAAATGACTTAGCTGAAAATTGGCAGAAGCAAATGCGCAAAGAATATTGGCCAGATATTGCTGATCGGTTGGAATCAAAAGAATTTGCACGGGCAATAACCGATCACCACGAGAGTAAAAGCTATTTGAATATTAGTCCAGCTTTGTCACCAAATGGCGATAAAGTTGCTTTTCTATCCAATATGGGTGGGAAACAAGGAATTTTTATAATGGATATTCTCGATCCTGAAAATATTACAAAAGTTATTCAGGGCGAGACAGATGTTAATTTTGAAGAATTGCATTGGCTAAGTCCTGGAATGGGTTGGTCGCCGGACGCAACACATCTTACATTCTCAGCTAAAGCCGGAGATCAGGATGCTTTATATATTTATGATGTTTTTAATGATGAGATTGAACAGCATAAATTTGATATTGACGGACTTTTTTCAGCAGCCTGGTCGCCAAATGGTGATGACATTGCTTTTGTTGGCAACAATAACGGAGCCGGCGATATTTACGTTTTTAATTTAAAATCACAAAAACTGGAAATGATAACAAATGATATTTTTTCTGATACATATCCAAGGTGGTCTAATGATGGAAATAAAATTGCCTTTGTATCTGAAAGAGGAGAGTATTTAACTCCTGAGCAAGTTCCTGAAGACTTTAAAATGTCAAATCACAATTATGAAAATACAGATATTTATATTGTTGACAGATATTCAAAAGAAATTGAACGTATAACAGACACAGAATTTTTAGAAACAGATCCAGTTTTCTCCCCAAATGATAGCAGCTTGCTTTATGTTAGCGATGTAAATGGTATTTCTAATATTTATGTTCATAATCTGGAGTCAGGAGAGTTTTACCCGGTTTCAAATCTCTTATCCGGTGCTTTCCAGCTTTCTTTAGATAAGAAAGGCCACACTTTGGCATTTACTTCTTTTAATGAGATTGGCTTTGATCTCTATACAATAAAAAACCCTTTTGATTTACCAAAAGTTGAATTAGAGAATACAGTGTTTTACAATAAATTAGAAGATGAAAACAGTTTACTAAGCACCGTGGATAATCTTGATCAGCAGGAATCACAAGGCGATTCTGCAAAAACAGAAGTTAAGATTCCGCAATCTACAGATTACAGCAATTATGTGTTTGCCGATTTAAATAGAAAGACCCGTAAGGAAAAAGTTAAGGTAAAACTTAAAGAAGATGATTATAAACGCACTGATGGAAATTTTAAAATACGCAATTATAAAGTGAAATTTTCTGCGGATATAATTCAGGGTCAGGCTCAATACAGCACATTATGGGGTCCTGAGGGGTTTACTCAAATAGCCTACAGCGATGTTCTGGGAAATCATAGAATTAACCTCGGTACAAACCTTGTTTTTGATTTACGCAATAGTTTTATATCAGCCCAATATTGGTATTTGCCAGAACGAATTGATTATGGAGTGACAGCTTTTCACTCAGCACATTCATATTATTCAGGAACATCAAATAGTATTATCCGCTTTAGAAACTATGGAGCAGCCTTTATTGCATCCAGACCATTTAATAAATTTTCACGAGCAGATTTTCAATTATATATGATGAATGCAAGCCTAGAATATTTAGTTGCCGGTGGTAGAACAGATGAAGTTAGAAGCCTTGTACCAAGTATTCAACTAATCCATGACACATCCCAATGGTGGGGGACTGGGCCAAATGAGGGCTTTAGAGGTTCCGTGTCGTTAACACATAGTCCATTGTATACGGATAAATCACTGGAATTTACAACACTAAAACTGGATGTTAGAAAGTATTTTAAAATACATGATTATTACAGCCTGGCCTTTCGACTAAATACAGGAACAAGTTTTGGTGAAAATCCTCAATTATTTTATTTTGGGGGAACTGAAAACTGGATTAACAGGGATTTCAATGGCAATATCGATTCGCGAATAAATTCTGTTCGAGATGTCTATTTTTCAGAATTTGTAACACCTGTCCGTGGTGCAAGGTTTTATGAAAAAACTGGCTATAACTTTGCTTTGGTAAATTCGGAAGTGCGCTTTCCATTGATTACCCGTCTGGATTTAGGATTACCTCCAATTAGTTTCGGTTATATCCAGGGAGTATTGTTTAGTGATGTCGGTAGTGCCTGGTTCTCGAATAATGAATTTAAAGGAATAGAAGATGGAAAAGTTAAAGATTTGTTTATTGGTTACGGAACCGGAGCAAGGATTGGCATTTTTGGCTTTCTTCTAAAATATGATTTAGCATGGGAATATAATCTAAAAAAATCAAGCAGGGCAAAACACTATTTTTCAATTGGTGTTGATATTTAAATCAATAAATGTAAGCAAATATTAAGGGGAGAATAGTTGGACATTCTCCCTTTTTTTTATTCACAATCCTATCCAAAACTTCCTCAAACTTCAAGCCTTTCTTCAACAAGCCGAATTAAAACAGTAAAGATAACTAACAAACGGATTGAAATGGGTTGGCTGGAATTATTTGAAGAAAATCAACAAGACATTGAAATAAAACAACAAATTTCAGAAAAAATGTCTGTCCTTGTTGTTGATGATGAAGAACATATTACAAACACAGTTGATAAATACCTGAGTCATGAAAAGTATCAGGTTTTTGTTGCAGGTAATGGCCTTGAAGCTCTTGAAATCTATAAATCACAATCCCCCCGAATTATTATAACTGATATTTTAATGCCCGGGATGGATGGCCTGGAACTTTTAAGTACAATTCGAGAGACAGATGATGAAACTGAGGTGATTGTTTTAACCGGCCATGGCGATATGAGTATTGCAGTTAAAGCCTTGAAAAATAAAGCCTCAGAGTTTTTGATAAAACCTGTTGATCTGGAGGTTTTGTTAAATTCTGTCCAAAATGCAGAATCCCGGTTAGTTTTAAAAGATGAAGTGAAATCATATACAGCAGAGTTAGAAGAACTTTTTAAAGAGGTGCATCATTCACGTGATTATCTTGAAACTGTTTTGCAAAACTCCCCCAATGCGACAATAACTTACAACACAACTGGCATTATTACTTCATGGAATGAGGCAGCTGAGAAAGTTACAGGATTTACAAAAACTGAAACAGTTGGAAAAACAGTAAAAGATGTTTTTATATTCGAATCTCACCTTATTGATACAGGAAATACTAATCAGAAGAATGACAAGCAAAATATTGTGGGGCAGATTTTAACTAAAGACCAGAAAATGCGCTTCATAAACCGCAATGCAAATATTTTGTATGACTCTGAAAACAAAATAATTGGTGGAATAGAAAGTTTTTATGACACCACTGAAAAAACCCAAAGCGACCAGCTTTTAGAAAAACGATATATGCAGGTCCAGACAATCAATGAAATTGGAAAAAGGGTGGCTGCAAGTATTGAGGTAGGTGAATTAATCGGTTTTATAAGTAAACGCCTTGTAACCACTTTTTTTGAATCTGCAAATATCTTTTTTCTGTTAATAAATGATCAAAAAGAAAAACTCGTTTTAAGAGCGGCTTCAGGCATTCAGATTAATGATGTCCTGGAAAAGTTGCCGATTAACAGTGAAATTGAGATTGAAGATTTATATGGGCATGTTTATAAAACCGGCAAAAGTGGTCTTTACTCGAATGCTAATAAATCTGAATATTTTTCTGAAGGTTTTAGCAAAGAAGTTGCCAGCGTATTTACATTTCCTATTAAATCAAATGATAAAAAGTATGGACTGCTGCATATTGAAAATGCCGAAAAAATGTCCCTGGATGATGGCGATATTTTTATGATGGAAACAATAGCAGAATACCTTGCTATTAGTTTGGATAAACTTGAATTGGTGGAAAAAATAACAACTCAAAACCACCTCATTGAACAACAAAATAAAACACTTCTTAAAGATTTAAAAAAGGCTGGTGATTTTCAGAAGAGTTTATTGCCAGAGCATTTACCTGTTTTAGAAGATTATAAATTTGCCGTATCTTTTTCTCCATCTAATCAGCTTGGTGGTGACTACTATGATGTTTTTCAAATCAGTGAGCGTTTTGTTGGTGTTCTCGTATCAGATGCATCAGGGCATGGGGTTGCATCGGCAATGCTTTCTGCCATGTTTAAAATGACTCTTGAGAAATATTCTTCCCTGGATATAGATCCTGCAAGTGTCTTTAAAAAAATAAATTATGATTTTTGCCAGGTAGTACAAACCGGTGACTTTTTTACATCCTTTTATGGGATTGTTGATCTGCAAACCAATAAGTTCATTTACAGCAATGCAGCACACCCACTGCCACTTTTGTATAATTATGAAACCCGCGAAATTAGCGAGCTTGACTCTGAAGGATTTCTTTTGGGAATTATGGATGATGGTATAACCTATGAAAGCAAAGAACTTGAATTTAAAGGAAAATCACGTCTTTTTATTTTTACAGATGGGCTGCATGAGGAGGTTAATAAAAAGAACGAGCAATATGGAGAAGAGCGGGTTAAAGAAAATCTCATAAAATATTCAGACCTCGATAAACAAGAATTTCTTGATAATATTGTAACAGACCTTAAACAATTTACCGGCCGCGATACGTTTGAAGATGATTTAACGTTACTTGTGATGGATATTTCTGTTTAACTATTCAAAATATACAATTAATTTATTTGAACCCGGTTAATTCTAAATTGATCGGGTTTTCTTTTTATCTATAGAATCCTTATTTTTAAAATTCAATTTATATTCAAACAGGATGGTTTTTTATATGCAATTTGAAAAATATTTCAAGTTATTAAAAAAAAATGGACAAGAACATATTCTTCAATTTTGGGATGAATATTCAGATCTTCAAAAAAGAGAAATAATAAAACAGATCGATTCAATTGATTTTCCCTTGTTGGAAAAACTTGTCAATTTGACTTCAGATAAATCCCAACAAGATATTGAAATGCAATTGGATGAAGCTGAGACAGTTTCGCTTGAAGAAAGAAAACTGAATGACGATGATATGCAGAAAAGTGGAGAACAAATATTAAGATCAGGTAAGGTTGGAGCTTTTTTGGTTGCAGGCGGGCAAGGATCACGATTGGGTTTTGAAGGCCCGAAAGGTGCCTACCCAATAACTCCGGTCAAAAAGAAAACATTGTTTCAATTACATGCCGAAAAAATTTTAGCCATGTCTGGTGAATATGGCGTGACCATTCCCTGGTATATTATGACGAGTACAGGAAATCATTCCGACACAATCTCTTTTTTTAAAGAAAACAACTTTTTTGGATTGGCGGAAAATGATGTAATGTTTTTCTCCCAGGATATGCTGCCTGCAGTTGACAAAAATGGCAAACTAATGCTCGAGGCAAAGGATCGGATTTTTATGAGTCCAAACGGGCATGGAGGTTCTTTGAAGGCCCTTTGGGATAGTGGAGCATACTTGGATTTGGTTAAAAGAAATATTGAGTATCTTTTCTATTTTCAGGTAGATAATGTTTTGGTAAATATTTGTGATCCTGTTTTCCTTGGATATCATAAAAAGTATAATGCTGAGATGTCCAGTAAGGTTGTCCGAAAAGCATTCCCTGAAGAAAAAATGGGTATAATCTGCAAAGCAAATGGAAAAACCGGTGTAGTGGAATACAGCGACTTAAGTGATAAAGATATGTATGCTGAAACTGAAAGTGGTGAGTTAAAATATTGGGCTGGCTCAATTGCAATCCATTTTATAAATACAAGTTTTATTGAAAAAGAAAATAAGCGAGGATTCCAGCTCCCTTATCACGTTGCACAAAAAAATATTCCATTTATTGATTCCAATGGACAATTAAAAAAATCTGATGAAAAAAATGGGTATAAATTTGAAACGTTTGTATTTGATGCACTGGCGCATTGTGAAAATACAATCACATTGGAAGTTAAACGGGAAGATGAGTTTAGTGCTCTAAAAAATAAAGAGGGTATTGACAGCGAAGAAACAGCAATCCGTGATATGAAAAACTTATATCTCTCATGGATGAAAAATATTGGAATAGAAATCCCTGAGAATTTTAACATAACGGATATTCAGATTGAAATAAGTCCTTTATTTGCATTTTCTGAGCAAATATTAAAAGAAAAAAAAGAACAAATCCCTCCTTTTTCAAAAAAAATGTACTTAAAATAAGAAGAATATATGGATGATCAATTAGAGCTACAATTACAAAACATTCTACAAAAAAATCGCATCGTTTGGGGTGCCGTTTTATTTGGTATGATAAGCTTAATATTAATTTCAGTGGCATTGTATTACCTCGATATTATTGATCGTTTGCCTGTGGTGCATCCGCAAAAAGCAGACAACATTGCTTTGTTCGTTATATTGTTTTTTGTTTTACTGATATTTTATATAAAACAAACCATATTAACCCCGGCCAAACTAATTGAAAAATCTAAAAAGCCTGGAATTGAATTAAATAATCTTCTTGCTCCATTAGCATCAGACGCAGATGAAAAAAAGTTAACCTTTCTTAAATGTGTTCAGATTTTTAATAAGAAAATGCTCATAGTCTGGTTTCTGGCAGATCTTGTTGTACTAACTGCTTTTGTTAATTTTATCCTTGCACCTGTTTTAAATAAATTTATCATGTATAGCTTTGTAGGATTATTTTCGCTGATAATAAATTTTCCTAATTTAAGCATATATAAAAGAGTGCACCGATATCTTTATGAATAAACCAATACCTATTTTTAAAATGTTAACCTGCCGAGTTTTGGTTTTTATAATATTAACTCTTTTATTTACTTCAAATGCCTACTCTCAAATTGGATTAGGATCACATGCTTCACTAAGTAATCCGGGTTTACAGAAATCTGACAAATATGATATCCGTTTTAAAACGGGATCAGGGTATGGTTTTTTTGTGCGGCATGATGTTTATGATTCGTCTGGGACAAATATAGATTTTCGTTATATTGCAACGCTTACTTCTCATAAAGCAAACCTGCCACTTGGCAATAACGCAAAATATGATTTTAGCCTTTTTTCAATGGAAGCATTGGCTAATTTTATGATTGAAAAGAGCTCAACTCTTTATGCAGGATTTGGAATTGGTATTATGTCGCAACTATCAAAAGACCGCTTTCGAAAAACCTATTCGGATCAAATATTTTATCCTACGGTAATTGCAGGATGGAGCTACCAATGGGCGCAGGGTTTTGATCTGTTTGTTGAAACTAAAGCAGGATATGGTAATAGTGGGGCTGGTCCGGAAAAAATTCCGGTTAGTAGTTTAGCGCTAAATTTTGGAATAACGATGTACATTACGGAATAATTTTTAATTATGGATACACAAAGTTTATTTGGGAAAAGCCCAAAACCTGATGCAAAAACTAAATCAAAACTAATTGCCTGTGGAAATGAATATGATGACCTGCCAATGACTTATGGCTTAAAACAATCTAAAAATCAGCTACGTTTTGGCAGTTCTAAAGAACGGTTTGAATGGATTTCTCAAGGAGCGGTTGATATTGGCTTTATCTCCTCTGCAGATTTTCCAAAACTAAAAGGTGGATGGACAGTATTTCCAGGTATCTGTAAGTCATCTTTAGGTAAGTCGAACCTCAATTTATTTTTTAACAAAGATTTAAGCGATATAAATACACTTGCAATTCCACCTAATTCAAATACGTCTTCAATTGTTCTACAAATTTTATTAAAAGAACTCTTTCAAATAGAAACAAAGATAGAGAAATCTTCTTTAGGATTGGAATCGGCTCTAAAAAAATACGATGCTGTTTTGCTGACAGGAAATAATGCCATTAAAGAAGTTGCAAAAAATAAGAACAAATCATTTATCGATTTAGGAGAAGATTGGTTTGATTTAACTGGCTTGCCATTGGTTTATGGGTTTTGGATCGGTAATGAACTTCTTGTAAATAAAAAAGACTACCTGCAAATTTCAGAATCACTAAAGAGTGGAAAAAATTCAATCAAAAGTATTGTAAACAATATTTCCGGATTTGATAATAAACCGCACTTAGAAAATTATCTTTCAAATATTATTAAATATGATTTTGGTGAAGATGAGAAGGAAGCATTGGGCGAGTTTTATAACTATGCTTTTTTTTACGGATTTGTAGATTATATACCGGATTTTAATTTTCTTGAAGTATAAACTGTTTACCTACCTGTTGTATTCCAAATGCTTTTTCATAGACTCCATTTTGTTCTTGAAAACAGGCTCTTCACTTATCTGTTGTGTTACAGAATCGATGCCGTGGATAACGGTAGAGTGATCACGACCGCCAAAGTGTAAGCCTATAGAAACTAGAGAATGGTTTGTAAGCTGTTTGGAAAGATACATGGCCACCTGGCGTGCCTTAACAATATTTCTTTTGCGGCTTTTCGCCCGGATGTGGTCTTTAGGTACATCAAAAACTTTGGCGCAATACTCAACAATTCCATCAATATTTAATAGCTGCTTATCCGGTTTGGCAATTTCGGCAACAATATTTCGGGCCAGACTGATGGTTGGTTCAGCTGCTGTAAATGTAACCTGAGCCATAATTTTTGTTAACGCTCCTTCAAGCTCACGTACATTATCTACAAGGTTTACCGCAAGGTATTCCAGTACATCTGCTGGAATGTCCAATTCACTTTCATCACATTTTTTGCGTAAAATTGCCAGACGTGTTTCAAAATCTGGTGCCTGGATATCTACGATAAGTCCCCATTTAAAACGGGAAATCAGCCTTTCCTCCAAACCAACAATTTCATTAATTGGCCTGTCAGAGGTTAATACAATTTGTTTTCCATTTTGGTGCAGATCATTAAAAGTGTGGAAAAACTCTTCTTGCGTTTTCCCTTTTTTGGAAAAGAACTGGATGTCATCAAGAAGCAATATATCGCAAGATCTGTAAAAGGCAGAAAACTCACTGACTTTATTACGCTGGATGGCATTAATAAAATGTGAGGTGAATGTTTCGCTTGATGCATAAAAAACTTTTGTTGCCGGACTTTTGAGCATTGCCCGGTTTCCAATCGCCTGAATTAGGTGAGTTTTGCCAAGACCGGTTTGCCCGTAAATTATCAGAGGATTGTAGTTTGTTTTGCCAGGAGCTTCACCAACTGCCTTTGATGCTGCAGTTGCGAAATTGTTATTATCACCAACAATAAAATTGTCAAAATGATAGCGTTCGTTTATGCGAGTGCTAAATGGCAGATCTATCTCGACTTTTTCAGCCGGCTTTTCAGTCTCATGTTGCCAATCTTGAGAAGTATAGGGTGATGGACTGTCAGAATTGCTATTATCTTTTACTAAATATTTTATTTTTTTTGAGTCGCCAATTACCTGGGTAATTGCATTTTGTACAAGGGTGGAATAGTGATTGTCGATCCATTCACAAAAGAAACGGTTGGGAACCGAAACTTCAATGAAATCTTCTGTAATCTTTAATGCTTTTACAGGTGCAAACCAGGTGCTAAAACTTCTTTTATTAATATTGTCTTCAATTACATCCAGGATTGCAAGCCATGTTTCTTCTAATGAATGCGTCAAATGAAGTGATGCATTTTCTGACATTAAGTTGGTACCTCAAAAATAGTTTTATCCACAAGAAGAAAAAAGCTTTGGTAATGTCAAAAAACGCAAACATTTAAGCCATAACTATTAAGCTGTGGAAATGATTTGTTATGTAAGTTGTTGAAAAATAAAGCTTTGGCGTGATCCGAGTTTTGGTCCGTTGATTAATCGGCATAAACCAAAGTGAAATTTTCAGTGTGGAATACCCCCTGTTTTCCACAAGTTATCCACATTGAATAACTTTCGCTGATTCAGTGTAAGAGCCAGGGCAAATATATGTCAAGCACTTCTGTAGTGATTAACAAAAAAAAAACTGCTGTCAAAAATCCGCCATACTTAAGTGCTTTAAATACACAATTTATGTAACAAAAAAAATGTTTATTTTTTAAAAAATATTTAGAAATGTTTCACGGTCATTTAGTTTCGTGCTTTGAAATCGGGAACTATACTTTATCGTGTTTCACGATTTTTTTTGGACATTTTTTTTTTGTTGGGCAGTAAAACTGATATTTGAAAATTAACAAGAATAAATCTAACTTATTCTAGTAAATAATGAAAGAGGATTTAAATATGCAAAGCATTAATTCAAAAAATGCACCGGCTCCTATTGGACCCTATTCGCAAGCTATTGAAGTAAACGGTTTTATCTATACATCCGGACAAATTGCTTTGAGCGCCAAATCTGGAGAGATTGTTTCTGATAATTTAGAAGATCAGGTACACCAGGTTATTAAAAATTTGCAGTCTGTTTTACAAGCTGGAGGATCGGATTTAAATAAAGTCGTTAAAACAACTATTTTCTTAGCAAACATGAATGATTTTGTCAAAGTAAATGAAATATATTCTACCTATTTCAATGAGTCTAAACCAGCACGCTCTACCGTGGAAGTTAGTTGCTTGCCAAAAAATGTTTTGGTTGAAATAGATTGTGTTGCGGTAATATAATATGCCGATCATAAAAAGATTTTTTTTCCTTCTAATTACGGTTTTATCTTTTTCTGTTTGTTCGGCTCAGGAATCTAAAATAAATCTGACCCGAGCAGACTCCTCTCAATTTGCATCACCTCAGAATGTCCTGATAAGTTCTGTTTTAATCCCTGGTTTAGGCCAGTTGAAGCAAGAGCGGTTGTGGAAAACAACGTTGTTTTATGGAGTTGCTGCAACTTTTTATTATCGTACAGCTGACAATTATTACAAATACAAAAAGGAAAATGATAAAACCTATCTTAACAAAGCAAAAAATGATTTGGCTATTGCCGGGGTAACACATTTTCTAAATATTATTGATGCGTGGTATTATGGATATAATAAAAAGCCAATGGGTTGGAACGGGGCCTTGTTTAATGACAAACCTTTAAAGTCTCCCTGGGGCGCTACATTAAGATCGGCAATGTTACCGGGTTGGGGCCAGTTTTATAATGAGTCATATGTAAAATCAGCAGTTTACGCGGGCCTTGTTTCATATGTAGGGTATCAAGTTTATTGGAATACAAAAAAGTATGATGAAACAGGTTTAGAAGAATATGAAGATGACCGTTCACGTTATAGTTGGTACCTTGGGTTAACTTACTTGTTAATGTTAACCGATGCCCATGTGGACGCGCATTTATTTGAGTTTGACAAAGCTGTTGAACTGGCAGTAATACCTTCACCAAATTCTGGAGCAATATCCTTAAACCTGAAACTATCATTTTAAAAACTTTTATAAATGTTTTTTATGAAATTATTTCTAATACTGCTGTTATTTCAAATTAATCCTCTTAAGGGCAATAGTTTTAAAACATTTTCAGTAGATTCACTTAGATTCCAGCTCTAAGATTAAAGATGACTGGTTTGGTAAAGACAAAGGTATGCATATCATCGGTAGTTTTATTAGCACCGGCATTACCAGGCTTGCCTTAAAACGCTATGCCGGGTTTTCGGACTCAAAAAGTGTAAATATTGCACTTTCATTTTCTTTTAGTCTTGGGCTTGCCAAAGAAATTCATGATAGTCGGCAAGAGAGAAATATATTTTCGTATAAAGACATCAGTGCAAATTTGCTTGGTTCTTTATTAGCTTACCTTGTTGTAAAATAATTACCATAAACATGGTATGTTTTTTAATTAATGTAAGCATTATTTATATCATATATAAATAAACCAACGTTTCATATGAACATAGCACTTATTGAAGATGATCGGGAAATTAGAGATAGTTTGATCGGTTATTTTAAACACGATCCTGAAATTAACGTTACCATTTCAGTGGAATCAATTGAAAATTTTTTTGACTGTTATATGACAGACCTGAATGTTATTATTGCCGACATTGGTTTGCCGGGAATCTCTGGGATAGAAGGGATTAGCATGATAAAGCAGGTATTGCCTGATACAGAAGTGCTGATGTTTACAATCTACAAAGATGTAGATAAAATATTTGCAGCTATAAAAGCGGGTGCTACAGGATATCTTTTAAAGAGTACGCCAAACGATAAACTGCGTGAGGCTGTTATGAAAACAGCCGAAGGCGGTTCTGTAATGTCACCTTCAATTGCACGAAAAGTGCTTTCCTTTTTCCAGGAGCCCAAAGTTGAGCCATTAAATGTATTATCAAACCGTGAAAAGGAATTGGTACAAGGTTTGGTTGATGGTTTAAGCTACAAAGCAATAGCAGAAAAACTATTTATTTCAGTTGAAACGGTCCGGTCCCACATTAAAAACATATACCGCAAGCTGCATGTTCAATCCAAGATTGAAGTTGTCCGTAAAGTTTTGAACAAATAATCCTTCCTAAAAATACCATAACCATGGTATAGTATTCTTCAATAAAGAACCTAATTTATATTTAGAATTTACTTGGCTTAAAAAATAATCTGGTATTTAGTGTTTATGGTATAGCTGGATAAAAAAATCTCATTATGTTGTTTAATAGATGAAATGAGGAAACCATGTGTAAGAAGTTTCTTGTCACAATGTTATTAGGTTTTGTTTCTCTAACAAACCTTTCTGCTCAAGCTGTTATAGCTGATATCAATTCTCACCAAATAATGGATGGTACTGGACGTGTTTCAATAAAATATCGTCTTTCTGGCATTGTAGGCACTGGTGTTACAATTAAACTTATAGCTTCATTAGATGGAGGAGTAAATTTTAATACTGTTCCACCTGACAAATATTTAAAAGGAGATGTAGGAACGGATATATCAAATGGCAACAATGAGATAATATGGGACGCTGATAGTACTTTTAGCCAGTCAAATAAACTACATGAAAATGTAAAGATTAAACTCATAATTGAAGAACAGACTTTGGCACAAACAATAACCTTAGAACTTTTTGAACCAATAGATTCAGTTTGGGAACTTCCTGACACTGTTACTCTTTCAGATTATGAATCCCCAAGTCAATTATTCTGGGGATCAAATGGAAAAGATGAACGAGGCTCACCTCTATTTAGCAATAGTGTTGATGTTGGAGCTACTTTTTACCCAATAAAAAACGTACAAGGTTTTCCAGTAAAATCAGATGGTCCAAGTTGGAATAGAAGAGGTGCAAGCAGTTTTTATGCACAAAAAGATGAAAAAATTTGGATTTCTGCATCTGTTGGTGTCTGGACAACAAATGGGATTGATTGGCAATATCAAATCCGATATCAAAATTCAGGAACCGACTCTTCAATGTTTATTGGATACGTTCCAAACTCTGGGTTTTGGACAGATCCAATTGAAATAACAGAATACAAAGTTACATCAAGTGAAAATATAAGCACACCATTTGTCTCTGCAGGTTTTTCAATTGATTTAAGAAAATCACTGAAACATTTAAATAGTTATTTGTCTTCTATAAATCCTAAAGAATTAACAGACACTCAATTTGATGATTCCCCAATTAAAGTCTGTGCTGACGGAACCTCAAATATATCACAATTCTATTATAGTGGAACCCTAGATGATGTGTCTAAAGCAGATTTGAAAATAGTTATTACAGAAAACGAAAGTATAGTTGATACAGTTCAAAATGGTCGTATCCACAAAGTGGCATTTGAAGAAGGGAATATAATTTTTCATTATAAGCATCCTTTACAAGTGCCTACTGACCATTTATATAATGAGCTAACTCTCAAAATAGTAAAAATATCTACACAATATACAATTTATGAATACCCCGTGCGTGTTTATCGCGCCCCTGTTGTAATGGTTCATGGCCTTTGGGCAGATAGAAGTACGTTTGAAGATTTAGATAATGAACTAAAATTATCACAGTGGCCAAATGAGTTGACAAGAAATCTAGGTTATGAAGAAACTAACAGTCATTCGTTTGAAACAAACAAAGATTTTGTTAAAGGCGAAGTGTTTTCCACAATATTAAATGCAATTGAAAAAAAATATTCTGTTGGAAAAGTAAATCTAGTTGTTCATAGTATGGGTGGTATTTTATCAAGACTTTATTTTCAAAGTGATGGTTATAATGCTGATGTTTGTAGGTTTATAACTTTGAACACACCGCACTCAGGTTCTCAGATGGGAAACTTCTTAATAGAGGCATTACACGGGAAAGGAGGGGCTGGTTTAGCTTCAGTACTTTTCACAGCCTTAGCTCTGTCAAACCAAAACCCCTATAATGGTGCAGTTGAAGATTTGAGGGTTGGTAGCGATGCAATATTTTCCTTAAATGACAATATCACTTCACAAAGTATTCCAAAACACGTTATTGTAACCAATGAAACGCTCGCTGACACAACTAATGAGCCAACAGGATTTGTTAAAGTAATTTTTACAGTTCTGTTTTTTATTTATACAGATGTTGAGCAACAAGTAAAAGATATTTTCAACTATACATTAAACGATTTCATCGTTCCAGATTCAAGTCAATCAGGAGGGATTATTAATGAAACATTTTTAGCTGGACAATGGCATTCTGGTTCTGCAGCTAATATAAAAAACATATCGAAAGTGTTATTCTTATTAAATCAACATCCTGACAACGAAAGTTTTTTCACTAGAGATATATTTAAACCTCTAGAAATTCACTACAATTATAAATTTAACCATGGCAATTCATTTCAACCTGTTTTTTCAAATACTATTGCAAATTCATCTGATTCAATATCTATAACTTACCCATCTAATGGATCTTCTTTTTCTCCGGGAATGAAACTTGACGTTTCTGTTTCCGGAACAGATAATATTATAAAGTCAATATCTATAATTGGTTCAGAAACATCTCAAGGTTTTACTCATATCATAGATTCAGCAAATGGGGTATTTCAATATACTATACCGGATGATGCTTTTGGTGTTTTTAAACTTGTTACTTTTGGAATCGACAATAATGAGAATCTTTATCAAGATTCAGTTTTATTTAATGTCAACTTTGACGCAGATCTTGATAGTATTAAAATAAATCCTCGAAAGATATTTTCACTTGAAAGTAATTTATTCCAATTAAATGTACAGGGTTTTTATAGCGATGGAATTAGAAGAAATATTGCAAAGCTCTCAGATTTAAAATATGAATTTGCTGACAGTTCTTTACTACATGATTCCCCAGGCTTATTTAAAGGTGTGTATCCTGACACAACCAAAATATTTGTTTCCATTGGCCAAATAAAGGATTCTATTGAGGTAGTAATTTTACCTAAAGATATCTTTGTTGGAATTAATGATAATAACTCAAAGCTAAACCAGATTGTTAAATATGAACTTATACAAAACTATCCTAATCCGTTTAATCCAATCACGACTATTTCTTATAATCTGCCAAAAGCAGATGATGTTAAAATTGAAATCTTTGATATAACCGGTCGCAGGGTAAAAGAATTGTCTCATGGAAAACAAACAGCTGGTACACACTCATTACAATTTGATGGTTCCGATTTAGCAAGCGGTTTATACATTTTAAAACTTCAAGCTGGAAGATACATAGCCAGCAAGAAAATGCTCTTGATTAAATGACAAAGCTTTTATAACCAAATTTTTATAAATAATGGACTTTAGGAGAAGCTATGAAAACCACGATAATAAATGTCTTTTCTATGGTATTTCTTTTAACAATTTCCAATGCTAAAGAATTAGGCTCAAACACACAATCTGGCACTTTGAGTATCTGGATAGTGGGAGGTTTGGATAAAGTAAGTGGAAAAGTAACGATTAATGGTGTGGACAATTCTCGACCGAGTACACCTTTTCAGTGGGATTGGGGTGATGGGACAGTTGAATCAGGATGGTTCCCGAATAGTCATATTTATAGTGACTTATCCCAAAACTACAGCGTCAAAGTAATAGCATTCTATGGCAGTGGGGCCACAGATACTAACAGAATTAATATTGAATTTGTGGGAACTCAGGTGCGGTTCAAAGATCATACAATTGTTGGCGGGGAATTTGCTGCTTTGGACGTCAATTCGGTTTTTACTATCGATATAGACAATGATGGGGATGTGGATGTATTATCAGCTTCAGGGAAAGATGACAAAATCGCCTGGTATGAAAATGATGGGAGTAAAAATTTCATCTCCCGTATTATCTCGACTAAAGCTGATAATGCTGAATCTGTTTACGCTGAAGATATTGATAGTGATGGGGATATAGATGTGCTTTCAGCTTCTTTTGGTTCTTATCCGGATTACAAAGGAGAAATAACCTGGTATGAAAATGATGGTAATCAAAACTTTAATGAACACATAATTACTTCGAGTTTAGATGAAGCTAAATCTATTTTTACAATAGATGTTGATAGTGATGGTGATATGGATGTGTTATCTGCATCATTCGGGCAAATTGCTTGGTATGAAAACGATGGTAGTCAGAGTTTTGTTATCCATGTTATAACAACAGAAGTAAATATAGCTGAGGAAGTTTATGCAATTGATATTGACGGTGATAATGACATAGATATTCTTTCTGCCTCCAGGGATGAAGGAAAAATTGCTTGGTATGAGAATGATGGGATACAAAACTTTATTACACATAATATTTCAAAAGAAGCAATAGAGGCCTATTCAGTTTATGCGAATGATATAGATAATGATGGGGATATAGATGTACTTTCTGGTTCAGATAAAATTATCTGGTTTGAGAATGACGGCAACCAGAATTTCACATCCAATGTTATTGCTGACAAATCTTTTGAATATTATGATGTTATTGCAGAAGATGTTGATAGTGATGGAGATTTTGATATAGTATCAGGATCTTGGGGACCTCCAGATTCTCGACTTTCTTGGTTAGAAAATGATGGCGAAGAAAATTTCACATCTCATAGCCTTGATTTTACTATGTTTGTTTTAGGAGTTGAAGCTGCAGATTTGGATAATGATGGTGATATTGATTTGCTTTCTGGGCGCGCAGGAGATTATGATTTAGGATGGTTTGAAAATGATGGTGAGGAAAGTTTTATACTGCACCCATTAACAAGTGGTGTCTGGGATCCAATATCTGTACATGCACTTGATTTGGATAACGATGGGGATGTGGATATGTTGTCTGGCTCATATAACAATAATAGAATTGTTTGGTATGAAAATGACGGGAAACAATGGTTTAACACCCACATAATTTATAATGGAATTGTGTTCGGTCTCTTATCAGTGTTTCCTATAGATTTAGATAGTGACGGAGATATGGATATTATTTCCACATCTGAGTCTAATTATGCAGATGAAAATTTTGATCATGTCTCATGGCATGAAAATGATGGTAACCAAAATTTTGAAAAACATATTATTACAACCGATATTAGTTATTCAACATCTATTTACGCATGTGATGTTGATGGTGATGGTGATATGGATATACTCGCAACCTCTGGTCATGAAGATAAAATAATATGGTATGAAAATGATAGCAATCAAGATTTTACATCACATATCATAGCTACCAGTGCAGATCTTCCTCTATCAGTCCATGCTAACGATGTAGACGGGGATGGGGATATTGATATTCTATCTACCTCATGGTTTGACAAAGAAATAGCCTGGTACGAAAATGATGGCAATGAGTTGTTTTCTCCACATGTGATAAATACAAGTGCTGATAGTGCAAAATCTGTTTTTTCAATTGATCTGGATAATGATGGAGACATTGATATATTATCCGCCGCTGGGAGTGAAATCTCCTGGTATGATAATGATGGTAATCAGAATTTCAGAACCAGATATATTTATAAAGGATTGAAATCAGCTCAGAATGTGTATGCAGTTGATATGGATAATGATGGTGACATAGATGCTCTTTCTTCAAGTAATGAAAACAATGGTATTAGCTGGTTCAAAAATGATGGTAATCAGAATTTTACAGCCTATTCATTTACAACAACAATTGGCGGAGCACAATCAGTTTTTGCAGCAGATGTTGACAGTGATGGGGATATGGATGTTATTTCTGGAACCCACTATGATAGTAGAATTGCTTGGTATGAAAATCTGGGTGATCCTGTCAGCATAAATGATAAAAAAGTTATTTTAGCTATAGAGGCAGATTTATCCCAAAATTACCCCAATCCATTTAACCCTGTCACCACAATTTCTTATAGTCTGCCAAAAGCAGATAACGTTAAAATTGAAATCTTTGATATAACCGGTCGCAGGGTAAAAGAATTATTCAATGGTAAACAACAGGCTGGCACACACTCCATAAACTTTGATGCTTCTAATCTGGCAAGCGGTTTGTACATCTACAAACTCCAAACACATAGTTTTATAACAAGCAAAAAGATGTTGATGATAAAGTAGTCTAAGTATCAGTGGACAACATTACCTATTTCAAAAGCCTATTTACCGGATTTGATTGCATTTAATAAATGAGAATATATCAGGGAAAATATTATGAGTAAAATATTGAAAATTATTATTTCTTTTAATTTTTTATTTTTAAGTACAACAATTTTTGCCCAAAACAAACAATCAAAAACTGCAGTTGCCGTTCTTGATTTTGATGGTGATGGTATCTCAAAACAAGCATTAGTTTCATTGACAAATCAATTTCGCGGGAATCTGGTAGAAATTAATAGTTTTACCGTTCTTGACCGGGGAAAAATGGATGATATTTTAAAAGAACAGGGATTTCAATTTTCCGGATGTTCTTCGAATGAATGTGCGGTAGAAGCCGGTAAAATTTTAAATGTCCAAAAGATGGTTGCTGGAAATATTGGCAAAGTAGGCGATACATACACAATAAATATTTTCTTGATTGATGTTGAATCAAGCAGAATTGATAAATCTTCCAATAGAACCTATAAAGGCAAAGTGGATGGCCTTTTACGAATATTTAAGGAAATTTCTTATACGATGTCAGGAAAGAAAATAAAGCAGGTAACAAAAGCGCCTTTGTACATTTTCGGCACTTCTGCATTAGTGTCTGTAGGTTTTGGAACATATTCTTATTTCGCGGGTCAATCGAGTTATAAAAAATACAAAGATGCTAAAACTTTTAATTCAATGTCAGGATATAAATCCGATACTAAAAAGTTCAATAATTATATTCTATATAGTTCAATTGCTGTAGGAACATCTGCTTTATTGTATTTTATTTCTGATGGGATATTTAATTCTGATAGAGAGATGAATACAGTTTCAGCTAGTTTATATAAATCAAATTTTGATACATATAATTTTGCATTATCAATAGAATTCTAAACTCACCTAAAGGAATGAAATGAGAACTTTTAAACAATTTGTTTTTCTTCTTTTATTTATTTCTTGTAACCCTGACTGGAATAACCCTTTAGAGGTAGATGAAGATTTAAAACAAATCCCTTCAATTGAAACAATTCTTCTAAACCAAGACAGCTTTATTGAGATTTCCCTGAACTATTCATATTCAGATGACGCTGATATTGTACTTGAACGTAAATCCAATAATGCCTTTAAAAAAGCGGTTTTTCAGTTTAAATCTCAATCAGTTCTTTTAGATACTTCGTTTGATCAGCATGCTGATTTTCATTTCACATACAGGTATTATGTCGAAAAAGATGGCTTTAAAACTGATTTTTCTGATGAAAAAGAGTTTGATTACATAGGGAAATCTATTCCAAAAGCAGTTTTTACAGTATCTCCACTAAACGGCACAATTGATACGATTATCCATTTTGATGCTTCTGGAAGCCACGATAAGGAGGATCCATTATTATCGCTCCAAATCAGGTGGGATTGGAAAAATGATGGAACATGGGATACTGGATTTACTACTTTAAAAACCGCCAGTCACCAATTTTCTACTTTGGGAATAAAAACAATAAAACTTGAAGTGAAGGATACTGATGGGTTTACGAGTACAACAACGAAGCAAGTATTGATGAAAGAGAAAACAACCGGAACTGTAACAGACTATGAGGGCAATGTTTATAAAACAGTAAAAATTGGCGATCAATGGTGGATGGCAGAAAACCTAAGATCAACACGCTATAATTCTAATGACCCAGAACATCATACTATCGGATACATTAAAGATAGTAATACATGGAGCACTCTTGCTAGCGGTGCTTACTGTTATCCACACGGAGAGCCCGGAAATGTAGAAACATATGGATTGCTTTATAATTGGCATGCTGTTAACGATGTCCGCGGATTGGCGCCGGAAGGCTGGCATATACCAACTGATGAAGAATGGAAAGAGTTGGAAATATATTTGGGGATGACCACAACTGAAGCTGACAAAACAGATACATATCACAGGGGGACTGATGAAGGGGATAAGCTAAAGGAAGCAGGTACAATCCATTGGCCTCCTCCAAATGCAGGCGCTACTGATGAATTTGGCTTTACGGCCATACCTGGTGGTGGAAGGTTTAAAGACGGTCATTTTACAGGAATTGGAACAGGAGCTTTCTTTTGGACAGCAACATCATCTTCAAACAGGCAAATAGATAACGGTGAACCAACCATTTACAATGGAACAGGCTCTTCACCTACTTGGGGCATGTCTGTTAGATGTGTAAAAGATTAGATTTTGTTAAAATTTGATACTCATTGATTGATATTTAAAAAGATAAGATAAAATCTTGGAAGCAATTTATTGATAGTTAGTACAAATAAGAAAGCGCCAAATTACACCCCCTCGTTGTGTTGATACTTAATTTGGCGCCTATCTGTTCAGCCCTGTTTTTCATGTTTTTTAGTCCATTGCCACTTTTGTTTTGTATACCTTTAATTCCAATGCCATTGTCCTTGATGTGCAGCTCAAAGCCATTCGATAGCTTTTTTAAAGCTATGTCAACTTTAGTGGCTTGTGCATGTTTGCAAATATTATTTAAAGCTTCTTTATAAATAAAATACACGTTCTGACGCACTTCAACATCCAGGTTAGAAGGTTCAAAAGTATCCGCTTTAAAAGTAACATGAATGTCATCCTCTGCAAACAAGTCAAATACCAGGTCGTTCATGCGGTCAATTAAATCCTGCATGGAATCCTTTCGTGAATCAATTGCCCAGATGACATCACCAAAAGAAGAAATCATTTCCCGGCTAAGATTACCAATTTTCTCAGCAGCCGCTTTTATTTTTATGCTGTCTTCTGCTGATTTAATGATCTCTGAATTTGTACTAATCTTGGTCAGGGTAGACCCAATATCATCATGAAGATCGGCTGCAATTCGTGTCCGGGTTTTTAAACGGATTTCGTCTTTCTCGTCTTTTAACCTGTTAATTCTATCTCCAAGCCCAAAAGATAAAAGTGTCATTTCCAAGGCCGAGCCAAAATGAAAGGCATAGAGGGTAAAAAAGCTTTCTGGAAGTAAACCCAAATTCCTTGAAATCCGGATCACCAATCCGGCAATAAAAAAGCTTACTGCAATCACAAAAAACTTTGAAGGCTTAAACCCATCGATCATTCTGACAATTGAGCTTACCGTCAAAAAAATTAAAAAAAGATAGCTGAAATTATGGGCCATTCTATTCCAATCATAATACCCTAAAAGCGGCAGTATTAAAATTAGAATAATATTCAGAAAGATGAGAACCTTATAATTATTATATAGCCAGGTATTTTTCTTAAGCAATAAATATTCTTTGCAAAAAACCAATCCCATCAATAAAAACCCGTTGATAGTAATACCCATCATAATCTCTGTAAGTATTGGGTTGTTTGGATAGGCATAAATCTGCACTAGGCCATCAAAATGAAACTGGTATAAACCCTGAAATCCGGCATAAAATGCATAATACAAAAACGATTTTTCTTTTGTTGAAAAAGCCAAAAATAAATTATAGAGAACCATGACCAAAACAAGACCATAATAATGACCTAAAAATAATTTCTTATCAATCAACGCCCTGTAGTAATTTTCTTTTTGAAATATTTGGGCATTGATTGCCATGGAAGAATTAGATTTTATTTTGAAATAGAAACGATTAATCCTGTTGGGCGAAAGGTAAAGCGGGAATGTTGGGCTTTCGGATTCCACATCTCTGTTTTTTAGTGGGATATCCAAACCAGACTCTTGAATCATTAATACGCTGTCTTTTATTGAGTACATCGTAACATGGTTTAACATCGGGTATTCAAATTGAATAAAATATCTATTCAGGTTTATATTTCCCGGATAAATATCGAGACGTAGCCATACCGCCGATTTTGTATGACCAAAACCTAAATGTGTTTTTTGTGAATGGATAAATATACTCTCAAATTTAGGTGATTGGACTGCTTCAATTGTTTTGGAATTTGTTGAGTCTGTATAGTAATACAAATATGTTCCAATATGAGATGAGTTCAAAGTATCGGATAGCTGGAAAACATGCTGTGATTGGCTCTGTTTTGCGGTGAGTAAAACAACAATCGGCAAAACAAAGTATTTTAGTTTTAAAATTTTATTCATGGAGTAAAAAAGTGCTGACTATTTTGGAAAACTGCTCAGGTTGTTCTATAGCTGGGAAGTGTCCACAATTTTTAATTATTTCTAAACGGGCATTTACCAATGATTGCAGTATTTTTTTTGAGCTTTCTAAAGTGATCAGATCATTTTCGCCATGGATAACTAAACTTGGGATTTTTAAATTTTGCAGTTTATTTTGGATGTTGTAGGCTACTAACTCTTTGAGCATCAGGCCATTAATTTTAAATATATTTTTAGCTGTATTTTTACTAATCGTAAGATTTAATTTTTGCAGATTTGAAGGTTCATCAAAATAGACTTTAAATATTTCCTGAAGTAAACTAGTTATAACTTCGCGGTCTCCCGTCACAAACCCAGATTTGGCCATTATAGTTTTTTGAATTTCAACATCTTCCTCGGTAAAACTTTCGTTTCGCATGTAAACAAAGGAATTGAGATCATCGTAGCTTGGGCCAATAGAATTTGCTAAAATTATTTTATTAATATTTTCAGAATATCTTAAAGCATAGTTCATGGCCAGCAGTCCACCCCAGGAATGACCAATAAGGTTTATTTTGCTAAGATTGAGTCCTGTTCTTAGTGCCTCAAGATCTTCAACAAATTGGTTCATTGAAATCAAACTAGAATCAACCTTGCTGGACGTCTTGCCTGTACCTCGTTGGTCATAGAAAATAAGGGTAAACTTTTTTGATAGAATTTCCCAATGAGGTAGCATATAAGAATGATCAAGACCCGGCCCACCATGAACAACAACAAGAATAGGACCCGATCCAATTTTTCTATAAAAAGTTTGAATCCCATCAGTTTCAACTAAACCTTCTTCATCTATTTTAACGACATTGTCGCAAGCAAAGACCATAAAAAAACTGATAGCAAGAACTAGTTTCATCATTGCCCTAAAAAATTCTGAAATAATGAATGATAATTTGGTTGGTAAGATTAACGAATTATAACTTTACTGTTTGATAAAATCAAATTTTTGTAATACGATGTTTTATTCTTAGATATTTTGATTTCAAGGTCAATATTCGAAGTTATTATTGGCATAAAAATAATGTATTAAATTAATTCTCATTTTTTTGGATTTATTTTTAGCCAATTTGATACCAAATGTTTATATTCCCGCTTTATTAATAATAAGTAAAATCGAAAAATATTATATGAACGATTATTTGGATAAACCAAGCGAGTTTTGCGGTGTTGTCGGGATCTATGGAACTAACGATGCTGCTGTAAATACCTACCTGTGTTTACACGCATTGCAGCACCGCGGACAGGAAAGTGCCGGTATTGCTGCGAGTGATGGGAAAAAAGTAAAAAAGAAATTAGGTATGGGCCTGGTATCCGATATTTTTAATGAAAAAAATATCTCTGAGTTAAACGGGCATATTGCAATTGGTCATAATCGCTATTCCACAACGGGCGAGTCTGCAGCATTAAATGTGCAACCTTTGGTAATAAAACACAGGGATGGACTTCTTGGAATTGGGCATAATGGTAATTTAAGTAATTCAAAATCCTTGAGAAATGCTTTGGAAGAGCGGGGTTCGATTTTCCAAACCACAACTGATAGTGAAGTTATTCTTCACCTTATTGCAAAATCATTAGAAAAAAATATTAGCGGCAAGATTAAAGATGCAGTACGCCAGATAGAAGGTGCTTTCAGCCTGGTCTTTTTAACCCGAAAAAAATTAATAGCCCTGCGAGATCCATACGGATTCCGGCCGCTTGCTCTTGGCAAATTAAACGATGCCTGGGTTGTTGCTTCAGAAACGAGTGCATTTGACTTGATTGGTGCAGAATATGTGCGCGATGTAAAATGTGGTGAAATGATTGTATTTGATGAAACAGGAATGAAATCTCATTTCCCATTTGAAAAATGTGAAGCAGCCCATTGTGTTTTTGAGTTTGTCTATTTTTCCCGCCCGGATAGCCAGATATTTGGCGAGTATGTTGATAAAACCAGAAGAAAGCTTGGTAAAAATCTTGCCATTGAAAATGACCTAGACGCAGATATTGTTATCTCTGTTCCTGACAGCAGCAACACTACTGCACTTGGATATTCAGCTAGAAGCAAAGCAAAGTTTGAACTTGGGCTAATCAGAAACCATTATGTTGGGAGAACTTTTATTAAACCAACACAAGAGAGCCGGGACGCAGGAGTTCGTCTTAAGTTTAATACTGTCGGTGGAGTTTTAAAAGACCGCCGGGTGATTTTAGTTGATGATTCAATAGTTCGCGGAACAACAATTAAGCAGCTTGTTACTGCCGTTAGAAATGCAGGTGCTTCCGAAGTACATGTAAGAATAAGCTCACCCCCAATAAAGAATCCTTGTTTTTATGGAATGAACTTTCCTACTAGTGATGAGCTAATTGCAAATAACCGGGATGTTGATCAAATCTGTAATTATCTTGGAGCAGATTCCCTTAAATACCTTTCTCTGGATGGAATGATTGAAGCCATGCCAAAAGATCAAGGTCAAAAATATTGTACTGCCTGTTTCAGCGGCCAATATCCTATTCCGGTTGATGATTTATTAAGTGAAAGTAAATAATGTCATTTTCCCGGTTTCTTTCCGTTTTTGATTATTTTTTTGTCCTTCGGCCTATGTTATTTATTCCTGGTTGGTCAACAATGATGGCAGGATATTTTATTGCCTCAAAAGGACAATTATTTTTTACACCGGATCAATTTCTAAATTTGGATTTTAAACAGATCTGGTTTTTGTTTATCGTTTTTGCTGCGGCAATGGGCGCATCATTTTTGTTGAACCAACTGCAGGACATAGAAAGCGATTTAAAAAACAAAAAACTATTTATCCTCTCCGAAAATCATATTTCAAAAACTACTGCAAAAATTGAGATATTTCTTTTAATAATTGTGGCAATTGTTTTTGCATATTTTATTAATTATGCCGTTTTAGCTACGGTGATTATTTTTCTTTTGATAACAGGATATGCATACAACTATAAGCCATTTATTCTAAAAGATAAACCGTTTAGAAGTCTTATTTCCAATGCGGCCATGGGGTGGCTGGCATTTGCAATAGGTTGGTTCACAACACAGACAGCAGGTTTCTCAATAATAGCAGATTCATTACCGTATTTATTTTTTAACACATCTTTATATTTTTTTACAACACTGCCGGATGTTCCAGGAGATTTAAAAAGTGGTAAAAAAACATTGGCGGTTATTCATGGCACACGCTTTGTAATAAACCTTGCATTATTGTCCTATGTGGCCGGTTTCATTATGGCAATAATTCTGCAAGATTGGTTCGCTCTTATATTTATTATAGCATCCTTACCTTTTTTTATTAATATGTTTACCAAAAAAGAGGTCAATGCTACTATTAAAACAACAAAATACGCCATATTATTTTTCGCGTTTGCAATATGTTTAAAAATACCGTTTTATTTTGTGCTGATGATTATTATTTTTGCCTTCACAAAATGGTATTTTATCAACCGCTTCCAATATAACTATCCAAATCTAAAAGGTGAGTAGTACGAATGTTTGGGAAAATTAAAGCAAGTTTGACAAAAACCCGTGAAGGCGTTTTTTCAAAAATTAATAGAATTGTAACAGGAAAACGTAAAATTGATGAAGATCTTTTAGAAGAAATTGAAGAGATTCTTATAACCGGAGATGTTGGAGTTGAGACTTCATTGCACGTTTTAGACAATATTCGTAAACGTGTGAAAAAAGAAAAATATCAATCATCTGAAGAGCTTGATTCTATTATCATCGATGAAGTTAAACAGTTACTGGAATTTGAACCACTGGAACCAGCAAAAACTAAACCCCAGGTTATTTTTGTAGTTGGTGTAAATGGAACGGGAAAAACAACCTCTATTGCAAAACTGACAAATTATTATAAGAATCAGGGAAAAACAGTTTTATTGGCTGCAGCAGATACATTCCGTGCGGCAGCTATAGAGCAATTATCCACATGGGGAGAGCGATTAGAAACTGATGTTATTAAGCATCATGCCAATGCTGATCCGGCTGCGGTAGTTTTTGATGCATGCGAGGCTGCTCTTGCCCGAAAAAGCGATGTTTTGATAATCGATACAGCTGGACGGTTACACACAAAAGTAAACCTGATGAGTGAGTTGGAAAAGATGTACAGGGTAATTGAGCGGCAAATTTCCGATGGCCCTCATGAAACAATTTTGGTTCTTGATGCGGGTAATGGTCAGAATGCAGTTAACCAGGCCAGAGAATTTATAAAAACAGCAAAAGTGAATTCAATTTTTTTAACTAAGCTGGATGGCACTGCAAAGGGCGGCGTGGTTCTTGGAATTAAAAGAGAGCTTGGGATTCCTGTGCGTTATATTGGATTAGGCGAAAAAGTATCTGATATGGAAATTTTTAATCCTGAAGAATTTGTAGAAGGGCTATTTGGTAAGTAATGGCAGTATCTTTAAATAAAAAAGTTCACATCACAACACTAGGGTGTTCTAAAAATGTTGTCGATTCCGAAATATTGATGGGGCAGCTTAATGCCAATAGTTTTGATGTAATTGAGTCCCCGGAGAACTCGGATGTAATAATTGTTAATACCTGTGGATTTATTCAAAGTGCGAAAGAAGAGTCAATCCAGGCTATTTTGGAAGCATTGGAGTTGAAAGAAAGAGATCCTGCTAAAAAGGTTTTTGTTGCAGGGTGCCTCTCGCAAAGGTACAAACCGGAAATTGAAAAAGAAATGCCTGGTGTAGATGCAATTTTCGGTACAGAAGATTATCAATCTATATTAAAGGCGCTTGGTAAAAAACACTCGGCTGTGGATAATTTGCACCGCTTGCGAATGGTCAGCACTCCAAGACATTTTGCTTATTTAAAAATATCTGAAGGATGTAACCATAGTTGTGCTTTTTGTGCAATCCCACATATTCGTGGTAAACATCGTAGCCGATCCATTGAGAGCCTTGTCGAAGAAAGTAAAAAGCTGGCGGAGAACGGAGCAAAGGAACTTATTCTGGTGTCGCAGGATACTTCGCATTATGGAAAAGATCTTTATGGTAAACAGTCAATTGTAAACCTTCTTCAACAGTTGGAAAAGGTTGATGGTATTGAGTGGATACGGGTTCTTTATTGGTATCCTACAAATTTCCCTAAAGATGTGATTCAATTAATGAAAGGCAGTTCAAAAATCTTACCTTATATTGATATGCCGATTCAACACATTTCAGAAAATATGCTGCGTACTATGCGCCGGGGAGATACGCGTCAATCTTTGGATGGGTTGTTTGAAATGTTCCGTGAAGAAATCCCGCATATCACTTTACGAACCACATTTATTTTGGGTCATCCGGGTGAAACAGATAAAGACTTTGATGAGTTAACCAATTATATCCGTAAAATTCGTTTTGACAGGGTTGGTACTTTTGTTTATTCTGATGAAGAAAATACATATGCTTTTGATCAGAAAAACAAAGTGGATGAGGAACTTGCCAATCAACGCCAGGCAGAGTTTATGGAAATCCAAAAAGATATATCTTTTGATTTGAACGAACAATATATCGGAAAAAAGCTTAAAGTTTTAATTGATGATTTTGATATAAACACATTTACATATTATGGCAGGACTTTCCGGGATGCACCGGAAATTGACAACGAAGTTATTATTCAGTCAGATGAAAGTGTAAATATAAAACCCGGGGATTTTGCAGATGTTATAATCGACGATGCTGCAGAATATGAACTCTTTGGAAGCTTTGAGGTAAAAACCGAAAAAAGTATAGCCTAAATTGAGGGAATCAATTATGCAAAACTCTAAAATTCTTAAATCTTTTATAATATTGTTTTTCTTCTGTTCATTTTCTTTTGCCCAATATTATGAGGAATCTGGTTATAGTGGAGTAGGGCTGCCTTTTTTCGACTTTTCATTAAACCGTCAATTTAACAACGATTTTACTAACAGCCATGTTATTATTGTTGCCCAGGTCTTATATGATGATTTGACTTTTGTAACTTCAGAACAATCTGGTTATGAAGCAGAGCTTGAATGGCTAATTGCTGTTTATTCAGATGATGACAAAATGATATTTTCACGCTCTGTTACCAAACAGATAAAAGTTGCTGATTTTGGAGAAACCAACAGCCGGACTGACAAAATTATTCTCAAAGACGAAATTCCACTTAAACCAGGTGAATATAAAGTTTTACTCAGAACAGTGGATCTGACAACAAACCAATCTGCACAAAAAACAATGCAGATAGAAATCCCCAATTATTATGATGAAAATATATCTATTAGTGATATCCTCTTTTTGAATTCTGTTAAACTTGATTCAGCAGGTATGCTAAAAGATTATGAACCTATACTTGGAGAAAATTTTACGATTAAAGATGGTGAATTTTATATTTATTTTAATGTTTATTCTGAAAAAATAAATTTACCTGTAAAAATAAACTACAAATTTAATGGTTCTAAAAATAAAACGGAATTTGATTCTCTTACTTCAAAATTAGTGAAAGCCAATATCACGTCTCATATTTTAAAAATTGATAAAAATATGTTTAAAGAGAACAAATACGAAATTAATATAAAAGTTACCGTAGATGGTAACAGTTCCGAGACCTCAAAAAATATTACATTTTTTTGGAAATCTGTACCACATAATTCTTTCGATTTAAACCTCGCTTTAAATCAGATGGTTTACATCATTAATCCTGACAGTTTAAGTTTTTATCTGGAAGCAGAATTGACTGATAAGCAGGCCTATTTTAAAAAGTTCTGGGCACAGCGCGATCCAGATCCTAAAACAAAAAAAAATGAGCTAATGGATGAATATTTTAAAAGAATAAATTATGCCAATGAGCATTTTTCCGGTTTAAGTAATCACGGCTGGACAACGGATCGCGGCAGAATTCTAATCAAGTTTGGACATCCTGAAGATATTGAAAGACATCCATTTGAATTGGAAACCAGGCCATATGAAGTCTGGCGTTATTATTCACTTCGCAAAATATTTCTATTTGAAGATCATACTGGTTTTGGCGATTTTCGTCTGCATCCGGAATATATAAGTGTCGAGTACCAATAATTTCTTTTCTCACTTCCTGCAGTTTTATAAATTAGTTTTATTTTCTACTATTCTTGAATATCACGTGATATAAATGTGAGAGGTCCGTTTTATAATAATTTATATTTTAAACAGGAGACAATTATTATGGAAAAGAAAGTTTTGATAATTGAGGATGATCCGGATATTGGGGATCTTCTTGAATTGCATTTAAAAGATTTGGATTTAAACCTTGACCGCGCTGAAGATGGTGAACTTGGATTGAGTAAGGCCCTGGACAGCGAATATGAATTGGTAATACTCGATGTTATGCTACCGAAGTTAAATGGGCTAGATGTATGTAAAAAAATTCGTGAACACAAAAAAAGTATGCCCATTTTAATGTTGACGGCAAAGTCTGAAGAGTTTGATAAGGTGTTGGGATTAGAGCTTGGAGCAGATGATTATCTGACAAAGCCTTTTAGTATTAGAGAATTGATTGCAAGGATTAAAGCAATAATTAGACGTGTAAATGCCGTTATTGAAGAGCAGGTTAGTAGTGACGTGACGGAGATATCTTTTGGCTGGCTAAATATCAATATGGAAAAAAGACGCGTTTTGTTAAATGGGGAGAATATTGAGTTAACCGCAAAAGAATTTGACCTTTTAGCCCTTTTTGCCGCTAATCCCGGTAAAGCCTACACCCGTGAAAATTTACTGAATATTGTTTGGGGTTATCAATTTACCGGTTATGAACATACCGTTAACTCTCATATTAACCGATTACGTTCGAAAATTGAAACAGATCCTGCTCAACCAAAGTTTATTAAAACGGTTTGGGGAGTTGGTTATAAGTTTGCCGAACATGAGGATTTTGAATAATGCGCGCTTTTTTCCGCACACTCTATGGTAAAATATCGTTGGTTTTTGTGATCCTTTTGGTTCTGCTTGGAGGTGTTCAAATTGCAATTTCGGTGCAATCTTCGCTTAATTTTGTTTGTGAAATTGATCAGACTATAAATCGTTATCTTGCAAAAAATGTTGCTAAAAAATTTCAGCCACACTTGAAAGACAGTATAGATTACATGGCCATTGAAACAATTATCGCCGATTTAATGGACCTAAATCCGAGCGTTGAAATTTATTTAACCGACATTGATGGCAACCTGGCAGCTCATTTTGCAAATCCGGATAAAATTAAGCTGCACCAAATTAATACAACTCCTATCAAGGCTTTCCTTTCCAAAACAAGGCATGTTCCTTTACCAATTATGGGTGATGATCCTAAAACACCAGATAAGAAAAAAGTGTTTTCGGCTACTGAAATAAATCTTGGCCCAGATAAAAAAGGATATCTTTATATTATTCTTGGAAGTGAATTATATGACACTGTTATGAGTGGTGTTGGAGGCAGTTATATTTTAAGTACCACTGCAATCATTTTTGGTGTTACGTTACTTTTTGCCGGCGTTTTGGGTTCAATTTTATTCTTCAACCTTACAAAACGATTACGTCGAATGACTGATATCGTTACGGAATTTGAAAAGGGTAATTATCGAAAAAGAATTGTTGTACAAAGTGATGATGAGGTGGGGCAATTAACAACGGCATTCAACCATATGGCCGAAACCATTGAAATGAATATGGATGAATTGAAAAAAAATGACAGATTAAGGCGCGAGCTTATTGCGAATGTATCACATGACCTAAGAAGCCCGTTAACTTCTATTCAGGGATATATTGAAACGATTTTGATGCGTGAAGATAAGATGGATCCTGAAGAGAGAACATTGTTTCTTGAAACTGTTTTGAGAAATGTAACAAACCTGAACTCACTTGTTACTGAGCTTTTTGAACTATCCAAATTGGATACAAAACAAAATGAGTTAACAAAGGAATCATTTTCGATAGCTGAGCTTGTTCAGGATATTGTGCTTAAGTTTCAGCCTCAGGCCGAAGCAAAATCTGTTAATCTCATTACTAAAATCCCAAACAGCCTGGAATTTGTTATTGGCGATATCAGCATGATTGACCGTGTTATTTCAAATTTGATTGACAATGCTATTCGTTATATCAAGAATGGCGGGAAGGTTACTTTATTACTAAAAAATGAAAATGGTTTTGTTGAAATTAATATCATTGATAATGGGGATGGAATCCCTGAAAATGATTTACCACATATTTTTGACAGATTTTACAGGGTAGAAAAGAGCAGGTCTAAAGATTCCGGAGGCAGTGGATTGGGACTTGCCATTGTTAAAAAAGTTGTTGAAGCACATAAGAGTAAAATCATTGTGGAAAGTAAAGTTAATGAGGGTACTAAATTCTCATTTAAACTAAAAAAACATAAGCCGGATAGAATTCCAGCCTGAAACATTTAATCAGACATTAGTTCTTCTAAAACTAAAAACCCGGCATGATTTTCTTCGGCCGGGTTTTTCATTTGTACTTTATATCTAAAAAAAATCCCCCGGGGATTAGCGGGGGATTGGGGGTTAAGCTAATTATGAGGGATTAGCTTATTTGAGGAAAATCATAGATTTGGTTTGTAAACCGTTTTGTGTTTTCAATTGAATAAAATACATTCCAGATGCAACCACATTGCCGGACTGGTCTTTACTATCCCAAACAAACTTACTCAAACCACTTTGTAAAAGACCTCTGTGAAGAGTTTTAACTTTTTGTCCGGTTACATTGTAAATAGTCAGGCTTACATTTTCTGTTTTTACCAATTCAACTTTGATAGTTGTTCTTGGGTTGAAAGGATTTGGATATGCTGAATAAAGCTTGTTTGATTTTGCAATTTTCGCTTCATTTATGTCACCAATTCCAGTTACGCCTAATGAAATTTCAGTTTCAACGACCAGGTTGTTTTTCACTTCAACACTACCTGTTACGTTTTCACGATCAGGAGATGTAAGCAACAAGTCATAATTTCCTTTACCTTCAATTCCAAGTTTAAAAGAACCATTTTCATCAACATAATCAACTTCTTGCCACTCATCTGTACCTTGTTGTTTAACGTAAACCATTGAACCTGCATATACATCAGAAGATGTGGTTTTTCCAAAACCATTTGGCTTAACTGATCCAATAATTGAGCCAATAATTGGGCGACGTGCAGGAACCGGTGTTAAATTGAAATCAGCACCTGTAATATTATCAGTACCTATTTCGATTGGAGTTGCATCTTCCCATGTTTCGGCACCATCATACATTTGTGGTTTATAACCATATCCTACCCAGCATTGCAATAAAACGGTACTGCCTGTAGGGAAAATTGCTGGAAACTCATAGTTGCCGTTTTCATCAATCTGCACATAAGTTTGACCAACATTTGTATCAGTTGTATAAGCTGTTACCTGGCCAAAACCAATAATATTTCCAGATGTGTCTGTAACTGTTCCGGAAATTCCAAATCCTGCAGTTGTGTCTATTGCATTTAGTACAAAGTCTACAGTAACTGTTTCATTTGGATGATAAACAACAGCATCGGCTGTTAAATATGTCGCCTCATCTTCATAAAATTCTGAGAAATATCCATCAGCCCAAACAAATGCTACAAGGGAATCTTCCGGTATCATTGTATAGCCGGTAATAGAATAAGAACCTTTTTCATCTGTTACATCTCCAGTGCTCATATACATATTTGGTGAACCATTTTTAGGAAGTATATTTACACTGGCTCCAACAATGGCTGACCCATCAGCGGCATCCGTAACTGTTCCGGTAACGGTATAAGGAGAAATAACCGGATCCGGTAAATCAAAATTTATTCCGCTTACATCAGAACTGGCATCAACAACAGTTGCTTCATCGTGTGAGTAAACTCCATCATAAAATACAGTATATACATGCATAGTGGAATCAACTGTGAAAAATGCCTGTAAACGAAGTACATAGTCACCAGGTGCAACAGCTACGTCATATTCTCCATTCCACGCATCAGCCATAAAAGCACGGCCAGCGTTAACAGGATGTCCAAATATTGTTACATAATCATATCCTTCAGAATTAGAAACGGCTCCTGAAATATGTACTTTTTTACGCATATCAATTTGATGTCCGCTTACATCACCCTGAATAGTAACAACACTCCACGATGGAAGAACATCGGGTGTACCTGGGATAAAAACAATATAGTTGCCATTTAAAACATCAATTGAAAAATCACCATTACCATCAGATGTCAAAGAATAAGACGCCCAGCGGCCAGCATTAACCGGTGAGATATAAAGATTTTCAACTTCGGTAAAATCATCCGGATCAATGTCAGAAGGCAGTTTTTGCATAAACATTTCGGTGGCATATCCAGCGCCATCAAAAGTTACAGTTCCTGAGAAGTTGGAATCCTGTGTCCGTGTTTCCAAAACAATGTCTACGGTAGTTGTTGGTGGAAAATCTGTTGGCGATACCGAAATAGATATTGGATTGTACGAAAAACTATCATGCGGTGTAATTGTTGTTGGTGTAGTAAACCAGTTTTGGCTAAAATTACCTGCTGTATCTGTATCAACAGGCTTTACAGGTATACCAAGACTTGTATCATCGGCAGCAAACCATAATGTCGTGTTGGGAACTGGTTTACCATCATTTGTAACTGTACCAGAAATATTGGCGATTTGAGCAAATGCAGCTCCACCAAAAATCATAAACACAATAAATGTGCGAATAGTAAATTGTTTGAACATAAGTCCTCCTTCAAATTTGTATTGGGAAATTTTAACAACTTTTATTAAACAATATCTGTGCCAGAAATTGAGCAATAATCTAAATATGCTGTAAGCTTAATAAAAACAATGTTTTTAGAAGAGGAAAAAATGAAAATAGAAGGATACAACTGAGATTTTGATAAATACTAAAAAAACACTATGAAATATTTTCATAGTGACGAAATAATTACATAGTAAAGTGTGAAAAATGATAAAAAAAAGGGATTCTCAAAAAGAATCCCTTTTTGTAAAATAATCTAATTTAAAACATTTCCATCTTTATCCAGACTTATTGCTTTTCCTAATCCAAGTTTTTCAACAGATGATTTTTGAGTTGCAGCATCACCAACAACCAGGAAAATCATATTTTCAGTTTGCAAATATTTATTAGCAAGGTCTTTATGATTTTCTAAAGTCATATTAGTCACTATTTCTTCACGATCGCGCATATAATTATGAGGTAGGTTATAACGGGCAATATTCTTTAACATTCCAAGTAATCCACCAAATGTCTCAAACCTTCTTGCGTTGGATTGAATTAATGCATTTTTAGTAAATGCCAGCTCGTCCTCTGTAATACCGTTACGATATGAGTCAATTTCATCTTTAAATATTTTAACAGATTCGCCCGTAGCATTACTTCTAACAGCGGAAGACGCAGCAAAAGGTCCTGGATATTCAGTTCCTGAGAAACCAGACCGGGCACCATAGGTGTAACCTTTTTCTTCTCTCAATATCATATTTACATTAGAATTAAAGCTACCACCCAAATTATAATTCATCACATAAGAAGGGTAATAATCAGCATCTGTATATTTTAGGGCTAATTTTCCAACATAAATCTGAGATTGTTTAGCTCCGGGTATATCCACAAAATATAATTGTTTTTTTGTAACAGGTTCAGGCAATGCATATTCTGCAAAAGTTACTTCCTTTGCTTGCCATTTTTCTTCAAGAGGTGAAAATAATTTAATTGCCTCATCTTTAGAAACACTGCCTACGATGGTTATATAACTTACTGAAGGCGAAAAATTCTCAGTATAAAAGTTCTTTAAATCATCTATTGAAATATTTTCTACTGATCCTTCAGACCCGTAGGTGTTATTACTTAAAATGTGGTCTTTATATAACAGCTTGGCCCAGACATTTCTGGCAACCGAACCCGGATCGCTTTTCTGGCGATTTATGGCTTCGATTGTTTCAGTCTTAATTCGGGCAAATTCTTTTTCGTCCCATCGTGGCTGGGTAATAATTTCTTCAACAATTTTAGCAACATCAGTCGTACGGGATTTGAGCATATTGGCAGTTAAACCAATAGATTGTTTGCCTGTAAACATATTAACATTTGCTCCAAGACCGTCAATGGTTTCTTCCAGTTCCAAAGGAGTTTTATTGGCGGTTCCTTCCATCATCATATCAGAAATAAGATTTGCCACTCCAATTTTTTCAGGCTTATCCAAAAGCATGCCGCCGTTAACAGTCAGGCTGTATTGTACCAATGGCAATTCATCATGTACAATTCCATACATTTTTAAACCATTACTGAAAGTATGTGTCCAAACATCTGGTAAATTTAAAGCAGGTGCAGCACCTTTTTTCGGCTCAACTGACCGATCAAATTCTGTAGGGATTTTTTCTACTTCAGCTTTTTCACCTTTTTCTTCTTGAGCTGCATTTAAACCGGCAATATCAATTTTTTCTTCTTTTAATGGAAACAGTTCACAATCTTTTGCACTAAGCTCAAGTTTCCCTTTGGGGACAAAACTGGTTAGTACATAATTTTTGTCTTTGATATAAGTATTGTAAACCCGCATAATGTCTTCTTTTGTTACTGCAAGTTTTCTCTCAATATCTTTTGTGACATAACCTGGTGAGCCCGCATATTCATTATAAAAGGCTAGCTGAAAAGACTTGCTTAAAATACTGGAAATTCCATTGTAAAAATTAGTCTCAGATTTTGCTTTAATCCGATTTAGATCTGCTTCAGTGAAACTTTCAGCTTCAAAACGAGCCAATGCTTCAAAAACGGCATCTTCAATTTCCTGCAAATTTTTTCCAGGGAATGCCCGTACATTAAAACGCACCTGGCCGGTAATTTCCATAGGATTTACATAGGCATAAGCTCTTGGGGCAAGTTTTTTCTCTTCGACGATTACTTTATAAAATGGGGCCTTTTTTCCGTCAGACAATAAATCTGTTAATAAATCCAATGCATAAGAATCATCTGTATATTGTTCGACAGTTGGAAACACCATATTTAGTTCAGCAGAAGAAGCAAAATTATCTTCAAATGAAACACGCTTGGTTTTATCCAATGAAACATGCTGTGGTTTTGGATCAGTAGTTTCTTCGCCTCTTTTTATTTCACCAAAATATTTTTCTACCCACTCTTTGGTTTGTGGAATATCCAAATCACCTGCAATTACCAGTGTGGCATTATTTGGACCGTACCATTTCTTATAAAAATCAACAACATCATCACGTGTTGCATTACCTATGTCTTCTAGTTCACCAATAACCTGCCAGTTATAAGGATGGTTTTCCGGATAAAGAAGTTTATGAATAATGTAGTTTGTATGTCCATAAGGTCTGTTGTCCACGCGAAATCTTTTTTCATTTTGAACAACGTCTTTTTGGTTTAGCAACGCTTCATCCGTTACTGTGCTTAACAACCAACCCATGCGATCAGATTCCAACCACATTGCCATTTCCAGCGCATTTTTGGGAACGACTTCATAATAGCCGGTACCGTCTTCAAAAGTAAATCCATTCAATGTGCCACCGGAACCCTGGATCTTCTTAAAAAACTGATCCTGTCCTACATGTTGTGATTCTTGAAATAACATATGTTCAAACAAGTGAGCAAAGCCTGTCCGTCCTTTTAACTCGCGGTTACTTCCAACATGGTACACAACTGCAACAGAAGCAATTGGGTCGGATTTATCTGTATGAAGAATAACTTCTAAACCATTGGCCAAAGTATACTTCTCAAAATCTATCTTTAGTTCACTTTTTTTCTGACAACCAGTTAAAAAAAGTACAACTACAAATATAGAAAGCAGTAGAGCAGTTAAACGCATATCTTCCTCCTAATTATTGGGTGATATTAAGTTTTGTAACTATTAAACGGTTATGTAAAGAAGCGAGATATTGATTGATCTATTTTAAAAATGATAGCTTAATAATAATTCGGTTTTACTTCCATCAGAAACTGTTTTTAAGGAGACGAATTGATCTTGGTTGTTTATTTCAAAAATATTGTATAACCCCCAAATTAAATAAGCTCCAATCAGCACTGATCTTGTCTTGTATGCACTATTGTAATCATCATATAGCGCATTATAATTTGCATTGCCTTTTGCTTTATGATAAAGATCCATATTGTCATTGGTTTTTATATGACTGACTACAATACCAGCCATCAAACCAACAGAAATCGCAGAATGGATATAGCCTTTTTGTTTTTCACCTTTTATTAAATGTCCGCTACCAGGTAAAAGAACAGATGAAACTGAAATCCATGGAGTCTCTTTTTTAATTCTGACAGGATTGAGTTCATCATCTTTTTTCACGGGCTTTGTTGGGAAAAGGTTTTCCTCTGTTTTCACATGATTAAAGAACTCTATTATTTTAGGTGAAGTTTTCTTTGGGTTTAAAGAATGATTCAAGTCTGTTTTTAAGATAGAGATAATTATTGATTTTGCCAGGCTTGTATCATTTAAGGCATAGGCTGAGTTTAACATATATGTAAAAATGGTTAAACTATCGGATTTGGTTGTGTAAGAATCCGCAAGAATGAATCGCCCCTTTTGTAATACTTTCTCATAATCAAAAGAGATAAAATCCTGCTCGAGATCTTTTATGTTTTTAGAATTATCTTGCGCAAAAGTGAACGTTGCAAGTAACAGGAAAACAATCAGTTTATTCATATACTAATTTTTAATTTTTTCATTAAGGATGATATTTTTGCTAATAACTGGTTGCCCATCCCAAATAAGTGTATCAGTATAGCTATTGTAATATTGATTTTCAATTAATAATGTTTTGTTTTTTTTGCTCAAAACGATTGGTTTATTTAATGGGGTTGTTCCATAATAATCACCGTCAATAAAAACTTTGCCCCATGGCTGAACAGTTAATTCCAGCTTATAAAAAATTGAATCCAGGTTATAACTAAAAATATTTGTCATATTCTTGTTTATTTCTATACTATCGCTCCACGAGGGATAACCGGAGTTTTGCAATCCCAGGAGATATTTCCCAGGCTTAACAATAATCGAATCTTTCAAAGGTGTAGTATCGATTAGTTTATAATTTAGATATACACGGCACCACGGGTATGTATTTATAAAAAATTTTGTTTCTCTTTTTTCAGATTGTTGTATCTGGTTATTTGGAGTATTTTCTATATTTTCAGTTATTGGGATGTTTACTTTTGATGAATCTGTTTCAGTAATATTATTTGTGTTTACCGGATTCTGTTTTAGGCTGTCTTGTAAACTTGATAATGTGGACAAGCTATCGCTGAGATCTGATTTTGTTTCAATTTTATTAAACTGTTTAAAATAAAATACCACAGAAAATATTATCAATATCGGAACTAAAAAGTAACTGAAATTGAATTTTCTTTTAATTACTTTTCCTGAATCATTATTTCCATTCTCCATTTGGATATTTTGCTCAAAAATAGAAGTTACTTTTTGAATTGATTCAGGTCGATTTGCAGCTTCCTTTTCGATTAATGAGTTTGTCAGTTTTGAAAACCAATCCGGCGTTTCAGGCATTACTTTTGATAAATCTTCCGGGCAAAATGACAAAATCCTGGAAAAAATTTCACCAAAGTTTGGAGCATCAAATGGATTGGATTCTGAAAATATCTGGTAATATATGACACCAAGAGAATACAGATCACTTTGCTTTGTTACAGGCAGGTTATTTATTTGCTCTGGCGACATAAAAAGCGGGGTACCTAATAATTTCCCATCTGGAGTTGTCCGTTTAAGCGATTCGTGAAAGGAGATACCAAAATCAGTTAGTTTTACAAATCCTTCTTTATCTACGAGCAGGTTTTGCGGTTTTAAGTCGCGGTGAATATAGCCATGCTGGTGAATAACTTTGATGCAATTTCCAATTTGATAACATAATTTAATTTTATCATCAATGGTTAGATCGTGGTTTTCTAAATAGCTGTTTAAATTGCCACCTTCTACATATTCCATGGAAATATAAAATTCATTTTGCGAGGCACGGCCATAATCATAAATGGCCACAATTGAAGGATGGTCTAAATCTGCAACGATTCGAGCTTCTTCTTCAAAGCGTTTTATGAGTTTTGTATCGTCACTGTGATGTACTTTAAGCAGTGTTTTTCTATTTAAGATTTTATGAATAGCAAGATAAACAGAGACGGGACCATTCTCTGAAATTGTTTCCAGTATTTCGTAATTTGCTATTTCTTTTTTCATTTTTAATGTGTTTTTCTTCTTACTTCTAAAATCAAATCCCAAGCTCTTTTGCTTTAAGCTGCAAAGATCTCAAAGAGATATCAAGGCTTTTGGCTGCAAGGGTTTTATTGCCTTTAAATTCATTTACTCTCTGAATAATAAGCTTGTTCTTGAATTCCTCTAACGTCCCATTAAACTCGTCTTCAAGTTCATCAAAAATTATATCATCCTCAGAAATCTGGTTTTCGGAAGACAAAATACAGGCACGCTTAACCAAATTTTCCAGTTGACGTACATTTCCGGGCCAATTGTAACCGATTAATTTCTTTAATGCTTTTTGCGATATGGACATTTCTGGATTATTTAATTCATCTTTTAAAAAATGGTTCGCTAAAAGTGGAATATCTGTTCTTCTTTCCCGCAAAGGAGGAACAACAATTGTAATAACATTCAGCCGGTAATATAAATCTTCGCGAAATGTCCCGTCCTTTATCATTTTCTTTAAATCACGATTGGTTGCGGCAATAATGCGAACATCAATCTTGCGGACCATATTTTCGCCCAGCCTTTTAATTTCCTGGTTTTGAAGGACGCGCAATAATTTTGTTTGTAAATCTGCTGTTAGCTCTCCAATTTCATCAAGAAATAAAGTGCCGCCATTAACAGCTTCAAAAAGTCCTGGCTTATCATTTCCGGCTCCGGTAAACGCCCCTTTTTTATATCCAAAAAGTTCACTTTCCAAAATTGAAGCAGGAATATTACCAACAAATTGGGCAATAAAAGGTTTGGCTTTTCGATTGCTCAAATCATGAATTGCCTGGGCTACCAAATCCTTGCCTGTACCGTTTTCGCCATTTATTAAAACAGATACATCCGATGGGGCAACCTTTGCTACAAGTCTGTATAACTGTTTCATAACCGGAGATTCGCCAACCATTTTAGGCAACTCTATTTGGCTTTCAAGCTGTGATTTTAATAAAAGGTTTTCTTTTGTTATCTCTTTTGCAGACAGAGCCTGTTCCAGGGTTAAGGAGGCAATTGGAGCGAAAAACGATAATAGCTGCCTGGAACCTTCGTTAAAACTTTGCCGGTTTTCGCGGCTGTCAAAATACATAATTCCGTAAAGTTCTTTTTTTACGATTAGAGGGAAGGCTAAAATGGCATGAATTTTATTTATTTCAACACTCTTAATACCTTGATACGAATCGTCTTCAGATGTATCGAATGTTAAAATTGCCTCCCGCTCTTTTAATATCCTTCGAAAAACAGTTTCAGAAAAGTAAATCTCCTCAAGTTTATCCTGGAATGATTTTTTTACTGTTTTTGTTTCGAATTTGTCTTCAGCTTTGTTGTAAAATATAAAGGCCCCAATCTCAGCACCTGTTTTTTGGTTTAACTGAGATAAAAGAATATCCAAAATTTTATGTTCATCCTGTTCATCTGCCATCAGCTTTGTCAGGCTAAAAATAAACTCAAGATGATCTTCTTTAATATTTGTAAACAGGTTTTCCATCATTATTTCGAATAATTAAATAAGTTAAAATGAGACTTATTTCTATTTCCCAAACTGTCAATAATATACAAAGACCAAATATTATCTTCAGCATCAAGGTTGTTTAGTATTTGTAAATCCTGTAGTAAATATTGAGAACTATCGGAGGGGATATCATTAATTTCTGCAATCAACTCCAACCGCTGAAGCGAAAAAATTTCAAGCTGGTAGCTGAAATTATAATTAAGTTGGACTGGTTGCCATTTAAAAAGAATATTACCGGTTTCAATAGATCCATCCCGTGGAATATGACTATCCCTATTAAAATCTTCCATTATAACCCTGCGGATATTAAATGGAGAAAATAAAAATGAATCTCCGGTAGTGGTTTTTACTCTTAGAGAAAAATCTTTTTCAACAATATTTGCAGGACTTAAAGTAGAGTCGATTTCTTCTAAGCGAATGGTAAGATGGTATTGTGGAAGGCCATCATTTATTGAAATGTCTAACTCTTTTTCAAAAATAAAATTGTTCAACTTTAATGATGCATTTGTTACAGTATTATTGATTTGACCGCTGTTTATTTGGGTTTGAAACATGAGTGTAGTGCGCGAATTGAAGTTTTCAAATATTGAATAAAATTTGGTGTCACTCAGGGTAGGTGTGTCGCCCTGATAATTATCACCATTTGGATCAAATGGATTTACGCGCGGTGCTTCGCATCTGAGTAGAAGTGCTATTGTAATTAATGCTATAAAAATAAGTCGCATGGAAGATTTTTTTTTAAGCGGATTTAATTATCGGAATTTAGAACTAATTTAACGTATTACAAGTTCATGTCAAAGCAACTATATCACTCATGCATATTCTTCTCTAACAAGTGTACCAATAATTAACAGAGAAGGTCTTTGCCTTAATAATAAAAGCGGCAGCGTACCCAGAATCAACCTTAATATCACTTAAATGCCAGCCATCTGCAGTTTCATTTTTATAACGCACATCGCGTAGTTCTGTCTGCGAACCTGGTATAAGTGAGACATCAAATGTATTTAAGGGAATTGATAATCCTTTCCCAACCGCTTTGATAAACGCCTCTTTTCGTGTCCAGCAATTAAAAAAGCCCTGCAATTTTTCATTCTCATTTAAACTCAGAAATTCCGTAACTTCTAAATCGGAAAAAAACCTTTTTGCAATATCACCGGTAATCATTTCCTCCCGGTATTTTTCTACATCAACACCAATTTGTGCAATGTCACTTATGGCAATTAAACCAAGGTTACCGGAATGGCTTACGTTGAAGAATATTTTTTCTGATTGCTGTACAAGTTCCGGTTTTCCGTATTTATTAAAAGTGAACTTTATTTTCAGTGCAGGTTTGGATAGGATTTTTCCTAATATTTTTTTTAGAAGACTTCGTGTGACAGAATAACGCCTGTGATCAATTTCAAAATGAAAGCGGGATGCTCGTTCCTTTTCTTCTTTGGACAAAATGATGCCTGATTCAGCTAAAATGCTTTCAGATTGGTCATATCTAATCAGCCAAATATGGACGTTGTTATTTAATACATAAGCTTGATCGTTTGCTTCACGCCAATATGTCGTTTCCATGGATTTAGCTATTTAGATTGAAATGGTTATTAAGATCGCGCAGAATTGTTTGTACCAGAGCATGCACCTGATCCTGAAGATAGAAATGTCCACCAGGAAACATACGGATATTGAATTCATTTTGTGTATGAATACCCCAGGATTCCAAATCTGATTTATTGATATCTTCATCACTCAAACCGCCAAGGACTGTCATAGGTATATTGAGTGGAGCGCGTTGTTGGTAGTTATATGTTTCGCACACTTCAAAATCTGCACGAATAATCGGAATAACCAACTCCATCAATTCTTCATGAGCAAGCACTTCTTTTGGGGTCCCGTTAAAACTGCGAATTTTATCAATAAATTCATTCTTGGGCAGCTTATGAATTGGTTCATCACGTTCAGGTATCTGCGGTGCGCCACGTCCTGAGAAAAATAGATGTTCTGGGGTTTTCTGATATTTGGATTGTAATAAATGTGTTAATTCAAAACCGGTAGCTGCTCCCATACTATGGCCGAATAAGACAAAGGGTCTGTCAAGTTCTTCTTTAATTCCCTCTGCTAGTTTTGTAACAAGCTCTGGCAGGTTTTTTAGTAAAGGCTCGCCTAAACGTTGTCCACGGCCGGGTATTTCAATCGCACACAATTCAACCGTTGCTGGTAATACGTCATTCCAGTCACGATAGGCAACGCTGCTGCCACCTGCGAAAGGCAAACAAAACAATTTAAGCTTTGCATTAGGATTTGGTTTTAACTTTACAATCCAGGGATTTGAGTTTTGGTATTTCATAATAAATAAAAGGGATTATTGAATAAGAGAATAAATGATTTAATGGGCAAACTAAAATAATGCAGCCAATTATTTCAACAATTCAAAAACTCAATAATTCTTGCTTTCTATTAACCGTCCATTTTTTGGCGCAAACTTAACGGGCGCATATCAGTCCATACTTCTTTGATATGATCCAGACATTCCTGTTTTAGGCCAGTTGTGCCTTCATCCCGCCAACCCAGTGCATTTTCACGATCAGCAGGCCAAATTGAATATTGCTCTTCATGGTTTAAAACAACTTTATAAATCGTTTTATCTTCTTGCTCTTCACGACTCATAATTCACTCCTTGATTTTTTTAATTGTTCTTCTAAATATTGTTCTTTTTGTTCATTAATTTTATCGCTGTCTACTGTTTTTATTTTGTAGGTGAATCCTGTTGGCGCCATTTGTTCTGCTGTTTGATGAGCTAAAAGTTTCCTTAGGTCTCGGTTAAAGGAAAAAATTAAAACAAAAAGAAACATCAAGCTACCGGCAATGATAAAAACAAGCTTAAGTCCAATAATATCTGCTGTAACACCGCCAATCATAATTCCCAAAGGTTGAAAGCTACCGGACAAAGTTGTCATGGCACCAAGAACGCGTCCACGGATTTCACTTGGAATGGTGATTTGCATAATTGTAAAGATATTTACAACCGTAAAACCGCTGAAAAATCCGCCAATTGTAAATAAAACTAATGCCGGAGTAGCTGTTTCTACTTGCACAAGAAAGGTATAACCAACAGCTTCCAAAAGCATAAACAAAAGTAACAGGCGTTTACGCGTATCTCCATGGAGATTTAATATACCGGCTGTTATTGATCCTATTAGTGATCCAATACCAGAAATAATGAGAAAAATACTGAACCACTCATTATCCAATCCTAAAAATTCTTTTACATAAAAAACCATTAAGGCTGCAATCGAGGCAGCAAAAAATCCGGTAACAATTGAAAGCATTAATAAACGGTTTAGACCTCGGTTTTTTTTAATATATGCGAGGCCTTCATTAAGATCAGTTTTAAATACTTCAATATATTTGGAAAAGGATTTTGCTTTTTCAGGAATTCTCTGTGGGATTTTTATAAACGATTCACTAATGGCAGAAAATATAAATGACACTCCATTAATTATCATTACAAGGGGCATCCCGATGGCATTATATAAAATGCTTCCAAGCCCTGTTCCAAAAAACATCGAAATGCTGTCTGATAATTTGCCCATCGAGTTTGCCCCGGCAACTCTTTTCTCTGGAACAATGTCCGGTATTGATGCACTAATTGCAGGGCCAAAAAATGCTTGTGTTGTAGATGAAATTATAGTCAGACCAAAAATAAACACCAATAATAGAATGCTGTAATCTGGATTAAAAAAGAAAAAAGAGGCCACGAGGAGCATTGTTACGCCACTTAAGAAATCGCTTAAAACAATGATTTTTTTTCTGGAAAACCTGTCGGCTACAGCTCCGCCCAAAATGGCCATTACTACAAGTGGCAAAGATGATGAAGCACTAAAAAGTGACACAATCGTTTTTGATCCGGTATTTTCCTGAAGCCAAAGGATTATGGCAATTAAATAAATTTTTGTTCCAAATTTACTTACAAGCTGGCCTTGCCAAAGAAGTAAATAGTTTTTTGTAAAAAGCTTTTCCGGCTTTTTTTCTACCTCAACTTTTGGTTCCTGAGGTTCAACTATTTCTTTCTTCTTCTCGATTTTTTTTACAACAGTTTTTTGTTTTTTCTTATGAGATTTTGTTGTTTTTTTCTTTTTCTTTGCCATTTTTGCCTTGATAAAAATAAGCGCCAAACTTACCTGTAATGATTGATAAATCCAAAATAAATCCTGTGTTGTTAGATCATTATTTCGCAGGATATTTTAGTCAGTTTTTCTTTTTGCATATCCAAACCGGGTAAATGCCATTTCCCATTTTGTATTGATTTTTTCTACAAGATCCTGTGAAATTTCGATGTGCTTATTTTTCTTATAATCTTTGTGTTCTTTATCAAATTCTTGAATTTTTGTTTTTAGCTGGCCAAAATTATCAAGATTAAGTTTGGAATAAATCTTTTCTATTGCAGCAATTTTGTTCTCTTCCAGGTCTTCAAATTTTATTTCGCAAAATTGGTTTTCAGGAATTAATGATTTTTGTTCAAAATAAGCATCATACATTGTTTTGTAATCGTTTATAATGTTGTCATCCCATTTGTTTAAGTCAGGAGTTTGCAAACAGGTAAGTGGCAGCATTTTATTATACAGCCTTTGTGTTGATAAAAATACCGTGTAGGGATCACGACTAATGTGTACAAAACGTGCATCCGGGAACATTTCCAATAGTATTTTTATGCGCGCTGTGTGATTGGGGGATTTTAATACCAACGGCTTATTATACAACCATGTCAGCTTCTTGAAAAAATATAACAGGCTTTCTTGCCATCTTTCCAAATCTTCATTGGGAACATCTGCAAAGGTGTGATATTTTGTATAATATGAATGATTATCGGGAAATGTCCAGCCAATTAACGGCGAACGTTGTGACAGAACTGAAAGCCCGGATTCATCCTCTCCGGGATCGCGAAAAGTAACTTTCATGTTGTCCATTGGGCGGTTTTGGGCTTTGGCCTGGGCAAATCTTTTTTCCATCATCTCACCGCGAAATAGAAATTGATGAGGGCGCGAAACCTGGAATAAGTTTGAGAAAGCAAATTGTTCATCCATTGAGATCAGGCTATGTAATAGAGTTGTTCCAGATCTCCAGTGACCGAGGATAAACAGAGGCTTTTCTATTTTTACATCATGGATTTTTGCGCCAAAAAGTTTGTCTTCTTTCTTGCGGTCTCGAGAGTTGATCAAACCTGAGATAAACAAAAACAATACCCGCTTCCAGTATTTTCCTTCAATCTTGTAATTATTTTCTTTAAACAGTTTAAACAAATCACCTAGCGTGATTCCGACTAATGCCTGCACATTTTCTCCAAATTTTATATTTATTGCCTGTCATTCTGAACAAAACGAAGTGTAGTGAAGAATCCCCGTTTTTACAGCAACCCAATTAGTTTATTACAGAATTTACAATCGTCTCTAATTCAGCCAAATAGTTTTTGGCAATTTTTTTAACCGTGCTGTCCTTAAAAACATTTGTGCTATATAACCACCGCGTACTTAGTTGACCGCCATTTACTACGCCAACAATATATAACTGGGCACTGCGTTCATCATCCGGATGTTGTTCGGCGCCAACATTTTCCACCGATTGCCGGAATGGGACTTTCGCCGACTGTTTTGTCTGCCGGCCACCCTGATCAAACTGTCCAAGATAGTTGAAATTAATCTCAGCTTTTGGCAGTCCTTTCAGTGTTTGACGAATATTTTTATCCGGACTAAGATATTTTAAAATATTAAATCCAACACCATGATTTGGTACAGCTGCAAGCTGTTCTTTAACCAGCCGGACTTCTTCTGCAATATTTGTAGCATTTTCAATACTTAGGTGAACAGGGAAAATACTTGTAAACCAACCAACAGTTCTTGAAGCATCGACATCTTCAAATAAATCTTCCCGTCCATGACCTTCCATTTCAACTAGAGCGCTTCTTAATCCGCTAAACTTTTCAACCGTTCGCAGCAGAGCTACAAGTAAAATATCATTAATTTGGCTGTTTAGTAATTTAGGCACCTCCTGAAGCAATTGTTTAGTGTTTTCAACCCCAAATCCCATAGTGATTGCTTTTGTGGCGCCATAGGTGTTTGCACCACCTGGTTTATCTAGTGGCAAGCCTGTAAATGGTTTGTCTGCCAAGGCTTTCCAAAAAGCACTCTCTTTTTCCATCTCTTCGGATTGAACATGTGCTGAAAGTTTTTCTGACCATTTTTTGTAGGATGTACTTTTTTCAGGAAGTTTAACATCCCTCTTTTCGGCAAACTGGGCAAAGATGCTGACAAAATCCTCAATAACCAACCGCCATGAAACACCATCAATTACCAGGTGATGAAAGATAAAAAGTAACTTGGAGTTTGCCTTCTTGCCACATTCAAAAAAGACAACCTTCATCAGAGGGGCATTTTCCAATACAAAACTTTGCTGAATCCGGGCAGCTTCTTCTTCGATCGATTTTTTTTGTTTTCCTTTTCTGAAGGAAGAAAGATCGACATACTTGACAGGTGCTTTTTCTGGTAAATTCTCAAATGTTTGATACCGGGTATTTTTCTCAATTTTGAACGAAGCGCGCAACACATCATGATGTTCCATCAATTTTAAAACTGATTTCTCCAAAACATCCACATTAATTGGTTCTTTTTGGAAAAGCTCTAAAATCATAGAGGTATTAAACTGATGCGGATGTTCTTGATGATGATCAAAAAACCAGTGTTGAATAGGTGTTAACGGCGCTTGTCCGGTTACCAAACCTTGTTCGGCCTCAAACTCCTCCACACTTGTTACTATTTTGGCAAGTGCCGCAATGGAAGGATTTTGAAAAACCTGGGTTGGCGTCATGTATAAACCGGCTTGTTTTGATCGGGCAATAGTTTGTATCATCAAAATTGAATCGCCACCCAGTTCAAAAAAGTTATCATGGATACCGATACGTTCTACATTTAAAATCTGTGACCAAACATCAACCAATGTTTTTTGGATTTCATCCTGAGCTTCTTCAAACTGGTTTTCCAATTCGGGCCGTTCCGCGCTTGGTAGCGGCAAAACTCTTCGGTCGATTTTACCATGGGCCGTAAGAGGAAATTGCTCAAGAATAATAAATGCAGCAGGCACCATATAATCCGGGACATAATCCTGCATAAATTTGCGAAATTCACTTACGGAAACAGCTTCGTTCTTTTCTGTCACAACATATGCCGTCAGTTTTTTATCGCCCGGCGTATCTTCACGTAAAAGAACAATTGTTTCGCGCACAAGAGGGTGCCGCGCCAGTGCACTTTCAATTTCCCCAAGCTCCACACGAAAACCTCGCAACTGTACCTGGTGATCAATTCGGCCAAGATATTCCAAATCTCCATTTTGTAAAAGACGCGCTGAGTCGCCGGTACGGTATAAACGCTGATTTTGATTAGTGCTAAACGGATCGGGGATAAATCTTTCTACGCTCAAATCCGGCTGCTTATTATAACCATGGGCAACGCCGGCACCACCAACATACAATTCTCCCGGCACTCCAATCGGTGAGGGCAGCAGGTTTTCATCCAGAACGTAAATTTGCAGATCCGGGATTGGCTCACCGATAACACTGCCTGTGGCCGTATCCAAATCATTAAAATTTATTGGCCTGTACGTAACATGGACTGTTGTTTCAGTAATCCCATACATATTTACAAGTTGCGGCTTTTGATCTCCGTGCCTTTCAAACCATGGACGCAGGCTTTGCAACTCTAAAGTATCACCACCAAAAATTATATAACGCAAAGCCAGATCGTCATTTCTGCCAAGCACTTCTTCTGCGTGATTTAACTGTTGGAAAGCCGATGGTGTCTGGCTGAGAACAGTAACTTTCTCCTTAACAAGAAGTTTGTAAAAATCTTGTGGCGAACGGCTTAATAAGTATGGTACAATTACAACCCGGCCACCATAAAAAAGAGCACCCCATAATTCCCAAACAGAAAAATCGAAAGCATAAGAATGGAAAAATGTCCAGACATCATTTCCATCAAAATTATACCAGGCTTCGGTAGCTGTAAAGAGCCGCCCTACATTTGCATGACTGACCATTACGCCTTTTGGCTTACCAGTAGAGCCGGAAGTGTAAATGATATAAGCTGTATTTAATGGATCGTGTTTTAAATTCAGATTTGATTCATTTTCTTTGTCAATTTCCTGCCATACTTTATTTAAATAAACAATGTTTGCACTATTATCCGGCAGGTTCTCTTTCAATTTTTCCTGGGTTAAAATCAGAGGCACCTGGGAATTTTCAAGAATTAAAGCAAGGCGTTCTACAGGATAAGCTGGATCAAGTGGAACATAAGCAGCGCCGGCTTTCAGAATTCCAATGAGAGCAATAACCATGTCAAGATCGCGTTCAACCGTAAGTCCGACAAGATCGCCGGGTTTAATGCCAATCTTTACAAGATAGTTGGCAAGCTTATTGGATTTCTTGTTTAATTCCCGGTAAGTCATTTTTGCTTCTTCAAAAACAAGTGCAATGTTGTCTGGATTTTTTTCTACTTGTTCTTCAAAAATTTCATGCACGCAGCGGTTTGATTCAAAAACTTGTGGTGTTTTGTTTTGAAGCTTTATAATTTCTTGCTGCTCTGCGTTGGAAATTATTGGTATTCTTGTAACCGATTGTTGCGGATTTTCTAATAGTCCCGAAAACAAAGTTTCAAAATGACCCATCATGCGTTCAATGGTCGTGTTATCAAAAAGATCGGTATTAAATTCAAATGATCCCTGAATGCCATGAGATGATTCTGCCAGCGTAACGGTCAAATCAAATTTGGCCAGCGTTCCTTCACCATCAATAGGTTCGATGGAAAAATCGCTCGTCTCCATTGCGCCAATCTCGGGTGTGTTTTGCATTACAAACATAACCTGAAACAACGGTGTGTAACTCATCTCGCGATTTGGGGCAACAGCATCAACAATGGTTTCAAATGGAATATCCTGATTGGCATATGCACCCAATGCCGTTGTGCGCACCTGTTTTACTAAATCGCTAAAAGAAATGTTATCAGAAAGATCGCTCCGAATAACCAGGGTGTTTACAAAAAAACCAATCAACGGCTCAAGATCCGCATTGTTGCGATTGGCAATTGGCGTTCCTACAGCAAGGTCAGTCTGGCCGGAATAGCGGGCCAGCAAAACCTGAAATGCAGCCAGCAAAGTCATAAAACTGGTAACGCCCTCAGTTCTACAGAAATTCTTTAGCGATTCGTTTATCGTGCTGTCAAAATTGAAACTTAGTGTGTTGCCATTGTATGTCTGGATTGCCGGACGTGGTCTGTCCAAAGGTAAATTTATTAATGGCGGTAATCCTGTCAGTTGATTTTTCCAATAACTAAGCTGCCGGTCATAAACCTCGCCTTGCAGCCACTCACGCTGCCAGTTGGCAAAATCGGCATACTGAAATTTGAGTTGTGGCAATCGTGCATTTGTACCTGTAGAATGAGCATTGTAAATGGTGGCAATCTCACGAACAAGAATACCCATCGACCAGCCATCAGAAATTATATGATGCATGTTCATAATGAAAATATGGTCATCATCAGAAACTTTTACCAGGAATGTCCTAAAGAGCGGCCCTGTTGTTAAATCAAAAGATTGTTGGATTTCATTTTGGGCAAAGTTTAGGGCTTCCTCCTCGCGCTCTGCTTCATTCACATTTTCAAGATCGATAATATTAAGATTTGATCCGGCTCTTTCTGAAATAACCTGAACTGCTTTGCCATCAATCATATCAAATGTTGTGCGTAAGGTTTCATGACGGATCGTTAAATCCAGGATGGTTTTTTCAAGCAAACCTGTTTTTAAATTACCTTTCAGGCGCACCACCGATGGAAGATTGTACATGGCACTGTTTGGAACAAGTTGGTCGAGGAACCACAGGCGTTGCTGGGCAAAAGAAAGTGGAATTGGCTGGGAACGATCCACAATATTTACGGGAGGTGTTTCTAAAGCCGGTTGGCTAAAACGGGCTTCTTCAATTTTTAAAGAGAGCTCAGCAATACTAGGAGCTTCAAAAATAAAACCTAATTCAAATATGATCTCAAACTCTTTCTGGATGCGAGAGACAAGTTGCGTGGCAATTAACGAATGCCCGCCAATTTCAAAGAAATTATCATGTACGCCCACCTTTTCAAGATTTAATACATCTTTCCAGATGGCCGCTACTTTTTCTTCATTTTCATTGCGCGGTTCAACAAATTCTGCCTTGATGGCACTGCGGTCATATTCGGGTTGGGGCAGGGCACGCTTAGCGATTTTGCCATTTGCAGTTAATGGAAATGTATCCATTTTAACAAAAGCAGAAGGCACCATGTAAGCAGGTAACTGATCGCCTAAATAATTGCGTAGATCTAATCCGGAAAACTCATTTTGACCGGAAGTAAAATATGCAGCGATTTTTTTATCGCCTGGTACATCTTCACGGACTATAACAACCGCATCATTAACGGCTTCATTTTCTATGATTGCATTTTCAATCTCTCCCAATTCAATTCTGAAACCGCGTACTTTTACCTGGTCATCAATACGCCCTAAAAATTCGATATTTCCATCAGCCAGAAAACGAGCTAAATCGCCCGTGCGGTACAAACGTGATCCTTCAGTATTTACAAAAGGATTTGGAATAAACTTTTCCGCAGTCAAATCTGGTTTGCCAAAATAACCGCGTGCCAGGCTTGACCCGCCGATGCACAATTCGCCCGGAATACCAACCGGAACTGGCTGCAAATTGTTATCAAGAATATAAAGCTGAACATTATCAATAGGATTCCCAATCGGGACGTTATTGCCGGACAAATTAGTATCAATAACAAAACTGCTTGCACAAACTGTGTTTTCGGTTGGGCCATAAGCATTCAGCATCCTACGCCCAATATGCCAGTGATTGGCCAAATCGACAGGCAAAGCTTCTCCGGCTGAAACGAGTGTTTTCAATTCAGGGAATTTTTCGTCTCTTAGTAAGGCGGAAACGGAAGGCGGTAAAGTTACCACTGAGATTTTGTTTTCTTTTAAGGTGCGGATTAATCCTGGTCCCGGCATCAAATCATCTTTGGAGGCCAGATAAAGGGTTGCACCACTTATAAGTGTTGTAAATATTTCTGAGACAGATGCATCAAAGCTAAATGAAGCAAACTGCAAACAGCGGGAAGTTTCATTTAATTCAAAATCTTTTATCTGAAAGGCTGTCAGGTTGCACAAACTTCTGTGTTGCACCATTGTGCCTTTTGGCTTGCCGGTTGAACCTGAAGTATAAATCATATAAGCCATGTTTTCAGCTTGCACAAGCGCTTCCGGGTTATTTGTATTCTGGCTCAATAATTTCAAATCATCTAAATAAACTAATTCGATGGCATTCTGATCACGCCGAAGGTCGGATTCGCCTGCCGGCGAAATGGAGCTTGCGGAGTGATGAATCCCATTGTTTCCTTTTGGGGATTCTTTGTCCTGCAAAACAGGACTCTGAATGACAGAGTGTTTAGTAAGTAAAGTTTTAATTCCTGCATCCTGCAATATATAATCTTTGCGTTCCTGCGGATAGGCAGGATCAATTGGCACATAAACACCGCCAGCTTTGAGCACCCCAAGCAACGCTACAACCATTTCAACAGAACGCTCTACAGAAATACCAACCAGCGTTTCCTGCGTTACACCTTTCTCAATAAGATAATGGGCCAGTTGATTGGCACGTTGATTTAATTCTGCAAAAGTCAGTTCCTGAGACTGATTCCCATCGATAAAATGAATCGCTGATTTGGATGCATATTTTTCAGCAATATTTTCAAATAAATGATGAATGCATGAATTGTCCGAAAATGGTGTTTTGGTCTGGTTCCAATCCTGCGTAATTTTTTTAATTTCATCTGCCGAGGTTAATGAAATTGTGCTAAGAGGAAGTTGAGGGTTTTCTACAATTTTTTCTAAAAGTACCTGGAAATGGCCAAGCATGCGTTCAACTGTTTCCTTTTTAAACAAATCTGTATTGTACTCAAGTTCAGCTGCAAGCATATCGGGCAGCTCAATCATAGACAAGGTTAAATCAAATTTAGATACTTTTGCATCTGCCCCAAGCGGTTCAATTTGCAGATTCCCGGCTGGCGCATTCTCTTGCTGGGCGGTATTCTGCAAAACAAACATCACCTGGAAAAGAGGAGAATGGCTCATGATGCGTTCATTTTGCAACTCATCAACAAGCTGTTCGAAAGGTACATCCTGGTGTGCATAGGCGCCGAGTGTAAATTCACGTACATTTTTCAATAAATCTTCAAAGCAGATTTGTGCATCAAAATCAGCCCGCAAAACAAGGGTGTTTACAAAAAATCCAATCAGGGCTTCAGTTGCAGAATAGTTACGATTGGCGATTGGTGAGCCGCTAAATATTTCATCTTGACCGCTCTGTTTATGCAACAGTGTTTGCCATGCAGCCAGTAGTACCATAAATAGTGTACTGTTATTTTCTCGGGCCAGCTTGTTAATATTTTTTGTAATATCGCTCGAGAGCTGAATTGAGATCACATCACCATTAAATGTTTGCACAGGCGGCCGCTGGAAATCCGTTGGTAAATCCAAGACTGGCGGATTCGTTCCCAGTTTTTCTTTCCAAAAATTGATCTGCGTATCAAGGGCATCATCTTTTAACCACGATCTTTGCCAGGCGGCATAATCGGCATACTGAATGTCCAGATCGGGTAATGGTGATTTATTTCTATTGCTGAATGCATCGTACAAAATTGAAATTTCGCCCATTAAAACAGTTGTGGACCATCCATCGGAGATGATATGATGCATGTTAAACAAAACAACAGTTTCATTTTTGGCGATTTTTAAAAACTGTACGCGGATTAAGGGACCTTCTGCAAGGTCAAAAGGATCTGTAGCATTTTGAGTAGATAATTGTTGAACTTTTACTTCGCGTTCGGATGGTTTTATTTCTGATAAATCAATCTGTTCAGGTTCATAAAGCAGCTCATCCTTAATAATTAAGTAAGGCTTGCCGTCTTTGTTACCAAACGTTGTGCGTAATACTTCATGGCGCCTAATTATCTCATTTATGGCCAATGTCATCACATCAAGGTTTACTGAACCAATAATTTTAAAGGCGCTGGGGATGTTATAGTTTGCACTTCCCGGAGCTAACTGATCCAGGAACCACAGCCTTTGCTGAGAAAAAGAAAGCGGCATTTCTTTGGTGCGTTCTGCCGGAACCAATGCTGGGATTTTGATATTACTACCAAGTTCAGCTTGTTCAATTTGCAGTAAAAATGAACTAATTGTCGGCGCTTCAAAAAGAATACGCAAGGGCAGCTCTACGCCAAATTCATCACGCACACGGGACATAACCTGTGTTGCCAGCAGTGAGTGTCCACCAAGATCGAAGAAATTATCATGAATACCAATTTTATCAACATGCAAAATGGATTGCCAAATAGCCGCCAATTTTTCTTCACCTGCAGATGACGGGGCGATAAATTCCTGCTGTAATTCCTCGCGGGAATATTCGGGTTTTGGTAACGCGCGTTTATCGACTTTTCCATTGGTTGTAAGCGGAATTCTGTCAAGTGATAAAAATGCCGTCGGCACCATATAATCGGGTAGCTGTGTTTTTAACTTTTCACGGATTTCTTTTGTATCAATTTCATTTTCATCTTTTGCAACCATGTACGCCACAATTCGCTTCTCACCGGGTATATCTTCGCGCACATCTACTACTGCATCTTCAAGATTGTCAAGGTTAATCAGAATGCTTTCAATTTCTCCCAGCTCAATTCGGTAACCGCGTATTTTTACCTGGCTGTCAATACGCCCTAAAAAGATCATTTGATCATCATTCAGATAACGAACCAAGTCACCGGTCCGGTACATGCGTGCGCCGGCTTCCACAGCAAATGGGTCTGGCAGAAAACGTTCAGCGGTTAAATCCGACCTGTTTTTGTAACCACGGGCTACGCCTTTTCCCGCTATATAAAGCTCGCCGGGTGTTCCTTTAGGCACAGGCTGAAAATGTTCATCCAAAATATATACTGGCGAATTTGTGATGGAACGCCCGATTGGCACGGAACCTTTTCCATCCCATCCTTTGGCATTATAAACCACACAACCAACCACTGTTTCGGTGGGGCCATATTCATTGAACAGGGAAGTTTCAGGAGCATTTTTCTGCCAAAAACTAATTTGATTATCAACCAGGTTTTCCCCACCAATAACAAATGTGCTTGTCAATTTTGAGGCTTTTTCCGCTGGAATTTGATGGCTTAATAAATCGAGATGCGCTGGTGTAATTTTTACAATGTTAAAATCCTGATAATCTAAAAGAGCTTTGGCTAAGGCTTCGAGATCATCATCGGTATCGGCAAGTGTGATTGATTTTCCGGTAAGGATTGGCGTAAACACGGCTGTTACTGTTGCGTCAAAGGCGATTGTGGAATGGACAAGTGAACCACGGCCTTCATTCAGAGGATATGCTTCATAAGCCCAGTTAAGGTAATGCGTTAATCCGCCGTGGGTAATTAAGGTGCCTTTTGGTTTACCTGTGGATCCGGAGGTGTAAATCATATAAACCAGGCTATCAGGATCAATTTTTACATCCGGATTGGATACATTTTCTGAAAGGTTTTCCGGTTCATCAACTAACATAGTTGTGATGGCATTCTGAGTGAAGTTTACAGAGTGAAGAATCCCATTGTTTAAACTTTGAGGGGATTCTTTACCCTTAGGAACGGGGTTCAGAATGACATTGCTTTTATTGTCAGTCAGCAAAAGCTTCATCCCGGAATCATCGATCATGTAATTAATCCGTTCTTTCGGGTATGATGGATCGATTGGGACATAAGCTGCGCCGGACTTAATAACGGCTAAAATAGCGATAATCATTTCCGGTGAACGATTAAAATACAGTCCGATCAAATCATCAGCACCAATACCTTTTTCGATCAGTTTATGTGCCAACCGGTTAGCCACTTCATTTAATTCGCTGTATTTTAATTGCATGCTGCCAGCTACAACAGCAGTGGCATTTGGTGTTTGCGCGGCCTGTTTTTCAAAAATTTCTTTTGTGCTGGCAGTAAAATGTTGTTTTTCTTCGAAACGATTTAAACCATGTGTTAAATGTTGTGTTTCTTTTTCGTTGGTTAAAGCAATTTTTGTGACCGGCATTTTTGGCTGTTGAATTAAAGCAGTAAGCAACTTCGTGAAATGGCCAGTCATGCGTTCAATAGTGCTTTCATCAAATAAATCGGTATTATATTCAACAGCCCCGGAAATATTCTTTCCATCATCTACCAAGAAAAAAGTTAAATCAAACTTGGATGTACCACTATGAGCTTCAATGGAAGATATTTCAATTGGGCTCTTTTCTTGCGGTGTATTGCTTTGTTGGGCCGGGTTCGCGCTTTGTAGAACAAACATCACCTGAAACAATGGTGAATGTGCCATGTCTCGATCGGGTTTTAAGGCGTCTACAATTTTCTCAAAAGGCAAATCCTGATGGGCATAAGCGTTTAGTGACGTTTCTTTGACGCGATCCAATAATTCTATAAATGTAGGTTGGCCGGAAAGATCAGCATTCATAACCAGCGTATTTACAAAAAAGCCAATCAGCGGCTCAATCTCAGCGCGGTTACGGTTGGCAATTGGCGTCCCGATATTAAAATTATCCTGACCGGAATAACGGTAAAGCAGTGTTTGAAAGGCTGCAATGAGTGTCATAAAAACTGTTGCGCCATGATCAGTTGTAAAATTTGTAATCTGCCTGGAAAACTCTTCACCAATCTCAAAAGTTTTATAAGAGCCATTAAAAGTTTGCACTTTTGGCCGTGGTCTGTCAGTCGGCAATTCTAGTAGTGGAACACTCCCTGCTAAAGTTGTTTTCCAAAAATCGAGCTGCTCTTCCAGAATTTTGCCTTGTAGCCAGTTTTGCTGCCAGTGAGAAAAATCTGCGTACTGAACCGGAAGTGGCGGCATGGGAGATTTTTGATTATTGCTAAACGCGTTGTAAAGAATGCCAATTTCACGAATAAAAACCTGCGTGGACCAGTCATCCGAAATAATATGATGAACCGTGACCAGGAAGAAAAATTCATCATCATCAAGATAAACTATTCCCGCTCTCAGCAGTGCACCTTCGCTCAAATTGAAAATGGTGCGGGCAAACTGGTTGGCAATTTTTAATGCGGCTGCTTCACGATCTGTTTTCGGGAGGTTGCGAACATCATGCTGTTCAAGAACAATTTCCCGGTTTGTATGGATCACTTGTTGTGGAGTTCCGGAGATGGAGACAAAATTGGTGCGCAATACTTCGTGCCGTTGAATAATTTCATTTAAACACTGTTCAAGAATCTTTGGATCAAGCTGCCCTTTGATACGCGCAGATTCAGGGATATTATAGTTTGATGTATTCGGCTCGAGTTGATCCAGAAACCACAGACGTTGCTGTGCAAAAGACAGGGGAATTTCCTGTTGGCGTGAAACTGCCATAATTGGAGGTGCCTGAACTCCGCCCTGACCACGCTGAGTAATTTCAATACTTTCTGTCAGGCTTGCAACTGTCGGGTATTCAAAGATATTTCTCAAAGGAATATCAAGATCAAATCCCTCACGGATGCGTGAAATAAGCTGCGTGGCCAAAAGGGAATGACCGCCCAACTCAAAGAAATTATTTAACACACCCACTTTTTCAATTTTTAAAACATCAGCCCAGATTGACGCAACTTTTTCTTCATTTTCATTACGCGGTGCAATGTATTCTTCATCAGAGCCGTATGCTGATTCGTCCGGTTGCGGCAGTGATTTTCGGTCCACTTTGCCATTTGGTGTCAATGGAATTTTCTCAAGATCAACAAATGCATTGGGGATCATATAATCCGGCAGCTTTTCCAGCAGAAATGTGCGTAAATCTTTTCTGTCCGGAATTTCCTCGTTGGCCGGGACAAAGTAGGCCACTAATCTTTTGTCGCCAGGATTATCCTCGCGGACAATTATAACTGTTTCGCGGATTGCAGGATGTTGCCCAAGGTTGGATTCGATTTCACCCATTTCAATTCTGAATCCACGTAATTTTACCTGGTGATCGATACGACCCATAAATTCAATATTACCATCCGAAAGATATTTACCTTTATCTCCTGTGCGATAAATCCGCTCACCGGATTTTGAAAATGGATGAGGCACAAATTTTTCAGCGGTTAAATCCGGACGTTGGTGATATCCTCTGGCCAACCCTGCGCCACCTACACAAATTTCACCGGGAACACCAATTGGCACAGGCATAAGTTGTTCATTTAAAATATACACCTGCATATTGGAAAAAGGCACGCCTATTGGAACATGGCGATCTTTGGGCAAATCAAGTTCGGCTGCTTCAAAAAAAGTGCTGTCGATGGCCGCTTCAGTTAATCCAAATGAATTTATCAAGCGGGTTTCAGGTCCACCATAATCCTGAAATTCTTTATACTCGCTCACATACCAGGCATCGGATCCTGCAATTAAGCAACGCATAAAAGAAAGGTCTTCATGGGTTGTATCAAGATAAGCCACGAGGTTTCGCAACACAGCCGGGACAAATTCAGCGATGGTTATTTTTTCATTTATCATTTGCTGAAAAAGCTGATCGGCATTTAATAAAACTGATCTTGGAATTAGCGTTAATTTTCCGCCGGAGCCAAGTGCACGGATTGTATCGCCGGCGAATACATCAAAAGAAAAGTTTGCCATTTGCAGATGAGAGCGGCATTTGGTCTTCAGCTCGTAGGCACTTTCCCAGGCATAATAAGAGTTAACCCAGCTTTGATGTGAAACAATTGTTCCCTTGGATTTGCCTGTTGTGCCCGATGTGTAAATCATATAAGCCATGTTTTCAGGTAAAACAGGGATATCTAAATTGCTGTTATCCTCTTTAACAATTTGACCCGATTCATTGTCCAGGCAAATATTTTTGGCTTTGTTTTCCGGGATTCGTTCCAATAGATGATCATGCGAAATAATCAGCGGGGTGTTGGAATCTTCAATCATGTGCGCCAGGCGGTCTTTTGGATAATCAGGATCCATAGGCACATAACCACCACCGGCTTTTAATACGGCAACAACTGCAACAGCAAGGTCAAGAGATTTTTCAAGGACAATGCCAACCGGCGTCTCTGGTTTCACACCATTTTTTTGTAAAACACGGGCCAATTGGTTAGCACGTTGATTTAGTTCGCTGTAAGTAAGTCGCGGCCATTTAGTCGTTTTTTCAGAGTGGTCATTGTCCAAAGGTGGTGCAACGACAGCGATTTCATCAGGTGTTTCCTGAGCATGTTTCTGTACAAGTTGGTGCATGCAGATTTTATAGTCGTATTCAGCTGCGGTATCATTCCATTCTTCAACGATGTTTTTTTTCTCATCATTACTCAGAACGTCCAAAAGGGACAAAGGTAAATCAGGGTTCTTTACAATCGAATCTAAGACCGTTTTGTACTGATTGATAAATCGTAAAATCGTTTCGTCTTCAAAAAGATCAGTGCAATACTCGATTGAAGCTTTGATACAATCGTTTTGCTCGGACAGGGAAACAGTAATATCAAATGTAGAAGTCCCGGCATCAACAGTAATTTGCTCCATTTGAATGTCTGACTTGGGATTTACCGGGGTTGCTTCTCCCGCACCGGCTGCGTTTGTAGCATTTTGCAGAATAAACATAACCTGAAACAGCGGGGAATGGCTCATACTGCGTTCAGGCTGGATTGCTTCAACAAGCATCTCAAACGGTAAATCCTGATGAGCATAAGATTCAAGCGTGGTTTTACGAACCCGCTGGGCGAATTCCTTAAATGTCGGATCACCGGATAAATCAGCCCGGATAACCAGCGTATTGATAAAAAAACCGATCAGGACTTCTGTTTCTGTTTGGGTGCGATTGGCAATGGGCGTCCCAACGGTGATATCTTCCTGCAAAGAATATTTATAAAGTAAAATATAAAATGCGGAAAGCAGCGCCATAAATGGTGTGATGCCTTCTTTTCTGGTTAGCTGATTTATACCATCCTGTATTTCAGCAGGAATATCAATGGTTGTTGATGCGCCTCTTGCAGATTGAATTGCCGGACGTGGTTTATCAGTTGGCAGTTCCAGGATTGGTAAATTGTAACCAAGTTTTTCTTTCCAGTAATTCAGCTGTTTATCTAAAACCTCTCCGCTTAACCACTCGCGTTGCCAGCTTGAGAAATCGGCATATTGGATAGGAAGATCGGGAAGTGGACAATCTTTGTCTTCAGAAAAAGCACTGTAAATAACCGATATCTCGCGCATAAACACACCGATTGACCAGCCATCGGAAATGATGTGGTGCATGGTTACCAGCATAACAAAATCTTTGTCGCGCAGCTTGATTAAAGTTGAGCGGAAAAGGGGGCCGGTTTTAAGGTCAAAAGGTGTGCGGGCTTCATTGTTGGCCAGCCGCAGGGATTCCGAATCACGCTCATTATCTGGCAAATTGCTGATGTCAATTATCTTGAGTGGGATTTCCATATCCGGATTAATAACCTGTACCGGATCACCATTTTCAGTGTCAAAAGTTGTACGCAATGATTCATGCCGGTAAACGATTTCAGCAATTGTATCCTCAAGAACGGGAATATCCAAAGTGCCTGTAATTCTCACAGCAGTAGGGATATTGTAAAAAGGGCTGCCCGGTTCAAACTGATCCAGGAACCACAATCTTTGCTGAGCAAATGAGGTTGGAAATATGAATACTTCTTGTTCGTCTGTTTCGTAGTTTTTTTCGTTTGGCATTTTTTTTAATTTTTACTGCGAAGGCGCAAAGGCGCAAATTAAGAAATTTAATTTTTAGCGTCTTGGTGCCTTAGCGGTTTGGTTAATATTGTTTTTCTACAACAAACTTGTGGCTAAAAATTATTAACAAAACGTTTTATCCCATCCTTAATCACAGGTACATTGAAATTAATTAGAAAACCCAACTTTTTGTTAGTTTTAAGTATGATATGATTTGTGCCTCATAGACAGGGTGTATTTTGTTAACTGATTTTAGTTCTAAAATGATTTCGTCTTCCACAAAAATATCTAACTTTAAATCTCGTGAGACTTCAAAATTTTTATAAACCAGGGGTACTTCAACCTGGCTCTCAGCTTTAATGTTTTGAGTAAAAAACTCTCTCATTAAACATTGTTCATAAATAGTTTCCAATAATCCCGGACCCATATTCTTATGAACTTCAAAACAGGCATTAACAACTTTTTTTGAAAGAATATTTAATTCATTTCTATTCATAATAATGTTTTAACTGCGTCTTTGCGTCTTCGTTGTTATTTCTTGGATTTTCTCGCTGGCCTTCTGGCGGCTCGGCTGCCACGGTCAATTTTTTGGATTTGTGGCTTGGCCTTAATACCGCTGGCCTTTGCAACCTCAACCGCATCAGCCAGTTCTGCAACAGTCGGTTTTTCAAATAGCGTCAGCAATGGCAGTTCAATATCGAACTTTTCCCGAACGCGTGACATAAACTGAGTTGCCAAAAGTGAATGTCCGCCAAGTTCAAAGAAATTATCATAAACCCCAGCTTTTTCCAGTTTTAGTAAATCCTCCACGATTGTATTTAAAATAGTTTCAGTCTCATTTCGTGGTGCAACATACTCTGCCGTTGCCTGTGATCTGTCTTGTTCCGGCACTGACAAAACTTTGCGATCGATTTTGCCATTTGGAGTAAGAGGCATGGCATCCAACGGCATAAAAACAGACGGCACCATATAATCCGGCAAAGAAGATTTTAAAATTTCCCGCAACATCGGAATTGTTGTCTTTTCTGTATCTGAGCTAACAAAATAAGCCACAAGCCTTTTCTCACCGGGCTTGTCTTCTCTGGCCAAAACAATGACATCAACAATTTCCCTTATTTCTCTGAGCGATGCTTCAATTTCCCCCAGCTCGATTCGGAAACCGCGTACCTTTACCTGGTGATCGATCCGTCCAAGAAAATCAATATTGCCATCCGGCAGATAGCGTACAAGATCACCGGTTCTGTAAAGGCGCTCACCCATTTTGCCAGAGAAAGTATCGGGGATGAATTTTTCAGCCGTTAAGTCCGGACGATTGTGGTAGCCACGTGCCAGGCCAACACCTCCAACACATAATTCACCTGCAACGCCAACAGGGCATAAAAATCCGTTGCGGTCTAAAACATAAAGCTGGAAATTGCCGTTTGCTTTACCAATAGGAGGATCAATTTTTGAATCAGGATCAGTTAAAAACATGGAGGCGCAAACAGTAGTTTCCGTTGGGCCGTAAGCGTTGTAAAACTGTCTTCCGGGCGCCCATTTTTTAATTAGATCTGTTGTGCATTTTTCTCCGGCTGTGATAATGGTTTTCAAATCAGGCAAATCCGTTTCGGGGAAAATTGCTAAAACTGAGGGTGGCAAAGTTACGGTTGTTATCTTTTGATTTTTCAAAGTTTCAACAAGTTGATCACCGGAAGCCAGGATGCTGCGATCTACTAAAGATAAAGCCGCTCCATTAAGCAAAGCCATCACAGTTTCCCAAACGGCCGCATCAAAACTAAGTGACGAGAATTGGAGAATGCGGCTCTCGCTGTCAATATTAAATGCCTTTTGCTGCTCTTTGGCAAGGTTTACCAATCCCCGATGGGCGAGCAGAGTACCTTTTGGTTTCCCGGTAGAACCGGAAGTGTAAATAACATAGGCAAGATTGTCTGGTGTGATGTCAGTTCTCGATTCAAATTTATTCTGAGATTGAAAATCAAAATTGTCCACATTTAAAACCTTAATGTCATTCTGAGCATAGTTTACGGAGCGAAGAATCTCGTTTTTTTCTTCAGGGGATTCTTCACCAGGTGAAACGGGATTCAGAATGACATTGCTCTTTTGATTTGTCAGCAACACTTTCAAACCAGAATCTTCAACCATGTAATCCAGGCGTTCTTGAGGATAGGCAGGATCAAGAGGAAGAAATGCTGCACCTGCTTTTAGAGCGGCAATAATTCCAATTACCATTTCAAAAGAACGATCCATACAGATACCAACGCGGTCATCCGGCTGGATTCCATTGTCCAGCAACCAGGCAGCGAGCAAATCTGCCTGGTCACTTAATTCTTTATAAGAAAGTTGTTTCTCTCCAAAAACAACAGCAGCTGCATCAGGATTAATCTGTACGTGCTGCTCAAATTTCTGATGAACACAGAATTCTGATTCAAATTCTGAATCGGTATTGTTCCAATCAAAAACCATGGTTTGCTTTTCGGATGGATCAAAGTAATCAATTTCAGAAATGACCTGTTCACTATCCTGGACAACAGATGTTATCAAATTTTCAAAATGTGACATCATCCGTTCGATGGTGCTTTGCTCAAAGAGATCAGTATTATATTCAAATGACATAATCATCGAGTCAGTCGATTCACTCATTGTGACCGAAAGATCAAACTTGGAGCTACTTGTTTCTTCATAAAGACTTTCCATGCGTAAATCAGGCAGATCTATCCCTGTTTCAGGCAAATTTTGGAAAACAAACATAACCTGAAAAATTGCAGAATGGCTCATCTCACGTTTAGTAACCATCGCATCCACAAGTTGCTCAAACGGAATATCCTGGTGTGCGTAGGAGCCTAAAGTTGTTTCCCGTGCCTGGCGCAATAAGTCACCAAATTCAGGATCATCTGCAAAGGAATTTTTTAAAATAAGATTATTGACAAAAAAACCAATTAGCTGCTCAGTTTCTGAATGGCGTCTGTTGGCAATTGGCGAACCAACGATAATTTCATCCTGCCCGCTGTAGCGGTGAAGCAAAGACTGGAAGGCGGCCAATAAAGTCATAAAAGGCGTAACACCGGCCTGTGAACTTAGCTGTTTGATCTGTTGTGAAAGCTCAGCAGATATTTCCTTTGTAACAGAATTTCCGGAAAATGTTTGAACGGCCGGACGCTGATGATCAATTGGCAATTCCAATACCGGCGGATTCGTTCCAATTTTTTCTTTCCAATAGTTTAGCTGGGTTTCCAGCACTTCGCCCTGAAGCCAGTTTTTCTGCCATTCTGCATAATCAGCAAACTGGATTGGCAAATCCGCAATTTGTGGTTCATTGCCAATTGAAAAAGCCGCATAAAATGTGGCAATTTCAGAAACCATGATGCCCATTGACCAGCCATCAGAAATGATGTGGTGCACGGTGAAGAAGACTACATGTTCATCTTCAAAGGATTTTATAAGCCTTATTCGGATGAGTGGGCCGCTGGCCAAATTAAATGCAAATGTTGCTTCAGCCCTGGCAATTTTTTGAATTTCAATTTCCCGGGATTGATTGTCGTGCTGGCTTAAATCTTCAATTTCAAGTTTCAATTCTAAATTATCTGCAATTACCTGAACGGGAGTGCCGGATTTATCAGCAAAGGTGGTCCTAAAAACTTCATGTCTTAGAATTAGCTTATCAATCGATTTTTGCAGTGCTTCCAGGTTTAGCTTCCCCTTCAATTTAAATGCCGAAGGAATGTTGTAAAATGAACCGCCGGGTTGTAGCTGATCTAAAAACCATAGCCGTTGCTGTGAAAAAGAAAGGGCCATATCCTTGGAGCGATCTGCTTTTTCTATTGGTGGAATATCGTTGCCTGAACCCTGCGATTTGTAAACATCGATTTGTGTAGTCAGATTGGCAATTGTTGGATCATCGAACAAAGCCTTCAAAGGAAGTTCAACATCAAAGGCATCACGAATCCGGGAAATAAGTTGGGTGGCCAGCAGGGAATGTCCGCCTAAATCAAAGAAATTGTCGTTTATGCCAACCCGCGAAACTTTTAAAATATCACCCCATAATCCGGCTAACAGCTCTTCTACCTGATTACGCGGTGCTACAAATTCAACGGAAGAAGATAATTCCAAAGAATCTGGTTTAGGCAAAGCACGACGATCAATTTTTCCACTACTTGTTAAGGGGAAAGCCTCCAAATTCAAAAAGGCCAGTGGCACCATATATTCCGGCAAGTCTTTTTTAATAAAATCTTTTAATGATTGGATTTCCGGGTGCTCATTATTTTCTGCAACAATATAGGCAACCAATTTTTTGTCATCCGTATTATCTCCAATGGCCAATACGATAACTTCACGAACCTGGTTATGTCCACTCAAAACAGATTCAATCTCACCCAGCTCAATGCGGTTGCCACGAATTTTTACCTGGAAATCAATTCTGCCGGTGTATTCCAATCGGCCGTCAACCAACCAACGCGCTAAGTCGCCAGTCCGGTATAAACAACTTCCAGGATTTTCAGAAAAAGGATTCGGTATAAATTTTTCAGCAGTAAGGTCGGGATTGTTTAAATAACCGCGCGCTAATCCGGGGCTTGCAATACATAATTCTCCGGCAACGCCAATCGGGACAGGGTTAAAGTTTTCATCAAGCAAATAAACCTGGTCATTTATGATAGGTTTTCCAATTGGCGCTGTAAGTGTTTCTGTTTCCGGCTTATTAATTTCTCCCCAAACACAACCAACTGTTGCTTCTGTTGGGCCATAGCCATTTATAAAACGTGTGTTTGCGCGCCATTTCTCAGCAAGTTCAATCGGGCAGGCTTCACCCACTGTGACAACAGTTTTTAAATGCGGAAACTGTTCATCGGCCAAAACGGCTAACATAGACGGCGGAAATGTTATTATCGAAATTTGACGATCATTTAAAAATTGAGTTAGCTGTGATTTCGACAAAATTGTTTCCCGATAACTTAAGTGCAACTCAGCGCCATTTAACAAAGCCACAAAAATCTCGCTGACAGATGCATCAAAACTAAAAGATGAGAATTGCATAACTCTTGATGAGTTATCTATTTTGAAATCTTGTGCCTGCGCCTGGACTGTATTTAACAATCCTCCGTGGCGAAGCATCACACCTTTTGGTTTTCCTGTCGAACCGGATGTATAAATGATGTAAGCCAAATTAAATGGATCAATTTCAAGATTCAGATTTTCCTTACTTGCTGTGAGTTTTTCATCTATCTGATCAAGAAAAATTGTTTCAGTTTCTACTGCTGGAATTATTTTTTCTAAACCAGAAGTACTAATTAAATATGACGATCGGGATTCCTTAATTATATATTCAATTCTCTCGGGAGGATAAGTAGAATCTATCGGAACATAGGCACCGCCAGCTTTTAGAACAGCTAAACTTGCTATAACCATTTCAGGGGAACGGTCGAGGCAAATGGCAATAACGTTTTCTTTGGAAACGCCTTTTTCCTTAAGAAACCGGGCAAGTTGGTTTGCGCGTTCATTTAATTCTCTGTATGAAATTCTGATAGTAGCTTCAGGATCGGCTCCAACAATTGCAGTTTCATCCGGAAATTGCTCTGCGATTTGTTCAAACTTTTGATGAATGGTCAGGTCTTCAGGATAATCGGATTTTGTGTTGTTCCATTCATTTAATGTAAGCTGTTTTTCTTTTTGAGAAAGGACTGGGATTTTTGTTGGATTTTGATTTGGGTTTTCTACAAATGCCTGTAAGAGATTTTCAAAATGTGTAAATAAGCGTTGAATTGTTTCGTCTGAAAATTGGGCTGTCTCATAAGCAACCTTTAAAACAACTTGTTTGCCCGGTGCTGAAACAAGGGTAAGTGGAAAGTTTGTGCGCTCAAAAGAATCCAATCCGGAAATTGAAAGTTCTGAATCCTGTTGCTGCATGGCCTCATCAACCGGATAATTTTCAAAAACAAGCAAGCTTTCAAAAAGCGGCATATCCCGTGGAATTTCGGTTTGTCCCTGAATTTCTACAAGTGGGCTGTATTCAAACTGGCGAGTTTCCGCTTGCTCCATTTGCAGATTTTGGAAAAGCTGTAAAAATGAACTGGCTTCATTAACCCGAATGCGAACAGGCAGAGTATTTATAAACAAACCAACCATGGTTTCAATACCGGGTATTTCTGCCGGACGTCCCGAAACGGTTGCCCCAAAAACCACATCATCCAAACGACCGTATCTGGCAAGCAAAAGTCCCCATGTTCCCTGCATAATTGTGTTTAATGTAATTTGCTGTTCTTTTGCGAGTGCTTGCAGTTTTGTAGAAACTTGTTCATCAAAATTGTGCGATACTACTTTGTATTCGGATTCACCTGTGTGACTTACTTTGTTAACAGATAATGGTGTTGGTGCAGATATTCCATCCAGGCGATTTTTCCAAAAAGCCTTGGCTTGTTCCATATCCTGTTGCTGTAACCAGCCAATATAATCGCTGTATGGGCGCGGTGTTTCTAACTGAATTTCATTACCATTGTCATAGGCATCATATAGTTTAAATACTTCACCTAAAATCAAAGGCGATGCCCAGCCATCCCATAAAAGATGATGATGTGTGAGGACAAAATGATAAGCTTTTTCATTTAGCCGAATTATTTTTATAGAAATCAAAGGGGCTGAATTTAACTCAAAACCAATCTTGCGTTGTTCATTGGCAAATTCTTTTACGGATTTTTTTTGCAATTCCTCAGATTTATCAGTCCAGTCAATTAGCTCAAAGGGGATATCCAGTTGCTGATGGACTACCTGAAGCGGCTCATCCACATCTTCCCATATAAACGCACTTCGCAAAATATCATGACGGTTGAGGACTTCCTGCCACGCCCGTTTAAAAGCATCCACATTTAACCGGCCATTTAGCTGACAACTTATTTGTTCAGAATAAGCTTCAGTTTCCGGTGCATATAATGTATGAAACAGCATTCCTTGCTGCATAGGTGATAGAGGGTATATGTCTTGTATATTTTCCATTGATTCCTATGTTTTTATTATATCTTGCTCTTAATCTTACTCATTGTCTTACTCATGCTCGTTATTCACTAACATTTGATTGGAGTAATAGAATATTGGAGTATTGCTGTACTGGTTATTTATCCCAGATCAGATCCATATTCCATGTTAATTTCACGGACGATTAAAGTATCAATCCAATCACTTTGATTTCTTTTTCTTTCTAAACTTTCAATAAGTTTTAATAAACCAATCACTTTTTTAATTTTCCAAGCACTTTGCCCAGTTTTTTGTTATCCAATCCGGATAGTTTAAAATCAGAAGCTGTTGCACTTGCCGAAACAGGATTTTTGCAATGAGCAATAAGGCCTTTTAATTCTTCGATAAACCCATTTGCAAATCGTTGAATATTGTCTTTTCGAAATTGATTGGCGCTGTAGGCAAACATCATATTTAATTTATTACCTGCGATACTTCCGTTTACATCAATCAGGCTCATACGCTTTGCATTTGGTGAGCGCTCAGCACCTTTATCATCTCCGGAAGGAACAAGTGGGCTATTTTCATTTGAAGCCTGGTCAAACTGCCCAAGATAATTAAAAAGAACAGAAATACTATCCAGGCCAGATAGTTGATGCCTCTCATCTTCATCTTTACTTAGATAGCGCAAAAGACCAAAACCAAAACCCTTTTCCGGGATTTGACTCAATTTTTCTTTAACAGCTTTTATCTGATCACCTGAATTCACCGCTTTGCCAAGATCAAGATAAACCGGGTAAATATTTGTGAACCAGCCTATGGTGCGGGAGATATCAATACTGTCAGAAATATGTTCACGGCCATGACCCTCCATATGCAGCAACATATTACGGCGCCCGGTCCATCGAGAAAATCCTTTAAGCAGGGCTGTGGCCAGTAAATCGTTTATTTGAGTCTTATAGGCTTTTGGAGCCTCCTGCAGCAAATCCTGAGTTTGCTTTTCGTCAAGCGAAACGGCAACCATTTCCATACTCGATTCCAGGTTTTCGCCATTTGGGAAATCCATAAAAAATTGTGGAATTGGTTTTTGTGCAATTTCAGTCCAGTAGGTTTTTTGCGCTGCCATTTTGGGGCCGGTTACATAATTATGTAATTCTTCAGACCATTTTTTGAATGAAGTTGATTTTGGTGGAAGGACAACTTCTTTCCCATTTTTGATTTGTTCATAGGCAAGCTGGAAATCTTCCATAATTATGCGCCAGGAAACCCCATCCATTACAAGATGGTGAACTACAAGCAATAATCGATGAGGATTTTCCCCACAATCAAAACAGGCCATTTTTACAAGCGGGCCGGTTTCAATGTTTAAAGATGCCTGAATCCTGGAAGATTCTTTTGTAATAGCCTGGCTTAATTCATCTTCACGTTTTGAGCTAAAATCAATCCATTCAAATGACTCATCAGTTTTAAGTTCTTCTGAAAAAATTAGTTTAAATCCGTCATCACCTTTTTCAAAGCGGGAGCGCAACACATCGTGCTGTTGCATTAATGTATCTAATGTTTTTTTTACAAATTCACTATCTAAAGGATCACGGGTCTGCATCAACACTGATTGGTTCCAATGGTGGTTTTCTGCAAAATCATGTTCAAAAAAGTTTTTTTGGATCGGTGTCAATTCAGATGGGCCGCTGACCAAACCTTGCTCAGCTTCAACAATCAATGCTTCGCCAGCCACAGAGGCCAGTTTTGCAACAGTCTGGTTTTGGAACATTTGCAATGGCGTAAGCTGCAACCCTTTTTGCTTGGCGCGCGCAATTACCTGAATGCTCATAATCGAATCGCCGCCTAATTCGAAAAAGTTATCGTTTATCCCAACTTTATCCACGCTAAGCAGGTTTTCCAAAATCTCGACTAATATTTCTTCTTTCTCATTTCTGGCTGTTTCATATTTTGATTTGATTTCGTCACGGCTGAGAATTGGTTCTGGCAGTTTTTTTCGATCAACTTTACCATTGGCGGTTAATGGAATTTGTTCAATGAAAATGAAATATGCCGGAACCATATAATTTGGTAACTGATCTGATAAAAAGTCTCGCAGATCGTTTGTTTCAACTTTTTCAGCATCTTTCAAGACAAGATAAGAAGCTAATTGTTTATCACCACTTTCGGTTGTGTGTAAATTTACAACCGCATCACGGATTTGATCATGGGCAGTAAGTGCATTTTCAATTTCACCAAGCTCAATACGATAGCCGCGAATTTTGACCTGTGTATCAATACGATCAATAAAAAGCATTTTATCATCATTGAGATAACGGACGCGATCTCCTGATTTATACATGCGCGATCCGGGTTCACTGCTAAATGGATCTGGTATAAACCGATCAGCGGTTAAATCCGGCCTGTTTTTATAACCGCGTGCAACCCCATTGCCACCAATATACAATTCTCCGGGAAAACCCTTTGGTACTGGCTGATGATTTTCATCTAAAATATAAACCGGTGAATTTGTGATTGACTTTCCAATTGGTACGGAGCCGTTTCCATCCCAATTTTTGGCATTATAAACCACGCAGCCAACAACTGTTTCAGTTGGGCCATATTCATTAAACAAGGCCGTATCCAAAGCATTTTTTTGCCAGAAATCTATTTGTTTGTCAACAAGATTTTCCCCGCCAATTACAAAAGCTTTTGTTAATCCGGCTGCTTTTTCAGCAGGAATTTGCTGGCTTAAAAGATCAAGGTGGGCTGGTGTAATTTTTACAGTGTTAAAATCCTGATAACGGAGAAGGGCATTTCCTAATGCTTCAAGATCATCATCGGCTGATGCAAGAGTAACTGTTTTACCCGTCAAGAATGGTGTGAAAACGGCTGTAACGGTTGCATCAAATGCAATGGTGGAATGTACTAATGAACCACGACCTTCTTTTAAAGGATATGCTTCATACGCCCAATTCAGATAATGAGTCAATCCACTGTGAGTGATCAGAGTTCCTTTTGGTTTTCCAGTTGAACCCGATGTGTAAATCATATAAACCAAATTGTTCGGATCAATTTTTATATCTGGGTTCGTATTATTTTCAGAAAGATATTCAGCGTCATCAACGAATATTGTTGTGATTTCATCCTGAGCAAAGTTTACAGAGCGAAGAATCTCGTTGTTTAAACTTTGAGGGGATTCTTCACCCTGAGGAACAGGGTTCAGAATGACATTGCTTTTTTGGTCAGTCAGCAAAACCTTCATCCCGGAATCTTCAATCATGTAATCAACACGTTCTTGAGGATAAGAGGGATCAATAGGCACATACGCTGCGCCAGATTTTATTACGGCTAAAATGGCGATAATCATTTCCGGTGAACGTGTGAAGAAAAGGCCCACAAGATCATCTGCCACAATGCCTTTTTCGATTAATGTGTGTGCCAGTTGATTTGCTTTGGAATTTAGATCCAAATAATTAAGCTTTTTGGGTTCACTGTCAAACCATTCCAGAGCAATTGCATCAGGGGTAAGAATGGTTTGTTTTTCAAAAATATCTTTTATTGTTGTTTTTTTTGAAAAATGCTGTTCTTCTTCAAAATGATTAAGGTTTTGGATCAGGTGTTGCTTCTCTTTGTCTTTGAGCAAACTGATTTTGCTGATCGAATTTTCTGGCTGATAGGTGCATGCTGATAGCACAATTTCAAAATGATTGATAAAGCGTTCGATTGTAGATGAATCAAACAGGTCTGTGTTGTATTCTATAGCCCCAGACATTTTATGGCCTAAGTCTACCAGCGTAAGTGACAAATCAAATTTGGCAATACTGTTCTCAATATCCAGAAATTCCAAACTTATATCCGCTGTTTGAATCTCCTTTTGCGGATTATTTTGCATGGTAAACATAGCCTGGAAAAGAGGCGAATAACTTGTATCTCGTACCAGATCCAAAGAATCGACAATTTTTTCAAATGGAACATCCTGATGGGCATAAGCATCAAAAGCTGTTTTTCGGACTTCCTGAATAAACTCTTTAAAACTCAGGGAATGATCAACAGGGCTGCGCATGACCAAAGTATTTACAAAAAAGCCAATAATATTTTCAATGTCAGAGCGTGTTCGGTTGGCAATCGGTGTTCCGATTGAAATATCATTTTGACCACTGTAGCGGGATAGCAAAATTTTAAATGCCGCCAACACAGTGATAAAAACCGTTACACCTTCGCTGTTTGTAAAAGATTTGATTTTTTGCGACAATTCTTCAGATAAATGAAATGTAACATGAGCACCGTTAAAAGTTTGAATTGATGGTCGCGGTCTGTCAGTTGGCAGTTCCAATAAAGATGGTGCCCCGCTTAGTTTTTCTTTCCAGTAATTCACTTGTTTTTCTAAAACATCTCCCGTTAACCAGGATTGCTGCCAATGAGCGAAATCGGCGTACTGAATTTCCATTTCCGGTAAGAGCGGCGGAGTTCCATTATTGAATGAAGCATAGAATTGAGCCAGTTCATAAAATAGCACATTTACCGACCAACCATCAGAAATGATGTGATGCATGGTTAACAATATTGCAGCTTCAGTTTCAGAAGTTTTAAGAATTCGCACACGAAAGAGCGGTGATTGATCTAATTTAAATGGTTTACGTGCTTCTTCAATCACAATTTCTTTTATACGAACTTCTTTCTGTTCTTCCGGAATAGAGCAGTAATCTTCAGCTTGTAATTCAAAGTCCAGTTCCTTATGAATCACTACTTTGGCCTGACCATTTTCAGTCGTAAAAGATGTTCGAAACGATTCTTGCCTTTTGATGATTTCCTTAACAGCTTTATTTAGAGCCGAGATATCAAGCCGACCTGAAACTTTGATCGCCACAGGAATATTATAACTTGGGCTTTCCGGTTCCATTTGGTCCAGAAACCATAAACGCTGCTGTGAAAAAGAAAGCGGAATGTTCTTTTCCCGAGAGACCGGAAACAGATCGGGAATATTTTCTTTGTTACTTTCCCGGTTTGTTTGTTGGATTATTGCAGCCAAATCCCCCAAAGATGATGTCTCGAATAATGATTTTAATTCCAGCTCAATTTTAAAAGTGTCCCGGATACGGGAAACCATTTGTGTGGCCAGCAGCGAATGACCACCCAGATCAAAGAAATTATCCAGCGCACCAACTTGTTTGACCTTTAAAATATCAGCCCATATTAAAGCCAGTTTTTCTTCGGTTTCATTTCTTGGAGCAATAAACTCTTTTTCAGATTGAATTCTGGTGTCATGTTCAGGTTCGGGTAAAGCCCGACGATCCAGCTTACCATTTGTTGTAAGCGGAAATGCATCCAAAATAATGAAAGCTGAGGGCACCATATAATCGGGCAGGCTTTTTGTTATAAACTGCCGCAGATCAGATATTTCCGGGTCATTTTCTTTTTTACAAACTAAATAAGCTGCGAGGAATTGATTTCCGTTTTTATCTTTTTTTGGCAAAATTGAAACATCATCGACCTGGGCATGATTTAACAAGACTTTTTCAATTTCACCAACCTCAATCCGGAATCCCCTTATCTTAACCTGAAAATCAATCCGTCCTAAAAACTGGATATTACCATCTGCCCGGTAGCGCGCTAAATCACCGGTGCGGTACATGCGATCACCCGGTTTACCGGAAAATGGGTTCGGGATAAAAGTTTCAGCAGTTAAATCTGCCCGCTTGTTATACCCACGCGCCAATCCTGCGCCGCTAATAAATAATTCACCCGGTACACCACGCGGAGTTGGGTTTAACTCTTTATCTAAAATATATAATTGATGATTATCAATCGGTTTGCCTATCGGTGGCGCTTCAGGCTCTCTTGCATCAGTAGGATAGCAAGTACAGGTTATAGTCGTTTCAGTAGGCCCGTAAACATTGTAATATTTTGTTTTTGAAGGTCCCCATCGTTGAACAAGATCATAGGATACTTCCTCAGCACCGGTAATTACAGCTCTTAAAGTTGGATAATCAGTTCTGGAAATTATTGAAAGCACTGAAGGTGTAAATGTTGCAATTGTTATTTGTTCTCTGTCAATTATATCGGAAATAGTTTCACCCGAAAAAAACGTTTCCTTGTTCGACATGACAAGGGTTGCGCCATTTAAAAGCGCCATCATAAATTCCCAGATAGAGCCGTCAAAACTGAACGAGAAAAATTGTAAGATACGATCCTTGCAACTTACTTTAAATAGTCTTTTTTGATAGTGCGCGTGATTGATAACTCCATGATGCTCAAGTAAAATACCTTTTGGTTTTCCTGTAGAACCGGAAGTGTAAATTTCATATGCGAGGCTTTTTCCAGAAACAAATACATCTGGATTTATTTTGCATTTTTCCTGATCATAAGCAATCTCATCTACAAAAATAGTTTTTAAGGCTCTGCTTTCCTTTTTTATTTGTGCGATTGTTTCTTTAGCAGTATTGTGTGTTAACAAAATCTGAATACCTGAATCCTGAACCATATATCCCAGCCTGTCTAATGGATATGCTGGGTCGAGAGGAACGAATGCTGCACCGGTTTTGAGCACGCCAAAAATACTTACCATCATCTCCAAAGAACGATTTAAACAGACACCAATCCTATCTCCGGGTTTTGCGCCATTTTCAATTAAGTGGTAGGCAACCATGTTTGCTTTCTCATTTAGTTGAGCATAAGAAAGTTGGTTTTCAGCTCCGGCCCCGTTTTCATTTTTTTGACTAAAAACCAGGGCAATATTATCTGGATAAAGTTTAACCATTTCTTCAAACTGATGGTTAATAGTTGGTTTAAAATCAATAGCTGTTTCAGTTTGATTAAAATCTACAAGAAGTTGATGTTTCTCTTTTTGGTCAAGGATATTAAATTTTGAAACAGGTTGGCCCGGATTGGCTGCAATCCCGCTGAGTAGGTTGCTAAACTGGGTAATCATCCTTTGAACGGTTTGCGCTTCAAATAAATCTGAATTGTACTCAAAACTAATTTTGTATGAATCGCCGATTTCAGCAATCATTACAGTTATATCAAACTTTGCCGTTCCGCTGTTTTCTTCAATATGCTCGATAGAGATATCAGAATCAGCGGCCTGTTTCCCCGGAACATTTTGGAAAACCATCAAAACCTGAAATAGGGGAGAATGGGCAGAGTTGCGGTCCGGATGAACTTCTTCTACAAGCATTTCAAATGGCAAATCCTGGTGTGCGTATGCATCTAAAGTGGTTTCTTTAACCTGTTTGAGAAAATCAGGAAAATGTGGATTGTCGGACAGATCACCTCTTATTACCAACGTATTTACAAAGAAACCAATCAGGTTTTCAGTTTCAGCGCGGTTACGGTTGGCAATTGGCGTCCCGATGCAGATATCATCTTGACGCGAATAACGATGAAAGAGGGTTTGCAAGGCTGCCATCATAAACATAAATGGTGTCACCTCATATTTTGAGGCCAGCGATTCGATAGCTTTTCTTATTTCCGGATTTATTTTTCCATCCAGCATTGAACCGCTGTTTGTCATAACAGCCGGGCGTTTATTATCTATTGGCAGTTCCAGAAATGGAGGTAAATTTTCACCTAGTTGTTTTTTCCAATACTGAAGTTGCTTTTGCAGCCGTTCGCCCTGAAGCCATTTTTTCTGCCATTGGGCAAAATCTGCATATTGTATTTTTAAAGCTGACAGAGGTGAAGCCAAGTTTTTTCTATAGGCTTGATATAAGGCGGTAAACTCAGCCATCAATACACCCATAGACCAACCGTCGGAAATAATATGGTGCATTACAAAAACCAAAACAAATTCTTCATCAGCGGTTTTTATAAGTGTTATAACTCCTGTAGGGCCTTTTTGCAGATTAAATGAATAACGAAACTTGTCATGAATTATTTTTTCAACTTGCTTTTTTCCTTGTTCTGTAATGGTTGGAATATCAAGGGTTTCAATTTCTAATTGGGGTTTATTAGAAATAACCTGCATCCCGTTGCCAGCAACCGATTTAAAAGTTGTGCGCAATATTTCGTGGCGTTTAATAATCTCATTAACCGCTTTTTTAAAAAGAGAAACATCAAGCGGGCCATTTATTTTCCAAGCTACAGGAATATTATATAATGGGCTGCCGGGATACATCTGATCTAAAAACCACATTCGTTGCTGGGCATAGGACAAAGGAAAAGAATTAACTTTTGAGCCTTTTTGTTTTAGCTTCAGCTCTAATAATTTTCTCTTTTCCGGGGATAACTGGGCAAGGGTTTTTTCTAAATCAGCCATTATCCTCCCTGTCTTCATCACCATCCTCTTCTGCATCGAGTAAGGCCTGTACTTCCTCGTCAGACAAACCTTCAAGTTCACCTAATAGCTCATCAAAATTATCATCTCCGCCGCGGTCCAGAGCTTCTATTTGGGGTTCATCTTCGTCAGCTCTCATTGCTTCGGGGCTTAACAAGGCGTTAGAAATATCCATTATTGTTGGGGATTCGAAAAGCTTTCTTAATGGTAATTCAACTTTAAACTCTTCACGAATTCGTGATACGAACTGAGTTGCCAGCAATGAGTGTCCACCCAATTCAAAAAAACTATCGTGGATACCCACTTTTTCAGTGTGCAATAATTCTGATACTATCAGAGCTAATTTCTCTTCGTTTTCATTTCGGGGAGCTTCATATTTTTTACTCAGTTGTGATCTGTCCTGCTCAGGCGCCGGTAATGCTTTTTTATCGATTTTACCGTTGGGAGTTAAAGGCATTTCTTCAAGATTGATAAAAGAAGAGGGCACCATATATTCAGGGAGAGATTTTAACAGATTTGATTTTACTTCAGCAACATCGTATTCATTTTCTCCAACTGTATATGCTGTAATTCTGTGATCACCCGGATTGTCTTCGCGCACAGTGACATACAAATCTTTCAATTCCAAGATTGTATGGATTGATGCTTCAATCTCACCTAACTCAATTCTGAAACCACGTACTTTTACCTGTTGATCGATACGACCAAGAAAGTCAATATTTCCATCGGGTAACATTTTTACCAAGTCACCGGTTTTGTACAAACGATCGCCATTTTGTTTGGAAAATGGATTTGGAATAAATTTGTCAGCCGTTACATCGGGCCTATTTAAATATCCACGGGCCAAACCAACACCGCTGATACAAAGTTCACCCGAAACACCAATCGGTACTCGCATCAAATTTCTATCCAAAACATAAAGTTGAAAATTGCCAACATTCTTTCCAATTGGAGGGTCGAAAGGTTCATCAGCATTTGTGAAATACATGGAGGCACAAACGCTTGTTTCAGTTGGCCCGTAGGCATTGACCATTCGGCGTCCGGGTTGCCATTTTTTTACATGTTCAACGGGGCATTTTTCCCCGGCGGTGATTATTGTTTTTAAATCAGGTAAATCCGTATCGGGAAAAACAGCCAGCACAGAAGGTGGCAGTGTAATTGTAGAAATCTTTTGTTCCTTTAGTGTTTTAACAAGCTCATCGGCAGATACTGTTATTTCGCGCTCAACCAGATGCAGGGCTGCATTATTTAATAATGCCATAACAGTTTCCCATGTAGCAGCATCAAAGCTCAATGAGGCAAATTGCAAAATCCGGCTTTTGTCATCAATCTCAAAAGCTTTTCTTTGTTCATTAGCCAGGTTCACCAAACCCGTATGAGAAAGCATCGTACCTTTAGGTTTGCCTGTTGAACCGGATGTATAAATTACATATGCAAGATTGTCAGGATTAATATCCAGGTTCAGGTTTTTATCAGCAGATTTTTTTAAATTTTCCTGTTCATTTTCAATATTTATCAATTTGAAATTTGAAATTTGAAACTCGAAATTTGAGCCTTGGTTTGTAAGTAAAACTTTTAATCCTGAATCCTCAATCATATATTTCAACCGCTCTTGTGGATAAGACGGATCAAGCGGTAAGTAGGCAGCACCTGCTTTCATGGTAGCCAGCATCGCGATAACCATTTCAAGTGATCGGTTCATGTGAATGCCAATTATATCATCGAAGCCAATACCTTTTTCAATGAGAAGATGTGCCAGTTGGTTTGCTTTTTGGTTAAGCTCCCCATAAGACAGTTTTGTTTTTGCAAATACCAGGGCTGTGTTTTCAGGATTTTCCTCTGCAACTTTTTCAAAGCGTTGGTGAGCACATAAATGAGAATCAAATTGTGCATCCGATGAATTTAGTGTTTCTGTTATGCTTTTTTCAGCCAGGCTTAAAAATTCTACCTGGTCAACGCGGCTTTTTGGTTCTTCGACAATTTTTTGCAGGAGCATCTGGTAGTGGGATGCCAGGCGATCAATGGTTTCCCGTTTAAAAAGATCGCTGTTGTATTCCAAATTAAAAATGAATTTGTCTTGAAATTCACTGAAATAAACGCTTAAATCATATTTTGCAATAACGCCTTTGACACCAAAAGAATCAAAATCCAAAGTTGGTATTTCCGGTAGTTTTGTTACAGCATCTTGCGGAATAAAGGCAACCTGGAAAAGTGGAGAATGTGCAAGGTCTCGTTCAATTTGCAGCGCATCGACTAATTGTTCAAATGGGACATCCTGATGCGCATAAGCATCCAGCATGTTTTCTCGAATTTGTTTTGCAAGGGCGATAAAAGTCTGAGGAATTTCAAAATCTGCTTTTATAACAAGAGTGTTAACGAAAAAACCAATCAGGTCTTGAGTCGTGGAATGATGACGACCTGCGACAGGTGTACCTACCAGGATTTGTTTTTGTCCGGAATAGCGGTTCATTAACAATTGAAATAATGCCATTAAAGTTACATAATTTGTAAGCCCTTCTTTTTTACCAAATGAACGGATTCCATCAGCCAGTTCTTTGTTGATTGTAAAAGTAATATTTTTGCCATTAAACGTTTGAACCGCAGGTCTTTTGAAATCTGTGTTTAACTCCAACACACCAGGACTTAAGCCTAAATGTTCTTTCCAATAACTGATTTGTTTTTCAAGAACAGGGCCTTTTAACCAGCTCTGCTGCCAGGCAGCGAAGTCTGCATATTGAATCGGTAAATCTGTCAATTCTGAGTCTTTACCGGAAATTATATCGCTATAGTTTTGTAAAACTTCATTTATCAAAATACTCATCGACCAGCCATCGGAAATAATGTGGTGCATAACTGCTACAAGAATATGTTCATTATTTGAAATTTTAAACAATTCAATTTTAAAAAGTGGGGCGTTATTTAGGTCAAACTCCCAGTTTACTATCTCAGAAGCTCTTTTTAAAGATTCCTGCTCAACAGCATTAGAATCAGATTGCTGTAGATCAGAGATAGGCAGTTCAAAGTCAATTTTATCTGATATGTTTTGAAAAGGTATTCCTTTTTTATCAGTAAATGAGGTTCTCAAACTTTCGTGCCGGGCTATAACCTGATTGATGCTTTTTTCTAAAGCTGTGACATCAAGATCACCCTTGATTTTAGTTGAAAACGGAATGTTATAAATGGCATTGCCTTTGCTAAATTGATCAATAAACCAAAGACGTTGTTGTGGTAATGAAACAGGGATATCGTTTGTTCGATCAAATCGTGTTATTTCAGGCAGCTGTTGATCGCTTTCCTGGCGGCGGATAATTTCAATTTGCCTGCTTAACAGATCAATAGTGTTATTCTCAAATACGTTTCTCAGGGGCAGATCGATTGCAAAAGCCTCACGGATGCGGGCAATTAGTTTTGTCGCAAGAAGCGAATGTCCACCCAGGTCAAAGAAGTTATCAAAAACACTTATTTTTTCTATCCCAAGGATGCTGGACCAAATAACTGCCAAAGTTTCTTCAGATGCATTTCGCGGAGTAACAAATTCGTTATTAGCTCCAATGCTTTTCAGGTCAGGCTCTGGCAAAGCTTTTTTATCAATTTTTTTGTGAGTAGTTAATGGAAAAGAACTCATTTCGACAAAAGCTGATGGCACCATATATTCGGGTAAATTAAGGCGCAAACTTTCCCGGATTTCTTTTGATCCAATCTTAGAATTATCCGCAGGAATATAATAAGCCAGTATAGCCGGTTCTGATTGTTCATTTTCACGGACAATGACGATACAATCGTTTATGCCGGTAATTTCATTTATAGCAAACTCAATTTCACCAAGTTCAATTCTAAACCCACGAACTTTTACCTGGTTGTCAATCCGGCCAAGAAATTCAATATGCCCATCTTTTCGGTATCTGCAAAGATCGCCTGTTTTGTACAACCTTTCACCGGGATTTTTTGAAAATGGATTTGGAATAAATTTTTCCGACGTAAGTGAAGGGCGATTATAATAGCCGCGCGCGAGTGTTTTTCCACTAAAATGGAGTTCGCCGGGGAATCCAACCGGAACAATATTTAGTTGTTCGTCAAGAATATAAGCATGGTTGTTGGACAAAGGTTTACCAATAGGTACAGAATTTTCAAAATCATTTATGTCAACAACATAAGTTGTGCTGCAAACTGCATTTTCGGTCGGGCCATAAGCATTTATTACGCTTACATTTTTGTTAGCCCAATGCCGTGCTAAATCAGGAGACAATGCTTCTCCACCGGAAACAATATTTTTTAAGTCAGGAAAATACTCTTCGCGAAGTAAAGAAAGCACAGATGGAGGAAGCGTTAAATTGGTAACCTTATTTTCCTTCAATACATTTACAAGTTCCGGTCCGGGTATCATTTGTTCACGATCTGCTAAAACTAATGTTGACTGGGTATAAAGTGCGCCAAAAATTTCATAGATAGATGCATCAAAACTTGTGGAGGCAAATTGTAACATCGTTTTTTTATCATGACTTATCAAAGAGCCTAAGTGTTTTACAAGGTTTACTATGCCTGCATAATTACACATAGTACCCTTCGGCTGGCCTGTTGAACCGGACGTGTAAATCATATAAGCCAGGTTGTTGCTTGCAGGATATATACCCGGGTTTGCTTGGGGGTACGTTTTAAGGCGGTCTTGAATTGTATCGATAACGATGCAGTTTTGAACTGATTCAAATTTGTTTTTTAGATCTGCCTGAGTTAAAACAATATTTATTTCAGAATCTGCAATTATATAGTTTAACCGTTCTTCCGGATATTCGGGATCAATTGGAAGAAAAGCACCGCCAGCTTTCATTATGGCAAACATGGCAACAATCATTTCAATGCCAGGCCTTAGCGAAATAGCGATTATTTCTTCGGGTGATATTTTTTGATCAACCAGGAAATGAGCTAATTGATTGGCTTTTTGGTTTAGTTCCAGATAAGTCAATTTACTGGCTTGAGAGTTTGAATGACCTGCATAAATTAAAGCTGTTTTTTGGGAACTGGATTCAATTGATTCTTCAAACAATTCAATTATCGATTTTTCAATTTCAAAAATGGGAGCCTGGTTAAACTCATTTATTATAAACTGAGCTTCATCTTTATCAAGAATTGATACCTGGCTAATTTTTTGATTTGGATTTTCAATAAATGAAAGCAGAACATTTTTCAGTCTACAAAAAAGCCTTGAAATTCCATCTTCTGAAAACAGAGGTTTTTGAAATGCAAAATCGATGGTCATATCATCGCGGGCAGCAACAGCAACTGTTAAAGGAAAATTGGTCTGTTCAAAAGATTTAAAATTATCAGCTTTAATGCTTAGCTGCTGTTCCTGCATTGATTTTTCTACTGGATAATTTTCAAAAACAACAATGCTTTTAAATAGTTCTTTATTTTTTATATCGCTCCATTGCTGAACCTGGACCAAAGGGCTGTATTCAAAGTCACGAATTTCTACGCCGGTTTTTTGAATTTCTTTTAACAGGGCAGATATATTTTTATCATCAGACAAATCAACTCTGACAGGCAGGGTGTTTATAAACAAACCAACCATCGATTCTACACCTGATAGCTGTGGTGGCCGGCCTGAAACGGTTGCACCAAAAAGAATATCTTTCTCGTCACTAAAACGGCTTAGTAAAATTGACCAGGCAGCCTGAATAACTGTATTAAGTGTCACCTGGTTTTGTGTAGCGATTGTGTTTAGTTTTTCGGTTGCTTCTTTTTCAATAAGAAAGTGTGCTGAGCCGTAGTCATTTGGATCATTGTTGGATTCCTGAAAACCAAGCGGAGTCGGTGCGTACAATCCTTTTAGTTTTTCTGACCAGTAGTTTTCTGCTGCTTTTAAATCTTGTTTTTGCAACCAGGCCACATATTCCCGGAATGGTTTTGCAGGTGGCAATGGCATATCATGCCCAAGACGAAACATTTCGTAATAAGTGAAAACATCTTTAAAAATTACCGGAACAGACCAACCGTCAAAAAGAATATGGTGGTTATTCCATAAAATTTGGAAATTTGTATCAGTAATCTGAAAAAGTGAAACTCGAATAAGTTGGGGCTGAGCAAGATCAAACCCCTTTTCCTTTTCAGTCGATAAAATTTTTTGAAAATCCTGTTCTTGCTGTTTTTTAGATTTTGTACGCCAGTCTTCAAAAGTAAATGGAAGCTCAACATCTTTATGGACAACCTGTAATAATTTATCCAGTTTTTTCCAAACAAAAGATGTACGCAATACTGCATGGCGGTCAACTGTTTTTTGTAAAGCTTGTTGAAACAATTTTACATCAAGGTCACCAATCAAGTTAAAATAGATTTGCTCAAAATAAGTAGAAGAGCCCGGCTCATATAATGTATGAAAGAGCATCCCTTGTTGCATGGGTGATAAAGGGTAGATGGCTTCAATATTTTTTTGTTTCTTATTGTTCATTAAAAATCCTAAATACTTTTCTATTCAAAATCGGATAAAATATCATCCAGCTCGTCCTGATCTAAATCGGCTTCTTCAAAGTCTGAAGGCGTATAACTCCCACTTTCAACTTCCTGGCAATGGGTAATTAATTGACGTAATTCATTAATAAAATCATCACTAAGTTTTTGAATTGTTTCCTCTAAAAAGAAATTTTCGCTATAACCAAAATTTGTTTTTAATTCTCCGTTTACAATAGAAATGCTTACATCAATAAGATGGCTGCGTAAGTTTAAATCTGAACGTTCGGGACTGGCAATATCGTTCATTGCCATAAACTGACCACTCGAATCATTTCGTTGATCAAATTGTCCAAGATAATTAAAAACAATCTCCGGTTTTGCTAAATCAGCTAATTTTTGCTTTTCTGGTGAACTACTCAAATAGCGCAATAAACCAAATCCGATACCTTTGTTTGGAATTGCCCGTAGTTGTTCTTTAACAGATTTTAAAGTTTCTGCAATGTCCGAAACACCTGTAGTTGAAAGCTTTAAAGGATATACAGATGTAAACCAGCCCACTGTTCGCGATACATCTGCATCTTCAATAATCTCTTCACGTCCGTGTCCTTCAAGATCTAAAAGTAGATTGTTTTGGCCAGTTCCTTTCTGGATGGCTCGCAAGAGTGCTGTCAATAATGCATCATTGATTTGGGTGTTATAAACTCCCGGTACATCTTTTAAAAGGGCATCCGTTGTTATTTTCTCTAAGCCGCTTTCAATTGTTTTTAATGAGGATTCTAAGTTTTCCCCTTTAGAAAAATCTATCGGAATTCCTGCAACGTTTGGAGAAGTTTGCTCTAACCAAAAAGCGTGTTCTTTTTCAAGATTTGCAGATTGGGCATATTTGTTGATTTGTTCTGACCAGTATTGAAATGATGTTGTTTTTGGTGGTAATTGTGCCTCTTTACCGGAAGATAATTGGACATAAGCATTTTGTATATCTTCCATCAAAATACGCCAGGAAACGCCATCTACAGCAAGATGATTGATTGTAATGAACAACCTGTTTTGCAAATTTCCGGAAAGTTTAAAATAGGCACTTTGGATAATCGGACCGTTTTCCAGGTTTAAGTTTTTTTGCAGTTTTGTTGTTTCCTCTAAAACTTTTTGCAATTGATTCTCAGAAGGGGCAGATGAAAAATCAAAATAATGAAACGGTGCTTCTGCCAATTTTTCAATGTTGGATTGATGCCAAATCCCATCTTGAAAAGTATATTGTAAACGCAAAGCATCGTGGTGTTCTATTATTTTTGCAATAGTGTTTTTTAAAATTTCCGGTTCAAATTGTTGTGATGTGGCAAGCATTATAGATTGGTTCCAATGCTCTTTCCTTGCAAGGTCCCGATCAAAAAAGTAATGTTGAACGGCTGTTAACGGAACAGCTCCGCTAACCATTCCTTGTTGTGCATTAATTACTTTTATTTCACCGGCCAAAGCTGCCAAACCTGATATAGTAGGCGCATCGAACAGGTTTTTTGGTGTTATGTTTATACCCGCACTTTTAGCCCGGGCAATAACCTGAATGCTAAGAATTGAATCACCGCCAAGCTCAAAGAAATTGTCATTGATTCCAATTTTGTCAGCGCTTAATACTTCTTTCCAAATTTGCACCAGGATTTTTTCAGCATCGGATGTCGCATCAATAAATTCAGTGTTGAGTGAATCCCTTTCAACTTCTGGTTTAGGCAAAGCCTTTAGGTTAATTTTGCCATTTGGTGTTAAAGGGAATTCATCCAGAAATGTGAAGAATGCCGGTATCATATACTCCGGTAAAGATTGTTTTAGATGGTCTCGTAAATCCGAAATTACCGGTCTTTCAATATCTGAAATTAAATAAGCGGACAACCTTTTACCTTCATTGCCATCTTCAAAAGTATTAACAACCGCATCTTTGATTTGAGCATGGTTTTTTAAAACGGCCTCTATTTCCCCAAGCTCCATTCTAAAACCACGCACTTTTACCTGGTGATCAACACGGCCTACAAAATCCAAATTACCATTTGGCAGTTGGCGGACAAGATCACCGCTTTTATACATTCTGGAACCAGAATTTTTTGAAAATGGATCGGGAATAAATTTATCGGCAGTTAATCCGGGCCGGTTTAAATAGCCACGCGCCAAGCCTTCACCGCTAATATGCAACTCGCCTGCGACACCTAATGGAACCGGCTGAAGATATTTATCAAGAACATAAAACTGGGCGTTGGCAATTGCTTTTCCAATAGTTGGCTGTTCACTGTTTTCAGAAACACGGCAAATAGATGAATCCACCGTGCATTCGGTTGGACCGTACATATTAAAGAATTCAGTATTTGGAGCTTCACAAAGGGTTTGCCAGGTAGAGGCGTCAATAGCTTCACCGCCGGGTAAAACTGCTTTTGGTGCTTCGGTTCCAGGATTTAATAAACCGGCTTCGAGCAACAATTTTAGCTGGGATGGAACGCAATCTAAAACAGAGATTTTATGCTTTTGAATATATTCAAGAAGGTTTTCTCCGCTGTTGCGTGCATCATTTGGAATGATATATAATTCATGTCCTTTGGTCAGCATTACAATTTGCTGCATCGAAGCATCAAAAGGGATAGGCGCGTTTAAACTAATACGTTGCTTTTCTCCGCCGATTGCCCGGTAGATTTCTTTATCCAGATTAGCAGCAAGGTTTAATGCAGATTGGTGCTTAACCATTACACCTTTTGGCTTTCCGGTTGAACCGGATGTATAAATGATGTAAGCCAGGTTATCGGATAAAACAGGTGTATTGAGATTAGAGCTGTCTTCTCCTGCAAATTCATCCTGCAATTTATCGATATTAATAATTTCAGTTTTTCCTAAAGATAAATTTTGAGCAAGATTACCTTTTGTTAAAAGCAATTTGGCGTTAGAATCTTCCAACATGTACTGAATTCTATCCGTGGGATAAATAGGATCTAAAGGCAAATAAGCGGCACCTGTCTTCATAATAGCCAAAATCGCTTCAATCATATCTGTGGATCGGTCCATTAAAATGCCGATAATTGACTCTGCCTTAGCATTTTTTCTTTGCAAATATCTTGCTAGGCGATTTGAACGCAAGTTAAGTTCATTATATGTAAAACTTTTTATATCAAAATGTACAGCCGTAACATCAGGTGTTTTTTTGGCTTGCCGCTCAAATTGCTGATGGATAAGTCCATCATTTTGATAGTCTATTATTGCCGAATTCCATTTTTGTAAAAGTGCTTTTTGATCTTCAGCATCGAATAGCTTTGTTTTTGAAATAAGTTGATCCTGATCTTTAACAAATTCATCCAACAGAAATTGAAAATGGTCAATCATTCGATTAATTGTTTCTTCTTTGAAAAGATCAGTTTTGTATTCAAAAATGCCAACAAGTCTGTTTGTATGCTCAACCATCTCAAGGGACAAATCAAACTTTGAAGTAGAGCTTTCAAAATTAAATGGTCTGATCGATAAATCCTGAAGTTCAATTTTCTGAATCTCTGAATGCTGCAAAGAAAACATTACCTGAAATAGTGGCGAATGAGTTGTTTCCCTTTCCGGTTGAAGGGCATTAACCAGTTTTTCAAAAGGTATATCCTGATTGTCAAATGCATCTGCAGTAGTTTTCTTCAACTGGTTCAAAAGGTCAGTAAAAGACATGTTGTCATTTAAAAAACTTCGTAATACCAGTGTGTTCACAAAAAAGCCAATAAGAGGCTCAATTTCACTTCGCGTACGGTTGGCGGTCGGTGTTCCGACAGTAATATCATCCTGATTGGAATAGCGGTAAAGAAAAGTAACAAAAGCAGCTAAAAGTGTTGTAAACAGGGTTGTATTATGTTTTTTTGATAATTTTTTAAGATTGAGATATAAGTTTTCCGGGATATGAAAAACATCTCTTTTGCCATCAAAATTTGTAGATTGAGTTCTCGGGAAATCGGTAGAAAGTTCAATTAAAGGGGGTGCATTTTTTAGCTGATTTTCCCAGAAACTTTGTTGTGACTGTAATCTTTCCTCACTAAGCCATTCCCGTTGCCAGGATGCAAAATCTGCATATTGGATTGGGAGTTGTGGCAAAGAAGGTTGATTGCCCTGGCTGAGAGAATTATAAAGACTAGCAAGTTCGTTTATAAAAATATTGCCTGACCAGCCATCGGAAATAATGTGATGAAAAACTAAAACTAAAATAAACTCATCTTCAGCAACTTTTAGCAAAAGTGAACGAATGAGTGGGCCGGTTGCTAAATTAAAAGGTTTTGCTACTTCTTCATTGGCAATTTTTAATGCTTCATTATCAAGCTCTTCTTGACTTAAACTTCTGTTACTAATATCGTGTTCAATAATAGGAAAAGAGAGTCCCTGAATAATTAGCTGTAAAGCTTTCCCGGTGCTGGACTGGAAAATTGTACGTAGTGTTTCGTGGCGGTTTACGATTTCATTTAAACTCTTTTTGAGAATTTCTTTTTTCAACTCACCTTTTATGCGGATCGCGCTGGGGATATTATATTGAATATCGTTTGGGTTCATTTGATCCAAAAACCACAAACGTTCTTGCGCAAAAGAGAGAACCAAATCTTCATCTCGCGGAACTGCCGGGATTGATGTTATAGAGCTCTTCTCATTTTGATTTTTTGCGATATCTTTTTCAACGGCATAACCAAATTGTTCAGCAATTTCCCAGCTTGAATCAGATAAAAAATCATTAGAGTGATAGGTGCGCCATTTATCAGCCACCGAGGAATTGATATTTTTGTGGAGGTAAAATTTGAAATCACCCACCATTTGGGAGTTTTCAGAAATTCCGGCGGTCATTTTTTTACCTTCATATGGCTTAAGCATATCATTGGAAAAATCAATGTTCATAAAACGACATAAATTTTCCATATTTGATTTTGGATCAGCCAAAATATCTTCAAATCGAATTTGAACCTGGCGCTCTTCAGGAACCGATTGTAAAAACTCAACAATATTACGGTTGGAAATAATCCAAATCAGTTCTGCCAATTCACGGCGTGAAAAAGAATGTTTGTGGCGGAAGAAATTCTGATCAAGCTTAGCTTCTATAAATGAATAGATCATGGCATAAGGATGGCGTACCAGGTGGATATAAAGCGGATCTTCAAAATCTTCTTCCATCCTTTTTAGTATGTTTGGATCGAAAGCATAAGTTGGGGTTTTATCTACAATAAGTTTATCAGATAACCAGTTTTGCATTTCAAAATAAAAATCTTTTACAGATAATTTTTTACTCTCAAAATCCGCCATGATCATTTTGGCTTTTTCAACATCGCATGATTTTGCTTCCATAATGGCCTGAAGGGGAGACTCGAGCCAGATTTGCAATCCGTCTTTTGAGAAAGCTTCTTTACGTTCCTGCAAAGTATTAAAAGTCAGCAAGTCCAATTCCGGCGGTGAAAACAGGTTTTTATTTCCGGCGAGCATCACTCGCATCAACGTAGAGCCAGAGCGGGGCGGTGAAAGCAAAAAGACAGCCCGCGGGTTTTTAGAACTTCGTGAACTTACTTCAGCAGGAAGTTCTGCAAGAGGATGTATTAAAGAAGAGAATAGATCAATATCATCCTGTTTTATTTTTTCAATTTCACCATCTTCACTTAATATGATTTTATATTCATCAGCAGATTTGATTTCTGAGCCAAAATAGCTCTTTATTTTTTCCGGGAAATATTCGTTGATATACATGGCAAGTTCAGCCACCGTTGGAGCCTTGAAAATGGCACCGACATGCATCGTTTCATTAAACTCTTTCTGAATCCTGTTTGTAAAAACGGCTGCTTTTAGTGAATTGCCACCGATATCGAAAAAGTTATCATAAACGCCAACTTGATTAAGACCCAAAATATCCTGCCAGGTCTTTACCAGAAGCTTTTCAAGATCGTTTCTTGCAGCAATAAATTTATTTTTAACTGCCGGTCTGTAATCTTCCGGGTCGGGCAGGGCTTTTCTATCGATTTTACCGTTGGGTGTATGCGGGATTTTATCAATAGTAATATAAATAACCGGCACCATATAATCTGGTAAAGATTTCAATAAAAACGTTTTAATATTACTTGATTCGATCTCATTATTATTTTTCTTAATGATATATGCGACTAGTTGAGTTTCATCATTTTTATTTTTTCGCGCAAGAACAATACTTTCATCTATTTCAGGATGATTTTTTAAGATTGACTCAATTTCGCCAAGTTCAATTCTAAAGCCACGTAATTTAACTTGTTGATCAATGCGGCTTATAAATTCAATATTCCCATCTTCAAGATATGCAACCAGGTCTCCGGTTTTATACATTCTGGCACCGGGCTTTTTAGAAAAAGGATCAGCTATGAAGCGTTCATTTGTAAGGTCTTCCCGATCATGATAGCCAAGCGCCAGGCCATCTCCTCCAACAAACAATTCTCCGGGAACTCCAACCGGAACAATCTTTAAATTTTTGTCTAATACGTAACATGTGGAGTTGGCTATTGGTTTTCCAATCGGGACATTGGTAGCATTTTCTTCAATATTTTTAACTTCATACCAACAAGAAAATGTTGTGTTTTCTGTTGGCCCATAACCATTTAATAATCTTTTTGGCGGACCACTTTTGAAAGCTTTATAAACTGATGAAGGAGTAGCAGCTTCGCCGCCGAACATTAAGGTATCAAATGTTTTAAATGCGTCTGGGACTTCACTAATAATCTGATTAAAAAAGGCAACTGTCACAAAAGAAGTATTAATTTTGTGTTTTCTCAACTCTGCAACAAAGTTCTTTGTTGAAAGCATTATCTCTTTTTTAATTCCTACTAATTTTCCACCGTTTAACAAAGCTCCCCATATTTCAAATGTTGCCGCATCAAAAGACGCATTGGAAACCTGGGCCATAACAATACTTTTAGAAAAATCTACATAATTGGTGTTTAAGACAAGCCGGGTAATTGCTTTATGCGGCACAACTACGCCTTTGGGTTTGCCGGTAGAGCCGGATGTATAAATGATATAGGCTTTCTCACCAGAGGAAATATTAATATCAGGATTTGTAGTTTTATTAATCTTGTTGATTTTTTCTTCACTAAAATCAACGTTTAAAATTTGGATATCTGTTTCCGGTAATTTGTCTGCAAGTTGTTCCTGCGAAAGGAGGATAACCGCATTACTGTCCTCCAGCATAAATGTCAGACGCTCTTTTGGATAGGATGTATCCAGTGGAACATAAACACCACCTGCTTTTAAAATTGCTATAAATGAGGTGATCATTTCAATGGAACGCTCCATGTAAAGGGCTACATGTGCTCCTTTTTCAACTCCATTGTTTATCAGGTAATGGGCCAGTTTATTGGCATTTTCATTTAGCTCACGGTAATTGACTTTATATTCCCCATAAGACACTGCGATAGAATCCGGGGACTTTTCAACTTGTTTTTCAAAGAGTTCATGAACAGACGCCTCTGATGAATATTTAGATTCCGTTTTATTCCAATCGTAAATGATTTTTTTTGTTGCAGCTTCATCTATTAACGAAAGCTCAGAAACCATTTGATCAGGATTTGATGTAATTGCTTTGATCAAAGTTGTAAAAAATTGACTAAACCGCACAATAGTTGGTGTTGCGAAAAGATCTGTATTGTATTCAAAAGTACATTTTATACCATCGGGAGTATCAAGCATTAAAAGCAGCAGGTCAAATTTTGCCACTTCAATTTCGATATCCAAAATATCTACTTTTAATTCTTTGCTTCCAAGAATCGGTGCTGATTGAAAATCGAACATGACTTGAAATAGTGGTGAGTAGCTCAATTCTCGTTTTGGAACAAGGCTTTCAACAATTGAATCAAATGGAACATCCTGGTTGTCTGAAGCTTCTGCCACATCGCTGCTGATGTGTTTTACCAAAGAATTAAAACTAATATCTTCTTCAAACCTGGCACGCAATACAATTGTGTTAACAAAAAATCCAATCAGGTTTTCAATTTCTTTACGGTTGCGGTTTGCAATTGGTGCACCGACTCCAAAATCTTCCTGGCCACTAATTTTATAGAGAAAAATCTGGAATGCAGCCATTAAAATACTATAAGGTGAGACCTGGTTTTCTTTGGCCAGATTTTTTATTTTTGTAGATGTAAGTTGGTCAATCGAAAACAGATGATGTTTCCCATTTGCTGTCATCACAGAAGGACGGGAATGGTCGGTATGCAGCTCAAGAAAGTTCGGCATTCCTTTTAATGCAGTTTTCCAATATTCAAGCTGTTTATTTATTTTGTCATTATTTGATTGCTGTAACTGCCATGCTGAGTAATCGGCAAATTGAATAGATAAATCTGGCAAAAGTGTCGCTGATGCTGAATTATGGTTTTGAATAAGATAGGTTATTTCCTGTATAAAAATACCGATTGACCAACCATCTGCAATTATGTGATGCATATTCACACAAAGTACATGATCATCGGGAGCAATTTTTATTAGAGATGCTCTAAGTAAAGGTGCTTCGCTTATATCGAAAGATTTAGCAGCTTCTTCTTTTAGGGTTTTTTGAATTGAAGAATCAACTTCTTCGGTATTTGCTGAGGAAATATCAATCTGATTTAGTTCAATTTTTGCACTGTTGTCAATTTTTTGCTCAGGTTCACCATTATCATTTGTGATATAATAGGAACGCAAAACTTCATGCCGCTCAATAACCTTGTTAATACTTTTTTGCAGAAGCTCAATATCTATTTTGCCATGTAAACGAATCGCAGAAGGAATGTTATAAAAAACACTTTTCGGATCCATTTGGTTCAAAAACCACAAACGTTTTTGCGCAGAAGACATTTCGTAAACACTCTGATCCGGCCTTTTTTCAATTTTCTCTTTTTTCTTTATAGATTTGCTCAACTTCTTCTGAAGCAGTTCGCGCTGTTCCGGAGTAAGTTTAGAAAGTCGTTTTGATAGGTCTGACATAGAATCCTGCATAAAATAATTATTTGTTATCTGTATTACCCGGCTTACTCATCGTCTTCTAATAATGCGGCAATTTCATCATCCGACATACCTTCAAGCTCATCGAGCATGTCGCTTAGTTCATCATCATCATGTTCTTCCGCCTGAACTTCAGCAATTGCCAGCGATATCCCGTTAACTGTTGGTGATTCGAACAATGCTCTTAATGGGACCTCAACATTGAATTTTTCACGGATCATTGAAATAACCAATGTTCCCAACATTGAATGGCCACCTAATTCAAAGAAATTATCATTGATGCCAACCTTGTCAATTTTCAAAACCTCGGCTACTATTTCAGCAAGAACTTTTTCAGTATCAGTTCTTGGGGCAACATATTCTGTTGCTAACTGCACCCTTATATCATCAGGTATTGGCAAATTATTCTTGTTGATTTTACCACTTGGCTGCAATGGAAATTCAGAAAGGGGAATAAAAATGGCCGGAACCATAAATGCAGGCAATTGTTTGGCCAAAAAAGATCTTAAATTAGAAATAGTCGGAGTTGTACCTGGTTTTGGAATAAAGTAGGCAAACAAGGTTTTTTCACCAGATGCATCAATATTTGGAATGACAACCGTTTCCTGTATTTCGACATGTTTAAGTAAAGCCGCTTCAACTTCTCCGGGTTCAATTCTAAATCCACGAATTTTTACTTGTTCATCAACACGACCAAGGAATTCCAGGTTTCCATCAGAAGAAAAACAGACTTTATCTCCTGTTTTATACATTTTTTCTTGTTTATCAGAAAATGGATTTTGAACAAATTTTTCTTTTGTTGTCTCTTCAAGATTGTGATATCCAATGGCCAATGCATCACCTGTTATATGCAACTCTCCTGGGAATCCTGGCGGAACCGGGCTACCGTTTTCATCCAAAATATAAAATTTTCTGTTGGCACAAGCTTTTCCAATCGGAATTGAACTGTATAATTTCTCTTTTATTAAATCTTTGGATATTTCAAATGTTGATGCTGTAATTACAGCTTCAGTCGGGCCATAAGCATTTAATAAACGAGTGCTGCCAAGGATTGTGGAATACCATTTTTTCAAAGTGCTTAACTTCATTGTATCGCCACCAATAATAACAAGCTCAAGATTGTGGCTTATCAGGTTTTGTATTTGTTCTTTGGAACTCAAATATTCTGTCAATTGATTCCAGTACGCTGTAGGCAGGTTTATCACATTTAGGTTATATTTATTTACATAAGCCATAAAATCTGCGGCAGGCCATACTTCATCATCTCTCAAAACAAGTGTTGCACCGCTTATTAATGTTGGTAAGATTTGTTCTAAGGAAGCATCAAAATTCAATGCTGCAAATTGAAGTACATTTTTCTTCGAAGTAAGGTTATAATGCCTGGCCATATCTAAACAATGATCAGCGATTGTTTGATGAGCTACTAAAACACCTTTTGGATTTCCGGTGGAACCAGATGTATAAATTATATATGCCGGACTGTTTGGTTTAGCCTGATTTACAACTTCATTGTTCTCAGGAATATTTTTAAAAATAATTTTTTCAGATATTTCCAGTTTACTTGCAATGTCCAAATCAGATTTGGTTAAGAGTAATTTGGCGTTGCTGTCATCAATCATATATTGTAAACGGTCTTGAGGGTAACTTGCATCGAGTGGCAAATAGGTCGCACCGGCTTTCATAACACCCAGCATTCCATAAATCATTTCGGCAGATCGGTTTGCCAGAACTGCAACAATATCACCGGGTTGGATTTTCTTTTCATTTACCAAAAACGTCGCTAAAGAGTTAGACTTTTTTAGTAAATCCTTGTATGTAATATTTTGATCTGCAATTTGTAAAGCAATTTTGTCAGCATTTTCTGTGAGGTTTTCATCAATCATTTCCGGAATTAATTTGGTTGCATTTGATGTCCGTTCGCTTGAAGCCCACTGATTCAAAACAAGGTTACGTTCATCTTCCTCGAGCAAGCTAATCTCAGAAACAGTTTGAGAAGTATTTTTTAAAAGCTGAGTTAAGGTTTGCTTAAAATGACCAATCATCTGTGAAATGGTTTCTGCTTTAAAAACATCGGTATTAAACTCAACTTTGCCATTTAACAAATCACCATTTTCAGTGAAATTAAAAATCAGATCAAACTTTGATGTTTTATTGTCTAATTCTACAAGGCTTACTTCCAACTCCGGCAATTTTAATGTTTCTACCGGCGCATTGTTTAAAACAAACATTACCTGAAAAAGCGGTGTGTGGCTCATGTCCCGTTTGGGATCTAATTTTTCTACAAGTGTTTCAAAAGGTAAATCCTGATGATCGATTGCCCCGATCGTTGTCTCTTTTACACGTTTTAAAAGTTCAGATATTTTTGGATTGCCGGATAAGTCGGCCCGCAAAACTAACGTGTTGATAAAAAATCCAATCAGTGATTCCGTTTCGCTGCGGTTACGGTTTGCGATGGGTGAACCGATACAAAAATCATTTTGCCCGGAGTACTTAAAAAGCATTATCTGAAAAACAGATAACAGGGCCATAAATGGCGTGATGTCAAATTTCTCGCAGAGTTGTTTAATGTTTTGCACGGATTCAATGTCGAGATCAAAAAGCAAATTGTCTCCGTTAAAAGTTTGCACAGCTGGCCGGGGAAAATCGGAGGGCATTTCCAGGATGGGCGGAATTCCTGCAAGTTGCTTCTCCCAATAATCAAGCTGGTTTTGCAGGGTTTTACCGCTCAACCATTTTCGTTGCCAGGATGAGAAATCTGCATATTGAACGGGCAACTCGGCGAGTGAAATTTTATCTTCATTAGCAAGGGCAGGGTATAGCTGCATTATTTCATGGATCAGAATACCTGTGGACCAATTATCCGAAACAATATGGTGCAGCGTGAGAATTATTATATTTTTGTCATCGCTGATTTGAATTTGTTTTACACGTAAAAGTGGCCCATTGTTTAAATCAAAAGGTTTTATCGATTCTTCAAATATCAGTTGTTGAATATCGTTATTATTCGATTCACTAACTATGTCAATATCCGGCTCGAAAGCTTGCTGTACTATTTGATATGGTTCTTTACCCTCATTTGTAAATGTGGTTCGTAACACCTCGTGGCGTTTTATAATTTCACAAAGTGCACTTTTCAAGGCATCTTTATTTAGATTGCCCTTTATTAAAATGGGTGAACAAATATTGTATAATGGGCTTCCAGGTTCTAATTGATCCAGAAACCAAAGACGTTGTTGCGAATAGGACAGAGGAAATTTATTAATATCACGAGAAACAGGGATAATAGCCATTTGGGCAAGATCGACTCCTTGCTCCATCAGCATCATTTCCAGGACTTCACGTTTTTCCGGTGGTAGATTGGCTATTTGTTTGTAAATATCGCTCATTTATACCTTAAATATTAAAAAAACAAATCCCTTTTTAACTGAGTGAATCAAAGTAACTTTGAACCCACCCCTAACCCCTCCAAGGAGGGGATTATATTTTTCCTTTTATAAAACGGTACACCATGCCAGTCGTATATAGAAAATTTTGACTACATATTTAATAAAAAGTTGATGTTACTATTCCCCTCCTTGAAGGGGTTAGGGGTGGGTCAGGTTTATTTTTTTTCGACCACCCACACTCCGTTTTTAGTTTTTCTTCTTCAGCATCTCTTTTATCTGTTCTTCGGACATACTCTCAACCTTGTTCAGCATGTCGGCCAGTAAATCTTCTTGAGGAGCTATGTCTTCTTTTTGCTCTCCAATAACTTTTGCCACTCCGGAGATTGTTGGGTCTTCAAATAAAACCCTTATGGGTAACTCTACCTGAAATTTTTGTCGGAGTTGGGCTATTAGCTGTGTGCCTAAAAGAGAGTTCCCGCCAAGATCAAAGAAGTCATCGTTTATTCCAATTTCAGCAATTCCAAGCAACCTTTGCCAGGTACTGCATATCTCTTTTTGAAGATCTGTTTCAGGTTCAACAAATGGAGTAGGTAAATTGGGTCTGTCGTGTTTTGCTTGAGATGGGTCAAAAGTTTCATCATCTTCTGCGACCGGCCCGCTTCCAATTAGCCATTTATTTATGCGCGTTTCCAGGTTTCCGGTGGAAACAATAACACGACGGCTTATAATTCCACCAAGGATTTTTGTTAACACCTCAACACCTTCATCCGGATAAATGGAATAATCTGTTACATTTGTACTGACTTTCGTACCATCTTTACCTTCAAAACGCCAACCGTCCCAGTTTACACATAACCAGTTTTGACCATCACTCTGTTTTGCCTGGCAAAATACATCAAGAAAATGGTTTGCCGCAGAATATGCCGTAAATCCCAATCCACCCAAAACTGTTGAAAGCGAAGATTGTAATATGACAAAATCCAGATTTTTGCCAGAAAGGACTTTGTCCAAAACTTTAGTTGCTTCAAGCTTGGAATGCAGCTGAGTGGCCAAATCGTCACGGCTAACCTGGGAAACAAGTCCAACCATACTTTCACCCAAAGTACCTGCAGCATGGATCACACCATTCAGTTTTGATTTAGCAAAATCTATTACCTTTTTCATCTCATTTTCATTGGCTGCATCAATTGAAAATATTTTTACGGATTGAGCAGTTTTTTCAATTTCTAAAAGCTGATCAATCCTATACCAGACAAGATCTTTTTCATTGTTTTGATAGTAATTTTTCCACTCATTTTGCTCAGGCACGGTTGAACGGTTTACAAGGATCAAATTGGCGTTATAATTATTTGCCAGATATTTCGCAAAAGTCAGTCCAATCCGTCCAAGCCCACCGGTAATTAAATACGTTCCATTTTGTTTTAAAAGTAGCTCGTCAGTAGTAGTTGGCTTTACTTCATCATAATAACCAAGCCAGCGGTGTGTTCCGCGGTAAGCTATCGAATATTCATCAACTGGGCGTGTACTTTCCTGTAAAATAAATTCCGCATATAAGTCTGACTGCTTTTGATAGTTTCCAGACAAATCTATTGATTTGGATGTAATATTTGATAGTTCCTGAGGAATTACCCGACAAGGACCCAAAATAGGAGCATTGTCTGCCTTTAGTTGCTCGTCACCGCTTATTTCCTGCAATCCATTTGTTAGTACAAAAAGTTGTATTTCTTTTTGTGGTACGATTTGTTCAATCGCTGCTGCCAGATTTGTTAAACTAAAAAAACCTGTTTCATGCAAGGTTAAAATATCTGAACTCTCTTTTTCAGAACAACTCCACAAATGAAGAATCTTGTCAGGTATTTTGCTCTCTTGTTGAAGGTTAGTAAAAAGAGATTTATAATCTTCCCATGAAGAAGGATTCAATTCAAAATGATTCTCGTTAATTACTGAGAATTTCGATCCGGTTTTAACAAATACGGCGTTAATTTTATTAGCCGCAAGTTTCTTCTCAATCTCTGCTGAAATTAAATCATCTGATGAAAAAACAAGCCATGTTTTATCTGTTTCAAGATTTTGTTTAAACGTAAAATCTGCTTGTTTCCAGGATGGGGTATAAAGCCATTGATTTGTATTCTGTCTTTTATTCTCGTCATCCGTTGTTTGAACTATTTGTCCGGTTTCCCCATACCAAAATTGTTTTCTATCAAAAGAGTAGGTTGGTAGCGGGATTCTCTTTATTTGTTTATTTTCAAACCTTTTTTCATTATTAAATTGAACACCTGCAAGCCACAAACGGCCCATTGTGTTTAATAAAAATGAGCGGTCAGATTGTTCATCTTGTGGATGCCTTAAGGAAGAAAGAATTATTCTGTTCAGACTATTTTCCGGGTGACGTGTTGCAAGTGAAACCAAAGTCTTACCCGGCCCAACTTCCAAAAAGATACTTTCTTCATTTTCAAAAAGTGTTGAAATATTATCCGCAAAACGAACAGTGCTTCTTAAATGCTTTGCATAATATGCCGGATCCGTTGCTTCATCTGCCGTAATCCAGCCGCCACTAACATTTGATACATATGGAATCTCGGGGGTGTTTAGATCAAATCCTGCAACAAATTGCTTAAAATTGTCAAGAATTGGTTCCATCATTTTTGAATGAAAAGCATGTGATGTGTGCAATTTGCGTGATTCAATTGATTTTTCTTTTAAGACCAACTCCAATTTTTCTATTGATTCAAAAGTACCCGAAACAACTGACGACCCTTTGCTGTTTAAAGCGGCAATGGATAATTCATTTGTCATATGGGGCTTTAAATCATGCTCGTCCAGGCTAACACTCAACATTGCACCAACCGGCATCGATTGCATAAGACGGCCGCGTTCGGCAACAATTTTTAATGCATCTTCCAAAGAAAAAACACCGGCAAGACATGCGGCTACATATTCACCAATTGAATGACCAACCATTGCTGCAGGTGCTATACCCAATTCAATCCAAAGTTTTGCCAAAGCATATTCAATTATAAAAAGGGCCGGCTGTGTAAATTGTGTTTCATTTATTTCTGAAGAATCCTTGTCCGCTGTAAAAATAATATCACGAATATCTTTGCTTATAACAGGTTTTAAAATTTCTGCACAATGGTCAACGCATTCTTTAAATAAAGCTTTGGTATCATAAATTTCTTTGGCCATTTGGGCATATTGTGAACCCTGGCCGCTAAACATAAAAGTAACCTGCGGTTCAGCCGGATCTTTTTTATGAACCGTTTCAAAAATACGTTTTAGATTGTTTTCCTGAAGGACTTCGATAGCATCATTTTTATTTTCAGCAACAAAATATCGCCGCAAATTAAAATGCTTACGGCCTTCATCCAAAGTATAAGCAACATCAGCAAGATTGGTGTCTGGGGCACTGGTAAGAAAATTTCCAATTTGTTGACAGTTTTCTTTTAAAGCGTCTCTTGTTTTTGCAGAAAATAGTAATAATTGAGGAGCATCGTCTGCAGTGGATTTTTCACTTTTAGGCATTTCTTGTAAAACAACATGGGCATTTGTACCGCCTATCCCAAATGAACTGATGCCTGCTGTTAAAGGAAAGCCGTTGGATTGCCATTCCTTAAGTTTATTGTTTACATAAAAAGGGCTGTTTGCGAAATCAATTTTTGGATTTGGCTTTTCAAAATGCAAACTTGCCGGGATTTGCTTGTTTTTTAGCGATAACACCGTTTTTATAAATCCTGCAACCCCGGCAGCAGCATCCAAGTGCCCAATATTTGTCTTAACAGAACCGATCCCGCAATATTGTTTTTTATCCGTTTCTGCAGCTGAGAAAACTTGATTAAGTGCTGTTATCTCAATCGGGTCACCCAATTCTGTTCCCGTACCATGTGCTTCAATATATGAAATATCCTGAGGATCAACTCCGGCAATTGCTTGTGCTGTGGCGATTACATCAGCCTGTCCGTCAACACTTGGGGCAGTATAACCAACGCGCATCGAGCCATCATTGTTGTAGGCAGAACCTTTAATAAGTGCGTGGATTGTATCGCCGTCATTTATAGCATCTTCCACTCGTTTTAACACAACAATACCTGCGCCACTACCAGAGATAGTTCCACTGGAATCGGCATCAAAAGCACGGCATTCCCCATTTTTTGAAAGAATCATTCCTTCCTGGTATAAATAACCCTGTTTCTGCGGAATAGTTATTGAAACACCTCCTGCAAGTGCCATATCGCAACTAAAATTTTGCAGGTTTTGGCATGCCATATGGATTGCAACAAGCGAAGTAGAACAAGCTGTTTGAATGTCTACACTTGGGCCGCGCAAGTTCATTTTATAAGATGCTCTAGTTGTGAGAAAATCTTTATCATTACCAATTGCAAGTTGATAACCTTCAGCAGGACCTAATTGACCTTTCTTTGAATTGAGAATGGAAAACAGGTAAGTGTTCATACTAACGCCGGCAAATAGCCCAATCAGACCAGGATATTTATCCGGATTATATCCGGAGTTTTCCAAGGCTTGCCAACATGTTTCTAAAAAAACACGTTGCTGCGGATCCATTATTTCGGCCTCATGCGGGGACATATCGAAAAAATATGCATCAAATAAATCAGCATTTTCAATGATACCACGTGTTTTAATATAATTTGGATCTTTTAATACTTCTTCAGAAATACCCGCTTCTATCAACTCCTCTTCTGAGAAATGTGTAACACCTTCTTTTCCCGATTTTAGTAGTTGCCAAAACTCATCAATGTTTTTAGCTCCGGGAAATCGTCCGGCAAGACCTACAACCGCAATATCCAGTTCCATGTTTATATGATCGGGCATGTTTTTCTTTCACTTTTTAAATAGTAATGTCATCCTGAATCAAGCCCAGCATGACATTTTTTAAACCAATATATTATTTAAATTTTTCGTGTTAACCCTGGGTTTTATTTCTAAGTTTTTGCTTTCAAACTTTATTCATTAATTATTATCTTTTTCGGTTCCTTATCCGTTGTTGGGCCAATTTTGTAGCTTCTCTTTGCTTTGCAGCCCGATCCTGTGATTGCTTTGCAGCTTTTTTTACAAGGTCTGTACCATTTTGCATGGATTTAGCGAAAGTACTGATTGTTGGGTATCGGAACATATCAACAATATTTACTTCTTTTTCAAAAACTTCTTTAATTTTTGCCTGGGCTTGTACAATACTCAGGGAGTGCCCGCCTAACTCAAAGAAATTATCGTTTACGCCAACTTGTTCAAGGCTTAATACTTCCTGCCAGATATCAACTAATTTCTTTTCTGTCTCGTTTCCGGCTTTTACAAACTTGGTTTTTTCAATTTCAGGATTTGGTAAAGCATTTTTGTCAATTTTGCCATTGCCGGTTATAGGGAATTTGTCCAACTTAATAATAAAAGAAGGAACCATATAATCGGGTAGGTTCTTTCTTAAATTAAATTTTATTTCATCAGAAATGATCTCCGTTTCCTGCTTTTCCGGGATAACGTAGGCAAGTAGTTTTTTATCATTTTTTCCACGTGCAAGGACAACACAATCTTTTATGTTTTCCAATGATTTTATTGATTCTTCAATCTCACCAAGTTCAATGCGAAAACCACGTATTTTTACCTGTTGATCAATTCTGTCCAAAAACTCAATATTCCCGTCAGGTAAATATCGTACCAGGTCACCAGTTTGGTATAATCTCGCACCCTCAATTCCGGAAAATGGATCGGGCACAAATCTTCTTGCAGTAAGTCCGGGCTTTTTAAAATATCCTCGCGCTACGCCTGTTCCGCCGATATATAATTCTCCGGGAACACCTTTGGGGACAAGGTTCATTGAACTATCCAGGATATAAAGTTTTGTATTATCAATAGCTTTGCCAATTGAGATATGTGAAACGTTTGTCGCGTTTTCAAAATGATAACATGTGGCGCAAATCGTTCCTTCAGTAGGGCCATAAGCGTTTATCATATGTCTGTTTTCAGACCAACGTTCAGCACTTTCCGGTGTTAATGCTTCACCGGCTGAAATGACTGTTTCCAGTGAAGAAAGATTCTCTGGTGGCAAGACCCTTAATACGGAAGGCGGGATTGTTGAAGTTGTAATTCTATTTTGACGAATAAATCCAAGTAGATCTGTCCCGGATGAAAGAATTTGCTGATCGACAAGATAGAGTGTTGCCCCGCTCAGCAAGGTAGTAAATATTTCGGAAGCAGCGGCATCAAAACTTAGTGATGCAAACTGCAATAACCGAACACCCGGATCAATCCTGAATTCTTTTATTTGTGCCTTAACCAGGTTATTCAAGCCGTCGTGAGTTAGCATAACGCCTTTAGGTTGTCCGGTAGAACCAGATGTATAAATTACATATGCCAGGTTTTGAGGACTTAATTCTACACCGGGATTTTGAATTTGCTGATTCTTAAGTTCTACAAAAAGGTCCTCAATAAATAATTTTTTACATGAGTTTCCCGGAAGTTTGTTAATCAGTTTTTTCTGTGTCAATAAAAGTTTTGTCCCGGAATCTTTAATCATGAATTTAATACGGTCAACCGGATAATTCGGGTCTAATGGCAAATAGGCTGCACCGGATTTTAGAATCGACATTACACCAATAATCATATCCAGAGAACGTTCAGCACTGATTGCAACGATTGAATCAGCAGTAACGCCTTCAGCAATTAATTTATTTGCAATCCTGTTTGCTTGCTCATTTAAAGCGCCGTAAGTCAAAGATTCATTGTTGAACACAACTGCTGCTTTGTCCGGATTTTCAATAGCAATTTTCTCAAAAGTCCGGTGAACCGCGGCAACAGAATCATAAATACGTTCAGTTTTATTCCAACGGTTTATAAGCTGGTCTTCATCAGTTTTGGAAAGCAGGTTAAAACGGCCGATTCGCGTAGCTGGTGATTCAGCTATCTGGGTTAGTAAAAGCGTAAAGCGATCAAGGAAGTTTATGACCGTATCACGGGTAAATAAATCTGTGTTATATTGAAGCGAGGCTCCAATGCCACTTTCCAGCTCGGCCATAAGCAGAGTCATATCAAATGGAACAATGCGGTCATCAATGGCGATTGATTCCATCACGATATCGCCAAGTTTCATTTGCCCGCTTCCTTCCGAAACAGCTGCAGCAGACATACCGCTTTCATGTAAAATATGCGCACGCTGATAAACAAACATCATTTGGAAAACAGGGGAACGGCTGGAGTCGCGCCGGGGCTTTACTTTTTCAACAAGCAGATTAAAAGGGTAATCCTGATGATCAAGCGCCTCAACCACATTGGTTTTAATTTGCTCCAGATATTCGTTAAAAGAAATATCATCCTGGATTGAACTGCGGATTGCAACAGGATTTACAAAATACCCCAAAACTCCCGCATATTCGGGACTGGTGCGTCCGGTAGTTGGCGTACCAACTATTAAATCTGTTTGTCCGCTATAGCGGTAGAGCAGAGTTTTAAAAGCAGCAAGCAACAACGAATAAAGAGTTGTATTATTTTTATCGGCAATTTGTTTAAGTGTGTCCGAAATTTTAGAATCTATACTAATTGTCTCAGTTAACCCGTTATATGTCTGGATGGCCGGACGGGGTTTGTCTGTAGGGAAGTTCAGGATTGGTAATTCGCCAGATAACTTTTCCTGCCAGAATTTTAAATGACGTTCGCCAAAAGGGCCATTCAATTTTTGGTTCATTCGTTTGGCAAATTGGGCATACGTAAAACCGGGTTCAGCTAATTGTGGATTTTCTGATGCAGAATAAAGCTCATTCAATTCATGCATAAAAATTGCCAAAGACCACATATCAGAAATTATATGGTGTGCGATATATAGAAATATCTGGCTCCCATCTGGTCGCTTAAACAGAATTACACGTGTCAAAGTATCTTTTTCAAGATTGAAAGGTTTGTCAATCTCTGCTTTAAGTTTTAATTGAAAATCAGCATCGTTTAATTCGGATGTGTCTTCAACGTGAAAAATGGGATCACCTTCTTCGTGTATTTTTAACTGTGCATTCCCGTCAACTTTTATAAAATTTGTTCTTAGCGATTCATGCCTTTTAACCAGTATGGACATTGCAACCTGCAGCTTATCTGTATCCAAAGCAGTCGGAACTCTAACTGCGTAAACGAGATTATAAATACTGGATTCAGATAATTGATGTTGGAACCACATTGCATATTGGCCATGGGACAAGGATGATATGGACTCATCAGCTTCCAATACTTCAGTCTCTGACGTGCCCCCTTTTTGAATTTCTTTCAAAACAATGGAGAGAAGTTCATTAATTGTAGGTCCGCTAATAAGTACAGAAAGCCCAAGTTCAATATTCAACTTTCTTTCTATATTGTTTTTAAGTTCAATGGCCATAATTGAATCCAGGCCTAATTGGGTTACAGCTTTTTCTAAATCAATTTTAGATTTGGAAATTTTTAATACCAGAGATACTTCAGATATGATTTTGTTTTGTATAACCGAACTTTGTTCTTCAGAAGACAGTTTTAGAAATGGTTCGCGATCAAAGGTTTCCTCTTCTTCCTCTTCCACAACAACTTCGTTGGCAATTGTTTGAACTACTTGCCCATCAAGCGGATCTGCCCAAAAACGTTCTCGTTGGAACGGATAAGTAGGTAATTCAATTTTTGAGCGGTGAAATCCGGCATCAAATTCTTTCCAATCCAAATCAAAACCAGTTGTGTACAATACAGCAAGGCTTTCCGTTAAAATATCCCAATTAGTTTCTTTTCTGTTTAAAGAGGGCAGCCATTTTATATCAGGAGAAGGAAGAGTGTTACGAGCCATTCCAATCAAAGAAGGATGAGGTCCGGTTTCTAAAAATAATTTACATCCAAGTTCATCAAGGGTTTGAATTCCTTTAGAAAAATTTACTGCTTGTCTGATATGGCTGGTCCAATATGCAGCATCCGGGGCTTGTGTATGTAACTGTCCCGTTATGTTGGAAATTAATGGGATTTTGGGCTTATTATATTCAATTTCTTTGGCCGTTTGCTCAAACTCTTCCAAAATCGGGTCCATTAATGGAGAATGAAAAGCGTGAGAGACTTTGAGTTTTCTAAATTCAGTTTTATCCGTTTCCAGTTTTTCAAGAATAGATTGTATATCTTCTTTTTTTCCTGAGATAACTGTATTTTCCGGATCGTTCATGCCTGCAACAGAAACATTGTTTTCGAGCCCAACAAGATATTTACTTACTTGTTCTTTTCCTGCAAAAATAGCAGCCATTGCACCATCTTGCGGTAAGGAAAACATAAGCTTGCCACGTAAAGCGACCAACTTTAATCCATCCTCAAGGCTAAACACACCGGCAATTGCGGCAGCAACATATTCTCCAATACTGTGTCCGGTAACAAAGTCTGGCTTTATGCCCCAGGAAATCCACAACTTGGCAAGAGCGTATTCAACAACAAAAAGTGCGGGTTGCGTATAGCGTGTCTCATGAATTTGATCACCTTCCTCTTTAAAGATGACGTCCAATATGGAGTTGTCTAACCAAATTTTTAAGATTTCATCACATTCATCTACTATTGCTTTAAAATAGGGTTGAGATTGATATAATTCTTTTACCATTCCGGGATATTGTGCACCCTGTCCGGTAAATAAAAATGTCTTTTTAGGGAGTGATTTTTTGCCAAGTTTTGCATAACGGTATAAAAAATTCTCTTCACCGTTGGCAAAGTCATTACAGGCTTCAACCAATTCCGAATGGGAATGAATTTTTATTGCCAGTCTATGCTCATCTTGAATCCGGCCTTTGTTTGCTGTATTGCACAAGTCACCAATATTTATATCTTCATTTTTTGTTGCAAAATCAGCATATCGCACTGCAAGATTTTTTAAAGCATTTTTGTTTTTTGCAGAAAGGCATAAAATGTGTACAGGGCGATCAATACCATTTTGTTCAATTTTCTTTTCCGGTGCTTCTTGTAAAATAACATGTGCATTTGTTCCGCCAAACCCAAATGAGCTGGTACCTGCAATTCGTTTTTTGCCATTCACATTCCATTCAATGGTTTTTGTAGGTATCTCAAATGGCATTTCGGAAATCGGGATATGTGGGTTTATTTTGTTAAAATGCAAATGAGGCGGGATTTGTTTATTTTTTAAAATTAAAATGGTTTTGATTAAACCTGCTATTCCAGCCGCACCTTCAAGATGCCCAATATTTGTTTTTGCAGAACCGATGTAACAAGGATCGTTTTTCTGTCTCCCGTCCATTACACTGTTTAGCGCCTGTACTTCTATCGGATCGCCAAGAATTGTTCCGGTTCCATGCGCCTCAACATAACCAATATCTTCAGCTTTTATCTTTGCAAATTCCAACGCATCTTTAATTACGCGTTGCTGAGACAAAGCATTTGGAGCTGTTAATCCATTTGTCTTCCCATCCTGATTTACCGCAGAACCACGAATTACGGCAAGAATGTTATCATTGTCACGTCTCGCATCAGAAAGACGTTTAAGTACAATCATTCCGCAACCTTCACCACGAACATACCCTTCAGCTGAAGCATCAAAAGTACGGCAGCGTCCACCGGGAGCAAGCATATTGGCTTGTGAAAATGTGATACTGGCAACAGGGGAGAGCATAACTGAAACACCGCCGGCAACAGCCATATCTGTTTCGCCGTTTCTCAAACCCTGGCAAGCAAGGTGCACTGTAACCAGTGAAGATGAACAAGCAGTATCAACAGAAAAGCTGGGTCCCTGTAAATCTAACAAATACGAAATTCTGTTTGCCGCTATACTTGCAGCATTTCCGCTTCCAAAATAGGCATCAATACCTGTAAAACCCTGGTTTTCTTTTTGAATCAGTCCATAATCATTTGAGCAAATACCTACATAAACACCTGTCCTTGATTTTGCCATATCTTTCGGAGAAAATCCGGCATGCTCAAATGCTTCCCAAGTAACTTCCAATAATAATCTTTGCTGGGGGTCCATTTTCATGGCTTCACGCGGGGAAATACCAAAAAATGCGGGGTCAAACTGATCGGCTTTTTGTTTTATAAATCCGCCATAGCGGGTAATCATTTTGCCGCTTTTTCCAGGAGAAGCATCATAAAAGGAATCAATTGGCCAGCGTTCTTGCGGTACTTCATCGATCGCATCAACGCCATTTTTTAAAAGCTGCCAATATTCATCATTATTATTTGCTCCGGGAAAGCGGCTGCCCATCCCGATAATGGCTATCGGTTCACTTTTTTCGCGCTGAATTTTTTTTAGCTTGGCTTTCATTTCTTCAAGCGCGAACAGAGCACGTTTCAGTGGAGATAAATTATCGATTCTTTCGTCTTTTTTATCCATTGATAATCCCAAAAAGAAAACTACAATCCTGTCAGAAATATATTTCTGACTTTTAACCCCTCATGGCAAAAAGATCGTAATATTCAATTACAAAAGTTGTGACTAAGTGCTTAAAATAAAAGTTTAAAAATTTTTTATTTGGTTTTTGTTGAAGATGACTACAAAATTTTAGAATTCTTCCTCATCATCATCTTCCTCAAGGCTTTTTAGAAGCATTGCTTCTGCTTCTTCATCACTCAAATCTTCAATTTCGGAAAGAGCTTCATCTTTTTTGACTGCTTCTTCATCTATTTTTTCTGGTGTTTCTTCTGCATCACTTAATTTCAAGACATCTGTTAATAGATAACTCGCCAAAGCATCAATAGTCGGGTAGTTAAAAACCATGGTTGCCGGTAAGTTTTTACCAACACCGGAGTCAATGGAGTTTTTTAACTCAATGGCCATTAGAGAATCAAGCCCCATAGACTGAAGTGGTTGTGTTGAATCAACAGCTGTATTCGCTTCCATGCCTAAAACACGGACAGTTTGTTGTTTCAGAAATTCAGTCATCATTTCAAGCCGCATTTCAACCTCAGCTTCCTCAAGCTTAGAAAGGAATTCCGGTTTTTCAGCAGGGCCATCAGAAGCCGACGCGCTTGTTCCGGCAAATTCAGAATACAAAACAGGAGTATCTCCGGGAAATTGCTTGAGAAAAGCTTTCCATTGAATTGGTAGTACACCAACCTGGGCATTGCCTTTCGCCAGAATACGTTCCATCATTTGCAGGCCTTGTTCCGGTGATATCATTCCCATACCACCTGAGTTTCTGCGGCTCATGTCGGTTGTTGCAGCCATCCCGGAACTGCTCCACGGTCCCCAGTTAATACTTGTGGCAGGTAAACCATGCTCACGGCGGTACCAGCTAAGCGTATCCATAAAGGCGTTGGCTGCAGCGTAATTGCCTTGCCCGGGTGAGCCAAGCATTGAAGCGGCAGATGAGAAGTATACGAAGAAATCAAGATCCATTGATTTGCTTATTTCATGCAAGTTCCATGATCCTGTAACTTTTGGTGCCATAACCTTTTCAAATCGTTCCCAGTTCTGTTGCATAAGAACGCCATCATCCAAAAGACCAGCAGCATGAAAAATACCTTTAATGGCAGGAAGTCCAAGACTGTCAGTGTTAATAGCGCTCTTTAAGGCTTCTAAATCGGACACATCTGCATTAACAACTTTTACAGCTACGCCTTTCTTTTCAAAACTTTCAATAGTCTCTTTTACTTCGCCGGAAGGTGAACGGCGGCTCATTAGCATCAGGTTTTTAGTACCTTTATCAATCAACCATTTAGCCACGTGTAAACCAAGTGCGCCAAGCCCGCCTGTGATCAGGTAACTGCCGTCATTATAATCAATCTCTTTTACCTGTGGGATATCTGTTTCTGGTTCTTCATCAAGTTCCTGCCGGATTACAACTTTGCCGATATGTTTTGCGGCCATCATAAACCGGAAAGCACTTTCTGCTTCGTTTATAGAATAAGTTTTTAGTTGCAGAGGCTTTAACTCACCGCTTTCAAATTTTCCGGCGATTTCAGCGAAAAGTTCACTGACAAAAGCAGGTTCGGTTTCAGAAAGATGATCCAGAGCAATAATGTGATAAGCCAGATCGGCACGTTCAGATTTTATTTGTACTTCACTCCAGATATCTACTTTACCAATTTCAAGGAAACTTCCTTTTTCAGATAAAATATCCAGGTTCTTTGGGATATAATCTCCGTTAAGCGAGTTGAGCAGTACATCAACACCTTTACCATCTGTTATTTCTTTTACCTCATCAGCATAGTCGAGCGAGCGGGAATTCATCACATAATCAGCACCCAGCTCTTTAACCACTTTTCTTTTTTCGTCATTACCGGCAGTACCAAAAATAACAGCGCCTTCAGCTTTGGCAAGTTGGATGGCTGCCTGGCCAACGCCACCAGATGCGGCATGGATAAAGACCTTATCACCTTTTTTAATTTTTGCAAGATGATTTAGTGCATAATGAGCAGTTAAAAATGTAATCGGGATTGTAGCAGCTTCCTCGTGTGATAGATTTTTGGGTTTTACTACCACAAGATCGGCCCAGGTTATGACGTAGCTGGCAAATGACCCGCCGGCAATACCCATAACTTCATCACCCACTTTTACATTTGTAACACCTTCACTAATGGCTGTAACCGTTCCTGAACATTCACCACCAAGCGGACCCGGATCACCCGGATACAAATCGAGGGCATTCAATACATCGCGGAAATTAAGCCCGGTTGCATGTACTTTTATTTCAATAGCACCTTTTGGTAAGGATTGCCGTTCCATTGGAACAAGCTGTAAATTATCTAAAAGACCTTTTTTAGAACTATCCAGTCGCATAGGACCTTTAGCACCGGAAGCAGAAGCGTCGCTGTCGATTTTACTACGGACAAGGCGTTGTACAAATCGGTCATCATCACGGAAAGCAACCTGATTTTCAATCGATCCGGATGCCAATTCCTGAATGATTTTTTCCAGCGGTGTTTTATCTTGTTCAAGATCAATTGAAAGGCTTTGCAATTCAGGGTGTTCCATGGCAAGGACGCGGGTCAATCCCCAAATAGACCCTTGCTCGATGTTAATTTTTTCTTCACCGGAAATTGCCTGACCGTTTTGTGACAGAACTACTAATTTAGGCATTTCTACCCAGCCTGTTGTTGCCAGGTTCTGTACAAGTAACAGAAGGGATTTATTAATTTCTTTTTGAGATTTTTGTATTTGTTTTAATGCAAGATCATTTGTTGAAACATAATTAGAGGCCAACATATGAATAATGCCATCGAGACTATCTTTCTCAATGGCAAAAGCTTCATTCAACAGCTTTGCATAATCAGCGTTTTCATCAAAATTTATCTGCCAGCAGTTATCGCCAATTTTTTTAAAGGAATCACCGGTTTCAACTAAAATTGAAGTTCCGCCATTTTCATTAATTGCAGCAGATAGTTTTTGACCCAGTCCTTGCGAATCGGCTAATAAAAGCCATTTGCCGGATAGTTTTCCATTCTCTGAAATATTCTCTTTACGCCAGATACTTTCATATAACCAGTTATCCATTCTCTCACGAATAGCTTTTGGCAGAGAATTCATGGTTGTATGCATGTGGCGCAGGCCAATCATTTCTGCAATCAGGACACCTTCTTCGTCATACCAATGCAGATCGCTTAAAAGTATATTTTTGTCATTATTGTCACTACGTCGTTTGATATGACACCAAAGTTCAGAAGCGCCTTCTTTATGAACTTTATAATGTTCAATTCCAACCGGTAAGAATATGCCCGATTTTGAAGCTTCAGCTGCATCTCCGGAAAGTGTTGCTGCTAATAATTGAGTTCCGGCATCAGTTAGGGCAGGGTGGAAATGATATTGGGTTGTATCCTGAATTGATTTTTCCTGTAATTTAAACCAGCCAAAAGCCTCGTTTTCGCCCCTCCACATTTTGCGGATAACCTGTAGGCTTTTGCCATGCTCAAACCCATGTTCATGCATTTTGCCATAGAATGAGGCAACATCGATTTCCTCTTTATTGCGGCTTTGTAAATCAGCTATACTGCTGCGCCCATTCTTTGAAGACTCTGATTCTTCTAATATAACTGAAATATTTCCGGCAGCATTTATGGTCCAGTTATCCGGATCGGATTGTCCATCTTCATCCTGTTGCTGGCTGTAAATCTGGAAAAAATGTTTATCATTTTCATCTTTCGATATAGTGACCTGAACGGTACAATAACCTTCTTCAGGTACCGGGATCGCCTCAAGAATACCAAGGTTTTCAACTTTGTGATTACCTGCTCCAAACGCCTTATTTGCTGCAGCCAGGGCCATCTCCATGTAACCGGTTGCCGGGATCAGCGAAACACCAAAAATCCGGTGATCGTCTAAAATATCCAGGGATTGGGTGTTGAAACGTGCTTCAAAAACCACATCTTTTATTACCGGTGAGCGAAATCTTTCACCCAATAATGGATGAATGTCTCCACTCTTACCAATCATCTTAACACTTTGACCCGAATCTGTTTCACTATCATCCTCGTCATTTATCCAAAAGCGTTTTTTCTGGAAAGCATAATTTGGGATTTGCTCAAACTGGCGGATAAAATAGCGGTCAAAACTATCCCAGCTTATTTCAAGGCCATTAACATAAAGCTGTCCAACTCCCTGAAGCATTATGTCCCAATCATCACTATCGCGTTTTATTGATGGAACCCAGGTTGCTTCATGTTCACTAAGTGCAAATTTGCCCATTCCTGTAAGTGTTGGATGTGGGCCTGTTTCAACGAAAATATTAACGCCTTCTTTAGCCAGTGTTTGCATCCCGGCATTAAACTGAACGCCCTGACGTATATGATCACGCCAGTATTTAGCGTCTGGTGTCTGCCCAATCCCAAGAAGATCACCAGTGAGGTTTGAAACGATGGCAATTTTAGATGGCTTATAGGAAATCTCATTGGCCACTTTTTCAAATTCGTCTAAAATCGGTTCCATTAATGGAGAATGAAAAGCGTGGGAAACAGTTAATAAACGTGTTTTGATTTCTCTTTCAGCGAATTGGTCAACAATCTTTTTTACGGCATCTTTTTTTCCGGAGATTACTGTATTGCCGGGTCCGTTTACACCGGCGATAGAAATATCATTTTCCATTCCCGCAATAGCTTTGGAAATTTCTTCCGGTGCTGCAAATATAGCGGCCATATCACCATCATGGGGTAAGCTTTGCATTAATCGTCCGCGTGTTGCAATTAGCTTTAGGCCATCTTCCAGGCTAAAAACCCCGGCAATTGTGGCAGCCACGTATTCCCCAACACTATGCCCGATTACATAATCAGGTTTTATTCCCCAGGAAATCCATAGTTCGGCCAAAGCATACTCAATGGCAAACAAGGCAGGCTGGGTGTAAGCTGTTTCATTTATCAATTTGTCATTGGTATCTTCAGGGAAAATAACGGATAGCAATGGTTTTTCAAGATATTCAGTCAGGACTGCATCACAGGCATCGAGTGCGGCTTTAAATGCTGGCTGGGTTTCGTATAAAGATTTGCCCATATTGACATATTGGGCACCCTGGCCTGTAAACATAAAGGCTACTTTATTATCCTGGCGATCTTTTACAACATTTTTAATAAGGGCCGGATCAGAAAAATTTTCTTGTATTGCTTTTAATTTTTGATTGAGGTCCTCTGTGGTTGCAGCCGTTACGCTCAGGCGATGTTGAAATGAACTGCGTCCTTTATTTGATGAATAGCATAAGTTTGCCAGGCTTGTATTTGGATTGGCATCAGTAAAATCGATATATCTTTGAACAATATCTTTTAGAGCATTGTCACCTTTTGCAGAGAGTTTTAAAATATGCTGAGGACGATCAATGTCATTTTCACGTTTTATTTTTGGAGGCGCTTCTTCCAAAACCATGTGGGCATTTGCGCCGCCAAATCCAAAAGAGCTAACTTCTGCAATCCTGCGTTTGCCATTTGGCTCCCAGGTCATGTTTTCAACTGGAATTTTAAAAAGATTTTCATCAAAAGGGATTCGTGGGTTTATGGAGTTAAAATGCAGGTGAGCAGGTATCGTTTTATGTTGCATAGCCAGAATAATTTTAATCATTCCGATAATTCCGGCTGCAGCTTCCAAATGGCCAACATTTGTTTTAACAGAACCAATTGCTATCGGGCCGGCTTCTTTAGATCTGTTTTCAAACACCTCAGTTAATGCCTGTATTTCAATTGGATCACCGAGGCTTGTTCCCGTGCCATGTGCTTCAAACATACTCACATCATCAGGTGTGATGTTTGCATCGTTCATTGCCTCACGGATAACATTAACCTGCTGGATACGATTTGGCGCAGTTATTCCATTGCTGTGACCATCTTGGTTTGTTGCCGAACCGCGTATAAGCGCAAGAATATTATCACCATCTCGTTTTGCATCGCTTAGTCTTTTTAGAAGAACAACTCCAACACCTTCACTTCTTACATAGCCCTGAGCATCAGCATCAAAAGTTTTGCAACGGCCATGCGGTGCTAACATGCGTGCTTTGGAAAGTGCAATGTTTACGTCAGGAGCTAAAATTAAATTCACACCACCGGCTACGGCCATTTCTGTTTCGCCACGCTGCAAGCTTTTACAGGCCAGGTGAGTGGAGACCAAAGAAGAGGAACAAGCAGTGTCCATTGCTACAGAAGGTCCGCGTAAATCAAATAAATATGAGATTCGGTTAGCGGTTATGCAAATGGCATTACCAGTACCGGAATACATATTGGCTTTGTCAAGTTTTCCGTGGTTGAAGTGTGAGTAATCGTAATTTCCTATCCCAACAAAAACACCGGTGTTACTGCCGCGTATTTTTTCTGGTTGAATACCGGCATTTTCAAGTGTCTCCCAAAAAACCTCCAGAAGAAGTCGCTGTTGCGGATCCATCTCCGTAGCTTCACGCGGGGAAACTCCAAAAAAGTGCGGGTCAAACTGGTCAACATTTTTAAGAAATCCACCGTGCCTGCTAACCATTTTTCCTATCGTATCAGGATTTGGATCATAAAGCTCGTCAATATCCCAACGTTCTTTTGGAACTTCGATTACAGAGTCAATACCATTTTTAAGATTGTCCCAAAACTGCTCAGGGTTATCAGCACCAGGAAAACGGCAACCCATTCCGATTACAGCAATAGGCTCATCTTTTTCATCTTTCGAAAGTTTTTTGCTTACAACCGGGGCAGGTACAACACCTTCACCGGCAAGATAAGCTGATAGGGTTGTGATTGAAGGGTAATCCCAGATAATAGTTGGGGAGAGCGGTTGTTCAATCCATTCTTCCAGATCACCAACCATGCCTATCGCCTGAGCAGAATCAAGTCCAAAACTGACAAAAGGCTTGTTGATATCAATCTCTAGTTTATCAACCCCAACTGATTCTGATAAATGATTTATTATCCAGTCTTCAATTTCTCGGGCATTTTGTTTTTGGGTTTCCGGTATTATATCTGATACAGGCTGTGGAGGTTTAATTTCTTCATCATGATCCAAATCCTGCTCGTAAGAAGAATCTGAAATGGTTGACGCCCCGTGCCATTCATGTAAAATTTTGAGTTCATTGTTTAAATAAGCATTTTTAACGGCATGGCGTTGTATTTTACCACTGGATGTTTTAGAAATTGATTTTGCCTTAATTAGTATTACACCATAAACGCGGATATCATTTGTTTCTGTAATAATGTGCCTTATTGCCGAGACAACCTCATCCATTTTAATGTTTTTCTTTTGACGTAGTTCGCAAACTACAACAAGATGCTCTTCGGAATCTTCTGTAATAGAAAATGCAGCGCTGCAGCCGGGTTTTACATCTTCATGTCCGGATTCAATCAAGAACTCAATATCCTGCGGATAATAGTTTCTACCACGGATGATGATTAAGTCTTTTACACGCCCCGTTATATAAAGCTCATTGTCACTAAGATATCCGAGATCTCCGGTGCTTAGATAAGGCCCGTCGTTCGTATTTTTGATGAAATTATTAAAAGTCTCATTTGATAATTCTTTTTTACCCCAATATCCCTGAGAAATATTTGGACCTTTAATCCATACTTCACCGGCCATATTATCAGAAACCTTTTCACCGGTTTTGGGATCAATAATTGCAATTGCCTGCTCAGGTTGAGCATATCCGCAACTTGTCATAATGGTTGCATCACTATGCGATGTTGGAACTTCTGCAATCTGATTTTTTTGGAGAGCTTTGCTGTCCAGGCTTAGTGTTTGTGGAGATTTTTCCGGGTGGACTCCGGTAACATATAAAGTTGCTTCAGCAAGGCCATAACAGGAAAGAAAGCTTTCTTTTTTAAACCCATTCTTATTGAATGTATCGTAAAATCTTTCAATAGTTTCCTGACGAACAGGTTCGGCGCCACTAAAAGCAACTTTCCAGTTACTAAGTTCCAGCGATTGAAGATGTTTTTCCGTTGCTTTTCGGGCACATAAATCATAACCAAAGTTTGGCCCACCACTGGCAATTCTGTATTCTTTCAAATCTGAGATTGTTTCAAGCCATCTTAATGGCCGTTGCAAAAAATGGATGGGTGATAAAACTGTAGTAGGTATACCTCTGTAAATAGGTTGAATGATTCCGCCAATTAAACCCATGTCATGGTACATTGGCAGCCACGAAACAACCCGGTCGATATCCTGCATACCAAATCCATTATATATATGCCCGGAATTTGTAATTAGGTTATCATGTGTTAGCATTACACCTTTAGGTGAACCGGTGGAGCCTGAGGTATACTGCAAAAAAGCGATTGAATCTTTATCAATCTCCGGCTTTTTCCATGAGTCAGCATAATGGTCTACAACATCATCAGAAGAAATCCATTGTAAATTTCCAAGTTCATTCGCACTAGCCAGGCCTGTTTGCTGAACAGAGAAATGGTTCATTGTTGTTTTAAATTTTCTCAAAAACGGAACTTTTGACATTGAATCAGAAAACTTAGAACCCAGCTTTAAAATTTTTATCATATACATGATCGAATCATTTGTCAGAGCCATTGTGGCTTGTGCATCTGAAACGATTGCCTGCAAACGAGGCAATGTACGGTTTAATCTATTTGGATCGGGTGGGTAAGCCGGAACGGCAATAACGCCAGCATACAAACATCCAAAAAAGGCAATTAAATAATCCAGTCCGGGTGGGTAAAGTAGTAAGGCTCTTTCTCCGGTCAACCCCTTTTTTTGGAGAACAGAGGCAAACGCACGTACTTTCCTATCCAAATCAGCATAAGTAAGTACAGTTTTCTTTTTATTGCCATCTGCCAAAAAAGAAAATGCTTCTTTATCTCCATATAATTCTGCGCGTGATCTTAAAAGGTCAACTAATGTATCAGGATTAATATTTGGTATATCATTTTTGGGGGACATTTTTATACCCTTTACAGACTTAGATTATTGTTACGGGTTAATACCTGCCAGGATTTTCCATGACGTGTTTTAAAAGATCGACTGAATGCTGATAAATTTTTATAATCTAACACCTGAAATACATTCCTTGGTTTCAGGTTTCTCTCAAACAGTAATATATCTTCATAGTGACATAGCAAGGTTTGTTTAAATTGCCTAAAATTGACTCCAAAATAGCTTTTGAATTCTTTACGAAAATGACTCTGAGACATCCGCAAATACTTAGCAATATGTTCTGTTGTAAAAAGCTTGATTGGCGTATTTTCTATATATCGTAAAATTCTTTTTCCGCGGGATGGAAGTAGTTCATAATCATAATCAAACAGTTCTTCCGGGATTTTTTTCCAACGTTCTGCAAATAGCTTTTTTAAAGCAATATTAAGATTGTTTTGTCTCTGTTCGCCAACAAAACAATATTTAATTCCAGCTTTATAAAGCTCAGCAAATTCTCCGTCTTTCAAAACAGGATTAAAGTAAATAATTGTTAATAATGGAAAGCGTTCATATAGCTGACATAAATCCATAACGATTTTTGAAGAAAAGACCTTGGTACAGATAAGAAAGTTGATTTCTTCATCAATTAGCTGAGTCGTTATGTCATTAACAGAGAATTGCCCGGAATCAAAATACTGAAAATCCCATCCATTTTGCCCACGAAGAACCATACTTAAATCATCGAGCTCTTCCTGATGCTCGTAATACACGATTAAAGCCGACAAATCTTCCTCCTTGATTTTGATGTCAGCATAATTGTTAAAAATGATAACATAAGATTACAAGAGTGAAAATTATGTAAGATATTTTTAACAAAAGCGATTTTTATGGACTGCTTAACCCCCATTTGGAAAAGCATGACAAATTTGATTTAAAACAGCTTTTGTCATTGTGATTTAAGTCACCTGAATTTTTTTAAAAATTTCTTTTTTCAAATTAAGAATTAATAAATAAAATTTTGTATATTAAAGACTGATTATTCAAAAGTACTATTTGAAATCATTTAAAACAGGTTTACATAGACTTTTTTATAAGAAAAATAATTTATGTTTAATAGAAAATTTTGGAGGCATTAAATGTCTGAAAAATATGTTTATTCATTTGGCGCAGGGAGCGCTGAAGGACAAGCGAATATGAAGTTATTGCTCGGTGGTAAGGGAGCAAATTTAGCTGAAATGTCCAATATTGGTGTTCCGGTTCCGGCAGGGTTTACAATATCAACAGAAGTTTGCAGTGATTATTATGAAAATGATGGCCAGTATTCTGAGCTTGTAAAAAAACAAGTACAAGAAGGTGTGAAAAAAGTTGAAGGTGTTATGGGAGCTGTTTTTGGAGATAAGCACAATCCTTTGCTCCTTTCTGTACGTTCAGGGGCACCAGCCTCCATGCCTGGTATGATGGATACTGTTTTGAATCTTGGATTAAATGATGAAACTGTACACGGTATTATTGAACAATCTGGCAATGAGCGTTTTGGATGGGATTCATATCGCCGGTTTGTGCAAATGTATGGTGATGTTGTTTTAGATTTGAAACCAAAAACAAAAGAAGAAGAAGATCCTTTTGAAGTAATTATTCATGAAATGAAAGAACGTAAAGGCGTTAAGCTGGATACCGATTTAACTGCAGAGGATTTGAAAGAACTCGTAAGTCTTTTTAAAGCAGAGATTAAAAAAGATACAGGTCACGATTTTCCAACAGATCCATGGACTCAGTTATGGGGTGCGGTAAGTGCTGTATTTGGATCATGGAATAATCAGAGAGCAGTTACATATAGAAAACTAAATAATATTCCTGCCGAATGGGGTACAGCAGTAAACGTGCAAGCCATGGTTTATGGAAACATGGGTGATGATTGTGCTACTGGCGTTGCTTTTACACGCGACCCGGCCACTGGCGAAAGAAAATTTTATGGTGAATATCTTGTAAATGCACAAGGTGAAGATGTTGTTGCCGGTGTAAGAACTCCAGAACCTGTTGATGATTCTACAAGAAGTGACGAATCTCAGGTTACTTTAGAAAAATTAATGCCTGGTCCATATTCTGAATTGGTTGCTACTTACAAAAAATTGGAAAACCATTATTCCGATATGCAAGATCTGGAATTTACAATTCAAAAAGGTAAACTTTGGATGCTGCAAACTCGCAATGGTAAAAGAACAGCAGCAGCAGCTGTAAGAATTGCTGTTGAGATGGTTGAAGAAGGCATGATCGATAAAGAAACAGCTGTCTTACGCGTTGAACCAGATCAGTTGGACCAGTTATTACATCCTACTTTTGATCCGGGTGCAGAAAAAGTTGTTATAACAAAAGGTTTACCTGCTTCTCCTGGCGCTGCAACAGGTAAAATAGTTTTCCATGCCGATGATGCGGAAGAATGGGTTGAACGTGGTGAAGATGTAATTCTTGTACGTATAGAAACCTCTCCGGAAGACATTGGTGGTATGAATGTGGCTAAAGGTATTCTGACAGCAAGAGGTGGAATGACTTCTCATGCAGCTGTTGTTGCCCGTGGAATGGGTACTTGTTGTGTAGCTGGTTGTGGAGAAATTAAAATCGATTACAAAGCCAAAGTAATGATTGTTGATGGCAAAGAATACAAAGAAGGCGATTGGCTTTCTCTTGATGGTTCCGAGGGTCTTGTTATTGCTGGTAAAGTAGCAACTGTAACTCCGGAACTCTCTGGAAATTTTGGTACTTTAATGTCTTGGGCCGATGAAATTCGCCGTTTAAAAGTTCGTACAAATTCTGATACACCGCATGATTCTGAAGTTGCCAGAAACTTTGGTGCGGAAGGTATTGGTTTATGCCGGACCGAGCACATGTTTTTTGAAGGCGATCGTATTAAGGCCGTCCGTGAAATGATTCTTGCAGAAGATGAAGCAGGCCGTAGAAGTGCACTAGATAAATTGCTTCCTTACCAACGGGATGATTTTTATGGTATCTTTAAAGCTATGCACGATTTGCCTGTAACAATCCGAACACTTGATCCTCCATTGCATGAGTTCTTGCCGCATGAAGAAGAAAATCAGCAGGAAATGGCAAAGGAAATGGGAATAACCCTTGAAGAGGTTAAAGAAAAAGTTGACTCATTACATGAGTTTAACCCAATGCTTGGCCACCGTGGATGCCGCTTAGGCGTTACGTATCCGGAGATTACCGAGATGCAAGCCAGGGCAATAATGGAAGCTGCCTGCCAGTTAAAATCTGAAGGTGTAAATGTACTACCAGAAATAATGATTCCATTAATTGGAACTAAGGCCGAACTTGCAAATCAGAAAGCTGTTGTTGTAGAAGTGGCAGAAAAAGTACAGGAAGAAAAAGGTATTAAAGTCGATTATCTTGTGGGAACAATGATTGAGATTCCAAGAGCTGCATTAACCGCAAACGAAGTTGCTGACGAAGCGCAGTTTTTCTCATTTGGAACAAATGATTTAACCCAGATGGCTTTTGGTTATAGCCGTGATGATGCAGGGAAATTCTTGAAAGAATATGATGAAAAAGGAATTTTACCCGATGATCCGTTTCAGACGCTGGACCAAACAGGCGTAGGTCAATTGGTTGAAATGGCAGTTCAAAAAGGGCGTAGTGTTAAACCTGATTTAAAAACTGGAATTTGTGGTGAACATGGTGGTGATCCCAGATCAGTTGAGTTTTGTCATAAAGTCGGTTTAAATTACGTAAGTTGTTCACCATTCAGAGTTCCAATTGCTCGCTTAGCAGCAGCGCATGCGGTTCTTAAAAACAAGTAATAAATGTTAATAAAACAAAAAAGCCGCTAAAAGCGGCTTTTTTTATATGGGGGACGTTCCAATGGCCTTTGGTACTTTTTTTATCCCCTCATAAATAGCATAACCCCGAATGAAAAAGAAAGATCAAATATAAATAACAAATTTTAAAAAAGTGTGACGATTTCCTCGAAAAAAGTATGAAAAAAATTCTTGTCTTACATACTGGTGGTACTTTTGGTATGATGCCAATGGAACCTGATCAAACTTTGACGCCGGGTAACTTACAACATGAGCTTCTGGAACGGGTGCCGGAAATAGCACAAATTGCTGAAATTAATGTACAAATCCCTTTTAATGAAGATAGCTCAGATCTTTCTATTAAAGAATGGGATGTTCTTGCAGAGATAATTAACAGCAATATGAATACTTATGATGGATTTGTAATAATCCATGGTACTGACACTATGGTCTTTACTGCCGCGGCTTTATCGTATAGCTTGCTTAACCTGAATAAACCTGTAATCTTAACAGGCGCGCAACGTCCCTTGTCAAAACTTCGTTCTGATGCCAGGCTGAACCTGATTGACGCCATTGAGGTTGCGACATATGATATCGGTGAAGTTGTGATTGTTTTTGGACAACATATATTACGGGGAAACAGATCACGAAAAACGAGCATTACAAGCTATGATGCTTTTTACAGCCCTAATTATCCTCCACTTGGGGAAATTGGTCTAAATGTAGAACCGAAAAAAAGTTTAATCAGGCAAAGTTCTAACAATTACCAGTTCAGCCCAGGTTTTGATTCATCTGTAATAAGCATCCATATTTTTCCAAATTGTGATCCAGGCTTTTACAGACATACAATTCTTGATAAAAATATTCGGGCCATTATGCTAATTGGGTTTGGAGCAGGTAATATTCCGATGAAGGAATCTGAATGGCTTGTGTTTATCAAAGATGCTGTTTCTGCTGGAAAAGCTGTTTTTATTAATAGTAGTTCATCACATGGCAAAGTAAATCTTCAAATATATGAAAGCGGGCAAAAAGTTATGGATGCCGGAGCAATTGGGTGTGTTGATATGACTATTGAAGCTTCTGTTGTAAAGATTATGAAATCATTAGCTTTATCATCTGATACTAAGGGTGTTAAAAACTATTTCTTAAAAAATATTGCCGGTGAGATTGAAGATTGATACGATATTTCAAAAAGCCAAAAGCGTATGTTGTTTTTTCTTCAGAATATTTAATTGGAGTATCAACCTATGGTTCGCATCATACATTTGATATCTTTAAATATAAAAGAATACGTGATAAGCTAATCGCACAGAAATTGTTAAAAGCTAAAAATATCTTGTACCCCAAACCATGTGAATATAGCGATATCAAAAAAATTCATAGCGCCATTTATATTCGCAAAATTCAAGATCCTATTTATGTAAACCAGGCCTTAAAAATTGAAATAAATACAATCTGGGATAATTCAGTTCTCGAGTATTATAAAGCTGTGTGTGGTGGTACAATCCATGCTGCATTTAAGGCCATTGAATTAAATAAGCCGATTTTTAATTTGGGTGGAGGGTTTCATCATGCCCAACCTGAAAAGGCAGAAGGCTTTTGTTTATTAAATGACATAGCAATTGCAGTTAAAAGGGTTCAGGAAGAAACAAAGATTAAGAGGGTCTTGATCGTTGACCTTGATTATCACCAAGGCAATGGCAATACTCTTATATTTAAGAATGATGCAAACGTATTTACCTTTTCAATCCATGCAGATAAATGGATAGAAGAAGAAGCTGTCTCAAATTTGGATTTATTGGTTGAATCGGGAATTTCAGAAAAAAAATATATGAAAACTGTTGAAGAAAAATTAGATTTAATACTTGAGCAGTTTAAACCGGAGTTTATTTTTTATGTAGCAGGATCGGATCCTTATGAACTTGATGAATTGGCTGACATGAATATCAGCCGTGAAATGATGTTAAAAAGAAACGTTTATATCTTGCAAATTGCCAGTAAATTGAATGTACCTGTAGTTATTTTGCCCGGCGGTGGATATGGTGAAAAAAGCTGGAAAATTTATTATGATTTTATCAGTACCGCTATGAAAGGGAATAAGCAGTATGTTTAAACTAAGTATCCACCTAAAAGAGCTGGCCAATAGAATGAGTAAGATAGAGTGGCCAACTCAAAACTTTGATTTTGATCTTAATGAAGACGATTTATTCAATGTAAATATTGGTAACCGTGGTGAAAATCTTTTTTTAGGTTATTACTCCCTTACAGGTTTAAAAATAATTCTTGAAAAATATAAAATAATTAAAAAGCTAAATAAATTAGGGTTTACCGATTTAAGTATCTCCATCGATACTTCTGATCCTTTTAAACACAAAGTAATCATTCAAAATAAAACAGATAAACTTGTTGAAACGCTAATAGAATTAGTTGTTCGCCGAGATTTTGTCAAGATAGATTTACCTTTTAAAACTGCATTGAATGGCAAAAAATATGAATGCCTTATTGTCGAATGGTTGAAGATGCAAAATCCACGTAAAGATTTTACTGATAACAGGCCGCAATTACCTGGCCAGGATAATCCTGGGCTTGGCATTGGCTCATTGGCCCTGGAACTTTTAGTAATGGCATCAAAAAGGCTTGGTTTACAGGGGATCATAAATATTCCTGATCATTTCCATAATGCTTTTTTCTACTCAAAAATTTTCTATTATGAAAATCCATTGGATCAAGCTAAATTATTAGCCATTATTAAAGAGAAGAAAAATAAAAAACTGCATGAAATGGCTTGGGCGATTGAAAATGGAAAACTAATTGATGTAGATGATGGGAAAATATTTAAATGGGATGGTAAAAGACAAGTTTTGCCACTCACAAAAGAATGGGCTCAATTATATCATTCCAGACCATACAAAAAATCTGTAGAAAATTATCTTAAGAAAAGAAAATATAAATTAATATGAACAAAGTGGAGAAGTAATGAAGATTAAGGCAACACAAATTCGCAAAGGTATGATTTTAATTTATAATAATGAACTACATGTTGTAACCGGCATGCAGCACTTTACACCAGGCAAAGGGCAAGCCGGTGTTCAAACAAAAATGAAAAATATTAAAACGGGTAATAATGCCGAAAACAGATTTCGGTCAGATGAAAATGTTGAAAAAGCTAATCTTGATACAAGGAAGATGGAATTTTTATATGATGATGGAGATAATTTCTATTTTATGGATCAGGAAACGTATGATCAAATTCCAATAAATAGTGAAATGATCGGAGATGCAAAGTATTATTTATTACCTAACACACAATGCGATATAAGTTTTTTTGAAGAAAACCCTTTAAGTGTAGAATTACCTGCAACAATGGATTTGAAAATAGTAGAAACAGCCCCACATTTAAAGACAGCAACCGTCACATCATCTTATAAGCCGGCCAAACTTGAAACAGGTCTCACTGTCCAGGTTCCTCAGTTTATCGGGGAAGATGAAGTAATTAGAATTGATACAAGAGATGGCAAATATCTGGAACGCGCAAAGTAGCCTATAGTTTTAGTAATCTGATAATTTGAATGAAATTACTTTTCTTTATAAAGCACTCTTCAATAAGGACAAAATTTTTCCTTTTCACACTTAGTATATTTGTCGCAGCAAATATTTTTGTGACATTGTACTATCCTATGTCTGTGCATGATAAAGAGTTAGCAGAACATAAACTATTATTCGAATATAAAATAAACAGCCTTCTATATAATATTTTAAGCAAAACAGATAACGATATACCTAAAGAAGATTTTATCAATTCGATCGTGTCCAGTATTGAAGGTTTGGATGAGGTTGAATATATAGGTACAAGCTATTTGGGGAATGATTATTATTTCCCTGGAGATAAATATAGTTTTGCTGAAATTGATTCATTCCCTGTAAATGAAGTGATCTTTAAGAATGATAAAAATATCTTAGCGTTATCAATCCCGGTAAAGGATAAAAAATGGGTTGGCGAAATAAACATAAAAGTTGGAATTGATGCCACGAAAATTGTTTTGTCAGAAAAAGCGGCCCGATACCAATCGTTTGTTTTACTTTTAATTTCTGCAATCTTAATCTACCTTTTTGTCTTTTTCTTTGACCGCGTTGTCTATATTCCATTTAAAAAGCTCATACATTTATCAAAACTTGTTTCAATTGGCCAGGAAAGCCTGGAAGAGCATTCCGGGATGTCAACAGAGTTTAACAGGGTTGTTGGATACCTGGAAGTTGCTGCAAAACGAATGGCAGAGCTGCGCCAGGATAATAAAATGATTCCGCTTAACCTGAGAAAATCTCAGCAGAAAGCAGAACAAATTCAGAAAAACCTTGATAAAGAACTTGAAGCAATGTCTAACCTGGTTATTTATATGCTGGAGCTTAGAAAGGAGAAAACTAAAAAAGGTATTTTTGATAATTTAGTAAAAGAGATTACTTCAAGTTTGGGTTATTCGGTTTCATTTCTCTTTAAATATGAAAATTCCAAATTGATATTCGATAGTTCCAGCTTGAAAGGACTTAGTGTTCTTGATGAAAAAATTAAGTTCGATTTAAAAAATTTTATTATTGCTGACCAAAATTATATTGTTCAAAAAATGCAAAGTCATTATCCCTTAATTCGCGAAGAATTACCTTTTAATGATATTATGTTAAAATATAATTTAGCCGGAAAATTTGCTTTAATACCAATTAATACGGCTTTCCATTTTTATGGAATGGTAATTATCGGGAACCTTGGCGAGAAAAAATCCATTGAACATAAAGATCTTGAAAAGTTAATGCTGCTTGCAAATACGGTGGCTTTACATCTTGAAAATATTGACAATGTTCAAAATCTGGAGCGAAGTGTAAAACAGCGTACGGAAGAGTTGGAAATAACAAATAAACTTCTTAGCGATTCGATAATTGAAAAAGATATTATGTTAAAACTGGTCTCACATGATTTAAATGCTCCTTTACGTAATGTGATTGGTTTGGTTGAATCAATTGAAAGAAAATACAAAGATGATTTAGATGGTGATTTAAATGACAGGTTGCTGAGAATACGCAAAAATGTTGAGAAAGAACTCAACATGATCGAGGAAATTCTTACTAATTTTAAATCCAGCAAAAATATCGGATTAAAAGAACCCGTAAATATTTCAGTGCTTATCTCTTCAATTCTTGATGAACTGACTTATGAGCTAAAAAGGAAAAATGTAAAGGTAGAAATCGATAAAAATTTACCAGTGTTACTTTCTAATGAAGCAGTTTTAAAACATATTTTTTTGAACCTGATTGACAATGCCTGTAAATATATGCCAATAAAAAAACGCAGTAATAAAATAAAGATACTATCAAATATTGAAGAGGAATTTTTGGTGTTCCAAGTAACTGATAATGGTCCGGGAATTCCACCAGAAAAACAGGTGAATGTTTTTGATTCTTACCAGAGAGGCAATAATTCTCCCGATCAAAGCGGAGGAAAAGGTCTTGGATTAGCTCTTGTCAAAAATATGGTCGGTAAAATTGGTGGAGAAATACATCTCCAAAGTAAAGTTGGCAAAGGTACTTCTTTCTTTATAAAGTTTAATAACTATCAGATTAATTAAAAGGCCCACATGGAAACCTTAAGAATTTTAATTGTCGAAGATGACGAAGACCATGCATTTTTGGAAGCGGATATCCTTAATGATGAGTTGGATTGCCTTGTAACTGTGGCAATTTCCAAGGCAGATTTGGAAAATGTTGATCTTTCAAAACAAGACATTGTTTTATTGGATTTTAATCTACCGGATGCAACGGGCAGTGAAATATTAGATTTAATCAGGGAAGAAACTGATATTCCCGTGATAATTATTACAGCACAAAAAGAGATGCAAATTGCCATTAATACACTAAAAGGCGGCGCAAATGATTTTCTTGAAAAATCTCCGCAGAACATTGCTATACTTCCAAAAACAGTAAAAAAAGTCTACAAAGATTATATCGAAAATAAAAAAACTCAGTCAAAAGAGTTAGAAGAAGAAATGCTGCAGATTCGGGTGGAAACTTTGCGGCAAATATTAACAACCCTCGCACATTATATAAATAATTCAACAACAACAATATCGGGTTATGCACAACTGGCAACTCAAAATCCTGAAGATATTCGCAGGGCTGTAAAACTTTCGCAGGTAAGTTTAAAAGAAACTCAGAAAATAACTTTGGTACTAAAAGAACTGGAAAGTTTTGTAAATAATATGGAAATAAAAACTACAAATTATGTTGATATTCCCAACGCCATGTTTGCCATTGAAGAGAATTTAAAGAAAAAAATGAAAGAAGTTGAGGAACCTGAAAGCGATCAGTGAATATAAATCCTTAACAAACAGCCATAATTGTGATGTAAAATATATACGCGTTTACGCTTCAATAATATTTTTACACCAATTAAATAAGTATACTTGCCCTAAGTAGGTTATACTTTTATATTTACCGCTCTTTTTTTATTAAAAATTTATGACCAGGAGGTATTGATGTTTAAGAAAATGATTCTATTAGCATTTATTACACTTTTAAGTAGTGGAATTGTTTTTGCTCAGAATGAAGATGTAAGAAGCCAGGCAGCCGGACAAGCTTATAACTCAGGAATGGATTTGTCCCGTCAAAAGAAATTTGATAAAGCGATACCAAAGTTTTTAGAAGCAATTAAGGAAGACAGCAATTTTCCAAAAGCAAATTATATGCTTGCATATGCTTATCAGAAAACCACAAAATATTCTGAAGCTGAAAATGCCTATAAAAATGCAATCAAATTGGATAGCAAATTTGAAAAAGCATACATTTCTCTTGCTAAGTTACAATCTAAAATAGACAAAACAAGTGAAGCAATTAATACTTATAAGGCAGTGTTGGCTTTTAATCCAACATCTTCGAAAGCCAATTTTGGTCTTGGGAAAATATACTACCAGCAAAAAGTCTGGGAAAAAGCCTTAAAGTTTTCTAATGCTTCTATTGAATCAAATGGCAAATATGCCCCTGCACATAATATACTTGGTCTAACATATGCAGGATTAAAGCGACATTCTAAAGCAGCTGAAGCATTTGAAAATGCCATAGCAAATACAAGCGCAAAGCAAAAACAGCTTAAAGGCACATACTATTATCGTTTGGGTGAGGCTTATGTTAATGCTAAGAATTATACAAAAGCAGAAGATGCATTAAAAAAGGCAATTAGCAGTACCCGTAGAAGCAATGTAAAAGCAGCATGTAACTTTAATTTGGGCATTGTTTATAAAAACAAAGGTCAGAGCCAAAAAGCATTGAAACATTTTCGTGAAGCTGCAAAAAACAGAAGCTGGAAACAATCTGCAGAATATGAGATCGATATTATTTTAAACCCAGATAAATATTCATATTAGTACTAGGAACAATTGTTCGATGAACCTTGAATCGCAAATTAAGAATGATATGACCGAGGCCTTAAAATCGGGTCAAAAAGAAAAATTAAACACCTTAAGAACAACATACTCACAAATTAAAGATGAACGTATTAAGCATAGAAAAGAACTCACGGATGAAGATGTAATATCTGTGCTTATGCGCGGTGTTAAAAGCCGAAAAGATTCAATTGAGATGTATAAAAAAGGCAGCCGGCAGGATCTGGTGGATAAAGAAACTGCCGAGCTTGAAATACTGCAAAGCTATTTGCCTGCCCAGATGTCTGAAGATGATGTAAAACAAATTGTCGCCGAAATAATTAAAACAAGTGGAGCCGCGGATTTAAAAGATATTGGAAAAGTAATGGGACCTGCCATGGCGAAGCTAAAAGGTAAAACGGACGGCAAACTCGTTCAACAAATTGTCCGTTCGCTTCTCTCGTAATTACCTTCAATGAACTATTTAGATTTATCCTTTCTTACTCTGATTGCATTTATTACTGTTCGTGGTCTCTTTAGAGGGCTAATTACAGAGCTGATGGTTCTGGTGGCCCTTTCTTTAGGTGTGATTACGGCAACAGTTCTTCATCCGCCATTGCAATTAAAAATTTTAGAATTTTTCCCAGATATTCCAATTGCAGTAGCGAAGGTAAGTGCCTTTGTTGTTATTTTCCTGGCCGTTAATATTTTTATACGGCTGTTATCAAAAACCCTAAATAAAATTGCAACATTCACATTTTTACAACCTGTCAATAAATTGGCAGGTGCATTGTTTGCATTTACAAAAATCACCTTAATTATCAGTATTGTCTTAAATGGAATTATTCTGTTTCCCGGCTCAGACTATTTTTTACAAAAAATGGGAAAAGATGATAGTTTGGTTTACGAACCAGTTCAAAAATTCGCACCTGTGTTAAAAAATCTATTCTTCCCGGGCGATGAGAGTTCAATTAAAGATATGATCCCATTCGATGAAATAAATCCTGATTCAACAGCATCTGATATTCTAAAACACCTTAAATAAAAATTATGTACGGATTTGAACAATCAAAAACAGCGCTCGGTTTAAACAATATTTTATCAATTATTGGCAATAAGTGTATTTCAGAACTTGGCCGGCAAAACATTTTAAACCTTGCTCCGCTCACTGAAAAAAACAAGCTGGTTGATAAATTAAAAAATGTTGAGGAAACCGGCCGGATTATAGAAAAAGAAGGACGTTTGCCTTTAGGGTCTTTCTTTGATATCAGGATTCTATTAAACAAAATTGAACCCCAAAACAGTTATCTGGAAACAAAAGAATGTCTTGAAATTCAAAATATTCTCGAAATTTGTCAGGAAATTAATACATTTTTTAAAATACAATCTTTGGCTGAAAGTCCGTTAAAACGCCTTACAAAAGATCTGTCCAATCAAAAAACATTATTAAGTCAGTTACAATTTACGATCGATCCCGCTGGTAATATTTTTGATAATGCCAGCAAAGAGTTAAAAACGATTCGTAAGAAAATTTACCAGCTTAGGGATGATGTCAACCGTAAGCTTGAGAATATTAGTTCAAAAAATTCTGAGCATTTACAGGAAGAATATGTAACGCTCCGAGATGGGCGTCTTGTGTTACCGGTCAGGGAATTCTCGGTTTCAAAAATATCTGGGATTGTACACGGGCAATCATCATCCGGTGCAACAAAATTTGTGGAACCAATGGCGGTTGTGCAAACCAACAATGAAATCCAGGAACTGCTCATTTCGGAAAAGCGGGAAGTAATAAAAATATTAACTCGTTTGTCCGTAATGATCCGCGAAGCTGGCGAAGAGTTGAGAAACGACTTGTCTGTTCTTGTTGAACTGGATAGCCTTCAGGCACGTGCCAGGTACGGATTACAGGTAGAAGCAGTTTTTCCTGAAATTGTTGATGACCATTATTGGCTGATAAACAATGGCCGGCATCCCGTTTTATTGGATCTGATAAAAAAGGAAACCGTTCCTTTAACGCTGGAAATTGGAGATCCATTTAATACGTTGGTTATATCCGGTCCTAACGCCGGCGGTAAAACGGTTGCGATGAAAACGGTTGGATTATTACAACTGATGCTTCAATGTTCAATACCTATTCCCGTGAGTGAAGGAAGCAAGTTTCCTATTTGTGATCGGATGTTTGTTTTGATTGGTGATAAACAATCCATAGAGAATGATTTAAGCACATTTTCATCACACATTACCGGGCTAAATGAGATTGTTGAAAATGTCAAAGAAAAATCCCTTGTTTTGATTGATGAAATTGGAATTGGAACAGAACCATCCGGTGGTGCTGCTTTGGCGATTGCAGTTTTGGAGCAACTGAACAGACCCGATGTTGTCTCCCTGGTTTCTACTCACCAAAATCAATTGAAACTATATGCTTCAGAAACCACCGGGGTCGAAAACGCCGCAATGCAATTTGATATTGAACATTTAAAGCCTCTTTTTATATTAGAAACGGGCATTCCCGGCAGCAGTTTTACCTTTGATATCTGCAAACGTTTCGGTATGTCCCAGGAGATTATTGACCGATCTCGGCAGCTTGAAGGTAACTCAAATCAGGATATGGCCAATCTGCTAAACGACATTTCGGAAAAGAGCAATTTTTATCAAAATGAAGTAAGGGAATTAAGTCTAAAACAAAGCAAGCTGGATGCATTGATAAAGTTGTATGAAAGTAATAGTACAGATCTGAAGAAAAATAAAAGAAAGCTTGAGAAAGAAGCCAAACAGCAGGCAAAAGATATAATTGAACACGCCAATAAAAAAATTGAGGCTACAATTCGTAGTATCAAAGAATCTTCTGCAGACAAAAATACTGTAAAAAATGCGCGGCGTGAGCTTAATAATTTTAAGACAAGTCTTGAGGAGCCTTCTGTTGATAATATCAAAAGTGATTTAACAATTGACCAGGTAAAAATCGGCCAAAAAGTTAGATCATTGGTTTACAATGTGGTTGGCAACATTAGCAAAATTTTTAAGAATAAAAATGCGATTGAGCTTGAACGGGAAGGCCTGAAGCTCACAGTGAATATTTCTGAAGTGGAACTGTTAAATAATGATGGGCAGGTAGTTGAAACTAAACCTGCTAAATCTGCAAGTACGGCCCATATTCCATCTACTGTTGCACACGAAGTTGATGTCCGTGGATGTGAAACACATGAAGCTTTGGAACGAGTTGATGCATATCTGGACAGCGCGGTACACAGCGAATGGAATGAAGTTACCATTATTCATGGCAAAGGCACCGGAGCTTTAAGAACAGCCGTTCAACAATTTTTAGCCAAGAATAAATCGATAAAAGAGTATCGTACCGGCCGCTATGGTGAAGGTGAAACCGGGGTTACCATTGTAAGCTTGAAATGAGTAGATTATGGAAACATGTCTGAATTGTGGGAAGAAATTTGAAGATTCTTTTTGCAATCACTGCGGCCAAAAGAAAATCACTGACAGAATCACGTTAAAATCAATCTATCTTGAATTCCTTCAAACAGTTTTCTTATTCGAATCCCATCTCTTTAGAACCGTTAAGGAACTGGTGATAAGTCCTGGAAACTATGTTAAAACTTATCTTAAAGGAAAACGCCGTCCTTTCATGGCCCCGATCCAGTTTTTTTTATTGCTGCTTACCCTTTATGTATTGGTTTTTAATTTATTTGGTGATAAATACTTCGAGTATATCACCCAAGTTACAAGGGTTGAAAATTCAGAAAAAATACAGAAATTTGACCTCAATATTCAAAATATTCAAACCCATGTAAAAAAGAATCTGGATATTTTTAATTTTATGATGCCCCCAATAATGGCATTATTCTTTTGGGCCCTTTTCAGAAAACAGGGTTTTAATTATGCAGAAAGTTTGGTTTTCTCATTTTACATCATTTCCATTGGATTTCTATTATCGATAATAATCATATTCTTTTCTTTGGTAGATATTAGGGTTGCCTTCCTAAAAAATATTTTGTTAATCATATATTTTTCATTCGCTATAATTCAGTTTTCTGGCATGAAAAAAACACCAGCCCTCTTCAAGAGTATTTTGACCATAATTTTTACCTATATGCTTTATGGTGTTGTTGTGGCTGGATTTACTATAATTTTTATTTTGCTTAAACCATAGATTTTCTCCATTGAGATTTATTCATAAATTGATGTTTACATCATTAGAACTAATTACATAGATTAGCCTCCCAGCTACTTATTAATCCGTAACGTACATTTTTATTTAATCCAAGGCCTGTCCATGTCTGAAAAACTATTTTTAATTGATGGCTCCGCATTGTATTACCGCAGCTATTTTGCTTTCATCCGAAATCCGCTTATTAACTCAAAAGGCGAAAATACATCTGCAACCTTTGGCTTCTTAAACACCATGATTAAGATTTTGGATGAAGAACGCCCGGAATATGTGGCCATCATTTTTGATACGAGTAAACCAACTTTCCGCCATGAAATTTATTCTGAGTACAAAGCCACCCGGGAGAAAATGCCCGATGATATGCGTGCCCAATATCCTCGAATGGTCGATACCTTAAAAAAATTAAATTTCATCCTAATTGATAAAGATGGTTATGAAGCGGATGATATAATCGGTATGCTCTCACATAAATATGGCAATAAGGACTTGGATGTTTTTATCGTTTCCGGTGATAAGGATATGGCCCAACTTGTAAATGATCATGTTTTCCTTTATGCCGTAGGTAAGGCAGGCGCGGCACCTGATATTATGAATGCTCAAAAGGTAATTGACAAATATGGTGTTAATCCAAGCCAGATTGTTGATTGGCTGGCTTTGATGGGTGATACATCAGATAATATTCCGGGTGTGCCAAAAGTGGGCGGTAAAACAGCCGCAAAATTATTAGGAGAATACGGCAGCATTCCTGGTATTTATGAAAATCTGGAAGGTATGAAGAAAAGTGCGTTGAAGGATAACCTTGCCAATAATAAGGAACAGGCTTTTATGTCGCAAAACCTTACAACCATTGATCTAAAAGTTCCGATGGATGTGATGTTGGATGATATAAAATTTAATGTTTGGGATATGGATGTTGTATCTAAGATTCTAAAGGAGTTGGAATTCCCCAGTTTGTTTAACCGCATGTTGGCCTTAACCGAAGCTGATTCTGATTTTATTCCAACAGACACTTCTCAATATGAAAAGGAAGCCGTCAATTATAAACTTGTTGATACAAAAGAGTCTTTTGATGGCTTTCTTAAAGAACTTAAAAGACAGAAAAAATTTGTTTTTGATTTGGAAACCGATTCGCTGGATAGTTTGACGGCAAATATTGCCGGGATCGCTTTTAGCTGGAAGGAACACCAAGGCTGGTATGTGCCAATCAACCATTTTGATATTAAGCTTTCTGAGAAAGAAATCCTAAGATCTTTAACTCCGGTTTTTACAAACCCCAAAATAAAAAAGTATGGCCAGAATCTGAAATATGATCATGCTGTTTTAAAGCAACATGGTGTAAATGTTCAAGGTATTTACTTTGATACAATGATTGCCTCCTATGTACTTGATCCTTCAAATCGGCAACATAATCTCGATAACCTGGCTGAAAAATATCTGGCTTATAAAATGATTCCGATTTCTGATTTAATTGGTAAAGGAAAAGATGAAAAGTTGATGACCGATTTGGCAGCAAATGAAGTTTTACCGTACGCTGCTGAAGACGCTGATATCAGTTTACGAGTTGCCAATATTCTGGAAGACAAATTAAAGGAACACGGTCTGGATGATTTGTTTTTTAACCTTGAAATGCCTTTGCTGGAAGTCCTGGAAATTACTGAAACGAATGGTATTAAGATTAATTTGGATTTACTTAGCAAACTGTCTGAAGATATTGCAAAAGAGCTGGCAAAGTTAGAAAAAGAGATATATGATTTTGCCGGTCAGGAATTTAATATCAGTTCGCCACAACAACTTGGTACAATTATGTTTGAAGAAAAGAAGATTCATGAAGAGCTGGATCTGAGAAAGCCAAAGAAAACAAAAACGGGGCAGTTCTCAACCTCAGAACAGACTTTGGAGCGCTTTTCTGAACATCCGGTGATTGATAAGATTTTAAATTTTAGAAAGTTGGCAAAACTTAAGAATACTTATGTAGATGCATTACCGGAAATGGTAAATTCCAAAACGGGTAAAATTCACACGTCATACAATCAAACAGTGGCTGCGACCGGACGGCTTTCCAGCATGAATCCCAATTTGCAGAATATCCCAATCCGAACCGAATTAGGTAAAGAAATCCGCCGGGCATTTATCCCCAGCAGGGAAGGCTACAGCATTTTGAGTGCGGATTATTCACAGATTGAATTGCGTGTTATGGCACACCTATCTGGCGATGAAACACTTATTAAGGGCTTTCAACAGGATAACACGGATATCCACGCAGTAACAGCGTCTCTAATTTTTGATATCAGCTTGGAAGAGGTTACAGCGGATCACAGACGAAAAGCCAAGGAAATCAATTTTGGCATAATGTATGGTATGAACAAATGGGGGCTTTCTAACCGGCTACATATATCACCGGACGAAGCTGAGTTGTTTATTGCCAACTATTTTGCGACATACCCGAACATCCAGTTGTTTATGCGTAAAGCGATAGAACAGGCCAATGAGCAAGGTTATGTTGAAACTATGATGAATCGCCGGCGATATCTTCCTGAAATTAAAAGCAAAAATCGTAATATCCGGGAATTTGCAGAGCGTATGGCTATTAACACTCCCATTCAGGGCTCTGCTGCTGATTTGATAAAAAAGGCGATGATCGACATGCAAAGATTTATAGATACGCAGGAAGACTGTCCGGCCTATATGTTGATGCAGGTGCATGATGAGTTGGTTTTTGAAGTGAAGGATAGCTACATAAAAGAATTCGCCGGGCATGTTGAAAGAATTATGGCCAACGCGATGCCGTTATCTGTGCCGGTCGTTGTAGAAAGTGCTTCAGGAGCAAATTGGTTGGAAGCACACGAATAACTCGGGTTTTCCTAAGATATCTCAATAGGTTTTTTGAGTATTTTCTCTATCTCATTTTGTGGCCAATTCTTCAGCTTGATGATTTTCGATATTTGCAAACCCTTCTGTTCGGATTGCCTTAAATACTTCATTTAATGTAACCATTTTTGTATTCTTCTTTGGTAGTATTTTTACTTTTGAAGATTTATCAAAATCTTTCAAACGCTTTGCTAAGTCGACAATCAAAACCGGTTTATCATTTAATATTACAGTCTCTGTATCAGTGATTGAAATAGTAATATCCACTATATTTGTTGTTGAAGTTTTTTCAACACATTGAATAGAAAACAGTCCAATAGCTAAAATAAGTAATAAGCTATATTGTCTTTTCTTCATGATTTTCTCCAGATAAATGAATATTTTATTGTTTATGTTATTTTCCTTACGATAATATATAAACCTAAAAAGGTCAAGAATTTTTATATCTTTTTTTGAATCCAACATTGGTTAAAAAAGGAGTTTGAAGCTACAAGTTATTAAGATTTCTGGTTGACCTCCGATAAATTCTAAATATATAGAAAAATATCTAGGACAGGCGAAATGGAAATACAAGGACGTATCCATAGTATTGCTGATTTACATTCTTCAAGTCAAACCCAGCATATCGAAACTCAAAACAATCAAAATCAATTATCCCCCGAAGAACAAGAAAAGGTTGCTGATTTAAAACAACGCGATCAGGAAGTACGACGCCATGAGCAAGCACACGTTAGTGCAGGTGGTGGCTTGACTAGCAGCCCGAAATATGAGTTTGAAACGGGTCCGGATGGCAGGCAATATGCTGTGGAAGGCTCTGTTGAAATTGATACCTCAAAAGAAGCTGATCCTGAAAAAACAGTAAAAAAAGCAAAGCAAATTCAGGAGGCTGCCTTAGCACCTGCAGATCCTTCAAGCGAAGACAGGTCAGTAGCTTCTAAAGCCCGTCAAATGGAACAGGATGCTCAAAGAGAAATCCAGGAGACAAAACAAAAAGAAAACCGCATTTACAACCAATCCGGTACAGGTGATAACTTAGCAGATATCCAATCTACAATTTCCCTAATCGCTTAAATCTTTTGATTTAATTTTCTGGCATGGAATAATTAAAATAGTTCAATTCAAATGAATATGCAGACTTCACTAATTGGATTGATTCCTCATCATAAAATTTGTTTATAGGAATAGTCTTTTTGCGGTAACCTGTTTTAAGTTTTGGAATTGTAGATGGTTCAAAAGGTAGCTCTAATTTCTTGCAAACATGGTTTATTCCTTCTTCAAGATTTTCATATTTGATAAAATAATCCATACAAATATTATCGCCGATAACATACCTGTCTCGATCCATAACCCGCCCACCATTTTTAAGCCAATTTCGGAACTGAAGAATTGTATCTTGATCTTCATTTTTTTCTTTATTAAAAAAGAAACCGGATAGAAGTTTATCAAACGGATTTCTGACAACACAGAATTTGAAATAATTATCCCAAATTGAGGCCCCGATTTTGTTCTTTATTTCTGCCGCCGATAAATGATTCCGCCATTCTTTGCTTGCTGCATTAGTACCACGAAAACCAATGATCCCGGTTGCGCTAATATATTCTTCTCTTCCATGTGAAAACTCCCATTCGCCTTCCGGCATACAAAATTTCTCAAAATAAGATTCAACAGATGTCCCCGCGGTTTTGGATGTCTTTGTATAAATGAACTTCTTTCTGTGGCTAATCAGCATGGGAAATTAAACTCCTTGTTATAACTTTTTTTTTGGATTAGCAGAAATACTCGTTCTTAATAGGTGGGTTTTTTAGTTTTTATTTCATTATTTAAAAAGCTCTTTTAGTTTGCTTTCTAAAGCTTTAGCACTAAAACTTTTGTCAATAATAATTCCTTCCGGATCTATTAAAAAAGTAGTGGGGTAGGCTTTAACATTATACAAATTTATAATTTCATGCGATTCATCCTGGAGAATTTGAGGCCAAAGAATATCTTCATCGCGAATATATTTATTTAAAGCCTCTAAATTATCCAGGGCTATTCCAAGCATTACAAAATTGTTGTTTTTATATTTGTCATATATTTCTTTTAACTTTGGAATTTCTTGGCGGCACGGGCCACACCAGGTTCCCCAAAAATCTAAAAAAACATATTTTCCTCTTAGATCATTTAGATTAACCCTTTCACCATTTATTGCGGTTGCTTCGAAGTTGATTGCCTTAAACCCAACCTGGCTTCCTCCTTTGACGTAAACATCGCTGTCTTTAATCAAAGTTAAATACTTTCCGTCCAAACTAACATTCGCAAATTTAAAATATTTAGCTCCAAGCTTTAGTAATTCCCCTAATCTAATGTTAGAACTTGTGTCGAACGGCCTTAGTCCTTGATTATTCTCTGTAATAAGTTTAAGAGTAGTGTATTTTCTATAAACAGCACGATCGTTTTGAATACCAACTTTATAACTTTCGCCATCTATTTTAAACTCAGCAATGCGGTGCTCAGCAATACCAATTGTTAATTCAACCGGCAAAGAATTTGATAATGAATCTGGAAGCATATATTGATTTACAGAATAATCGATATATAGCCATGTTTTAGATTTTTTAATTGATGATCCATCAAAATATTCAAATTCAACTTCAATCGGAACATCATCATTATATCGACCCCAGAATTTTTGCCCGGGTAATTTGGGAGGTAATATTAATTGGTAATCATCTCCTAAGTCGTAGTTATTATTTCTATCAACGTAAACAATTACATTGCCTTCTTTGTTTATACCGGCAGCTATTGCAACATTTACCTCAACAAAATTTTTTGTGTACTTGAGAGTATCCGGATCCCAATCCCATGATTTTTTTAAGTAATTGAACCGTTTATCTGAAATATTTCCTAGGTGATAATTTTGATAAGTGTGTTGTAAAAAGTCCATTTCTTCGGTGGCAAACATGAACCGATCCAAACTATCTGGAATATTTTTGATTTTGGGAATACATGAATACCAAATATTATCTTTTGCCAATGTTTTGAGTGAAGAAAAGCTAAGCCCCATTGGGCCAAAACCTTTAACTCTTTTTGTTTTAATGATGAGTGTGTCTAGAGTAGAGGCAAGTATAAAATTAAATAGGAAAACAAACAGTGCTAGTAGTTTGAATTTTTGCATTAAAGTTCTCAGATTAATTTTTGAAGTAGAAAATGTCTTACATTGTCCTAACTATAATAGTTATATCTCGAAAAATCAACTGATTAATTTCCCACCCTTATATCCACAATAAAAACTCTAGTAACCTGCCGTAATTGATGCTGTTTCCATGCAGGCATTAAACTGTGCTTCGCTTCTTTCGGACATGCAGTAAACAAGGTGTTCCGTTTTCATAAATTTGCCAATTTGTTCATCATCACCGGCGGAAATTGAATTTATTAACTGCTCTCGCATAAATCGGCTGAAAACGTCTTCAACTTTTCTGCGTTCAGGATTGTCTTTTAAATCTGAATCAAGACCGATATAATCAATTTTATATTCTGGGCCTAAAACCCAATCAAAGCAAAGTTTGCTGCGCTCCAAATGGAAATCGGAAGTGATTATTATGCACTCTTTTATATTGTTAGGAATCAAGCATTCCTGTTTAGAAAACCAGGCATTGCCAATGGTATCCAGAGATTTTTTCTCAAATAGGATTTTTGCAGCAAACTGGTTTTTAATAGTTTTAGAATTGGTCACAAAGTTTTGCAGTAAGTATTCTTTGCCAACTTCTGCTTCATTTTTTGGTCCGATGACGGAAGAATCAATGCCGACTCGTTTGGAGTAATTTCCTGTCGTGATAATAAAACCCACCTGGCCATCCAGATATAATTGCAGGGCTTTGCCCAGTCTGTCTTTTACCTGGTTTTCCGGCTCGTAGACACGTTTATGTTCAGGGTCTTTTGTAATTTTAATCCCGCCTCCCAAAACGATGGCAGCTTTTTTGTACTTTATTTTATTGATTCTCATATTATGATTCTTAGTTTTTTCCAACTTCCTACTTTTCCCGTCGGATATCTGCTCCAAGATTTTTTAATCTATCCACAATATTTTGATAACCCCTGTCAACGAGTTCGGCATTGGCAATTTCACTTTCTCCACGAGCTGATAGGGCAGCAATAACCAGCGCAATCCCTGCGCGAATATCCGGGCTACTTAAGTTTTGGCCACGAAGTTGTGTTGGACCCGAGACCAAAGCACGGTGCGGGTCGCATAAAGTAATATCCGCTCCCATGGCAATAAGTTTATCAACAAAAAACATTCGCGATTCAAACATCCAATCATGGCAAAGTGTTGTGCCTTCTGCCTGGGTTGCTAAAACTATCATCGGGCTCATCAGATCGGTTGGGAAGTTGGGCCATAATCCAACCTGTATTTTTTTCCCGGGGCTTTTTAACGGATTGGGTTTTACTGTCATACTTTTTTGGTCTGCCAAAAAATCAAGTTCAATGCCCATTTTATTGAACAAAAAACCGGTCATTTGCATGTGTTCCGGTTCAATATTATTTAAAGTTAAAACGCTATTTGTGCTTGCTGCCAAAATCGCAAAAGTTCCTGTTTCAATATAATCTGATGAAATACGATGCCTGACTCCTTTTAACTTTTTTACTCCCTGGATTTCCATCCGGTTAGATCCAATGCCATTTATAGAGACACCCATTTTTTGCAGCATCTTTGCCAAATCAGCAACATGCGGTTCACAAGCAGCATTTTCTATAATAGTTTTATTTGGAGATGTTGATGCAGCAAGCATTGCATTTTCCGTTGCAGTAACAGATGTTTCGTGTAAAAAAGTTGTGCTATCTTTTTGCTCAATTCTTTTACCAAAGTATGCATGTTCGCCAATTTCTATTTCCATGCCAAGATCTGTTAATGCCTCAAAATGTGGAGCAATGTGGCGTCGGCCAATCACACATCCTCCCGGTGGGGCAATTGATGCTTTCCCGGTTTTGGCCAGCAAGGCGCCTAAAAATAAAATCGATGCACGTAATTTCTGCACAAGTTCCGGGTTGGGGTGCGGATTTGAGGCAGTTCCGCTGATTTTATAAACTGAAGAATCTATTTGCTCAACATTTTTTCCGATATCCATGGCTATATCAAATATGGCTTGTACATCACGAATATCGGGTACATTTTCAAGAATGCAATCTTCATCGGTTAAGATGGTTGCTGCAATAATTGGTAAAGCAGCGTTTTTATTTCCGGCAACGGTTATTTCACCGGATAGTTTTTTACCGCCATTAATAACAAATTTTGACATAGTATTCCTATTTATATATTTCCATAGAGGCGCAATTAATCGTGCCTCTACCTAATGTGTTATCTGTTCTAAATTAATCGCGCCTCAACCAAATATAATTAGTTACGATCAACCACATTTTTATAATTAAAAGTCCCCGATAAATTCAATCTCAGGAATGAGTTTTAGTCCAATTTGTGACTCTGCTTTTTCTAAAATCATATTGTATAAAAAATAAACATCGTCTGAGCTGGCTAACCCTGTGTTTTCAATAAATGCCGCATGTTTTGCTGAAATAGTTGCTCCACCTTTTTGCATTCCTTTTAATCCTAAAACTTTATCTATTAAATAACCGATTGAGGATGTTGGCAGATTGAACTTTTCTTGCTCCATTTCTGTCAGGTTTCGAAAAACACACCCAACAGATTTTTGCGGTTGCAAAGATTTTCGCCGGGCCCAGTTTGTTGAGAGATCTTTGGCTTGATCAACATCACCCATAAACAAATTTAATTCAGCTTCAAGAATAATCTCATTTGTCTCGTGCAAAATGCTCCAGTCATAATCAAATTTAAAATATTCACGGTCAACCTGTTTTAGTTGCCTGCCATCAAACAATAGAGCAGAGTGGACAAAATCACCAAAAAAGTAATTGCCTCCGTGGATGTTCATGTAAATTGCGCCGCCAATGCTTGCGGGAATTCCGGAAAACCATTGCAACCCGGTAATTTTGTTTTGAAATAAAGTTTTAATAAATGGAATAAGCCGCATTCCTGAAGAAGTTTTTATTCTTATTTGGTCAGCCTTCTCGTCTGAATACTCCAATCCATCAGTTGAATAAAACTGGTCGCCAACCGTTGTAAGACGCGCTTTCGTTTTTGGACGTTTTTCATCAAACAGATCGTTTTTTAACACCGACCATTCAGAAAACCTATTGATGATTATTACTCCTCGATATCCTGAATCTGAAATTAAAACATTGCTCCCTCCACCCAGAATTTTTACTGGTATTTTAAATTCAGAGCATGTTTTGATTGTCTCGGTTATTTGCTGAATTGAAGAAGCAACCATTACAAAATCTGCCGGCCCGCCAATATTAAATGTGGTAAATTCTTTTAAAGGATAATTGGTTAGAAGGTCTTTATTAATTTCAAATAATCTGCTTTTTAATTTGTTGTCCATAGTGCACTTTTTTTATATCTGGGGTTTTGGATTGAATTAATTGTGTTAATTCAGAATATTTTTAATACACAAAATCCCTTTTTAAAGCTATTAATTTGGTACATCAACACAGTTTGACGCGCTCCAAAATAAAACTAATCGTCATCAGATCTGTAAGTTTTCAGATCCTCTAAATAATCTTTATTAAGTTTTTGTTTCTCTTTGTTCAGCTTTGCCAATTCAAATGTGTAATGCATGGCCGATTCTTCAGAGTCATCCATTTTTATATGTTGCTGTATATCGCGTTCTTGTTTTTCAAGGCTCCATTTTTTTAACTGAAAAATACACCCAACCGCATGTTTCATTTCATTGCTTAATGGATTTATGGTTAAGCGTGTTAAAATCAAATGCTGGTTTTTGTTCAATTCCTGATTTTCAAAAAGCTTCTGTACATCAACTGAGCCGTGCTCTTCAATATCGTGTATGATGTGATCATACAAACCAGAATAATCTTCATTTTCAAAAAGGTTAATGGAAACATGCTCAATTACATAGTTTTGGGTATCTGCCCCGGCGTTTAGCAGTAGTTCCAAAAGTCCCTCTTCTGCCTTGTGCGCACCTCGCTTTATCGATTGTTTTTCTTCCGGGATTTCATCAGTCGGCTCATCCGTTTTTTGCCTACCTTTATTAAAGCGGGCCTGTCGTTGTTTTAAACGATTTACTTCTGTAACAAGCATTGCTTCGCTTACCTGCATTCTGTCTGCTAAGTGGTGAATGTAGAGCCCGGCTTTGCTGGCGCTTTTAAATGAAACGAGCTCACCTAAAACCTGAGAAATAAAATTGTCTTTTTCTTCAAGCGAGGGATTAGGATTTAATTTTACATAATTATTCAGCTGAAATTCTATTGGTAAAGTTTTTTGTTTTAGCAGCTCATGAAATTTTTTTAGACCATGTTGCAAAACAAAATCATCCGGATCTTCGCCTTCGGGCATCGGTACAATGTAGGCATTTAATTCCTGGTTTTCTATGATCTGTGCATTGCGGATTGCGGCTTTTATCCCAGCAGCGTCACCATCGTAGGCGATATAAATATTTTTGGAGTAGCGTGCCATTAAGCGGGCTTGTTGGTCCGTAAGCGCCGTTCCACTACTGGCCACAACATTTTTTTGACCAGCTTCAACCAATCTTAAAAGATCAAAATATCCCTCTACTAAAATAATAAAATCTTGTTCACGGATACTTTGAATTGCATGATGCAGGCCGTAAAGGGTCAAACCTTTTTTATATATTTCACTCTCGGGAGAGTTTAAATATTTTGGCTGCTGCTCTTCATTTAACTTGCGTCCGCCAAATCCAATTATTTTTCCGGCAATATTAAAAAACGGAAACATCATACGATGCCGAAATTTTACATAGAATTCTTCACTATTTTGTTTTTTCTGTATCAGACCCAATTCTTCAGCAAGTTTCAGGTTTGCAGAATTCTCTTTGAAATATTTCAATAGTAAATCAAACGAATCCGGAGCATAGGAAAGCCTGAATTTTTTAATGGTTTTTTCAGATAGTTTTCGACCTAAAAAATATTCCAGCCGGGCTTTGTTTTGCGGGAGATGTAATTGATTTTCAAAAAAAGTACAGGTAAGGTGATTGATATCGTACAGGGCCTGGGTACGACTTATTTGTTCCGGACTTTTTTGCTCGGGTTTGGGTAAAACGATTCCTGCAAAGTCGGCGGCTTTAGTAATAGCATCAACAAAAGGCAGCTTTTCATAATCCATGATAAAGCTGAACAGATTGCCACCTTTGCCACACCCAAAACAATGGTAAAATTGTTTCTCCGGACTTACCACAAAAGAGGGTGTTTTTTCATGATGAAAAGGGCATAATCCTTTAAAGTTGCGTCCTTCTTTTTTCAGATTTATAAACTGCGTAATGTAGTGAACAATATTGATTGACGAACGGACTTCTTCTATTTTTTCTTGCGGGATTTTGTACATTTAAAGCGTTGCCTATTGTTGACTTAAAATAGCTGGTTGTCTAACTTCAACTCTAAAAACAAATGCCTGATACTCGATACCGGACGCTGGAAAATAGAGGTTTGAAGACACTCATTTAATTATAAGAGTCAAATTTCAATTTTCAATTTTTATTAGTTACAATATTATCCAGAATCAAGAGTCCTGTATCCAAAAGCAAGTATCAAGTCTCAAAATAAGGAGTAATATAAAAAAGATGGACGAAGGAATGAACCAAAAAAAAGATAAACAGATAAATATTGAACTTGGAGAAAAAGAGGCAGAAGGAACTTACAGCAATCTGGTCTTAATCAGTCATTCTCCTGCAGAATTTGTATTCGATTTTATTCGTGTGGTACCCGGCAGACCAAAAGCTAAAGTTTACTCCCGCATCATTATGGCACCTCAGCATGCCAAATCCCTTTTAGGCGCATTGCAGGATAATCTTGTTAAATATGAAAAACAATTCGGCGAGATAAAGTTACTTGGCGGACCGCCTCAAACTCCTCAGGGACCACAGTTTAAAAACTAAAAACATCACCATTATGAACCGAAAAGAAAATCTGGACTCAGTTCTCGAGAAAATTTCCCGGGCGGCTAATCGTTGTGGGAGAAATCCTCTGGAAATAAAACTGCTGGCTGTTAGCAAAGTTTTTCCTGTTGAAGATATTTTGGATGTATATAATCTCGGAATTCGAAGTTTTGGTGAAAGCAGAGCCCAGGAGTTAAGAGACAAAGCGCCTCAAATGCCCGAAAACATTGAATGGCATTTTATCGGTCCATTACAAATTAACAAAATAAAGTATGTTGTGCCCAATGCCGGGTTGATTCATGCCGTGGATTCACTTAAACTTGCGCAGGCTATAGCATCGTTTGGCGCCCGCAAAGAAATCGTGCCAAAAATTCTTGTTGAAATTAATACTAGTGATGAAGAAGCAAAACATGGGTTTAGCCAAAACAAGGCAATTGAAGCAGCACTTGAAATTAATGAGATAGAAAACTTGGATGTTCAAGGATTAATGACCATGGCAGCCAGAACAGAAGATCAAAAAGAAATACGTAGTTCATTTGCCAAACTAAAAAAAATTCAATTAGCTTTACAAAATCAATCGGAAAATTCTTTTAATGAGCTTTCGATGGGAATGTCTGGCGATTTTGAAATTGCAATTGAAGAAGGAAGCACGATTGTCCGTGTAGGAACAGGGATTTTTGGCCCCAGAAGGAGGCAGTAGTGAAATTAACACCGGTTGAGATAAAGAATCAGGAATTTAAAAAGACAATGCGCGGCTATGATACCGTAGAAGTGGACACTTTTATAGAGCTTGTTGCCGACAAATATCAACAACTGCTGGAAGAGAATGAGAAAATTGTAAAGCAAAATCTGGTTCTCGAAACTGAAATGGCAAATTTTAAAGATGTTGAAAAAACTTTAAAACAAACTTTAAAAAATGTCCAGGAAAACTCACAGATTTCAAAAGAGAATTCTGCTAAAGAGGCCAATTTGATCAAAAAAGAGGCTGAACTTGCTTCTGCTCAAATGTTGGAAAAAACAAGATTAAAAGTGCATCAGATGCGCGAAGAGCTTGTAAATCTGCAAAACCAGAAACACAGTTTAATTTCAAGATTGAAACATTTGCTTTCATCTCAAATGGAATTGCTGGAAGTTTTGGAAATAGATGATGTTGATTTGAAAAAGATTAAAAAACGGACAGTTCCTGCTGCTGCAGAGAGTGCTAAGCCGGTTGTACAAAAGAGGGAGCCGTTGAAAATGGACCCTAAAGTGGTAGAAAAACAAAAGCCGCAAAGTCCAGAAATCAAAGAAAACAAAGAAAAAACTCATGGTAAAGACCTATTTAACGATATCTTTGGAGAAAACCTGGATGTCGATGATTTTAATAAATAAGGAGTACTAAATGAGTTTGACCAAATTATCTGTTTCATTACTTATCTTTTCTTTGATAATGATTAGCTGTTCTGCCCAACAGGCTTTAATTACCGAAAAGCCTTATTCCCAGGCTTCGGTTGTTGTTCACTTAAAAAATGGTGAGCGAAAAGAGGGCATAGTTTTAAAAAGAGTTGGCAATGATCTGGTATATATCGATGCAAAATCTCACAAAAAAGAAAAAATTGATTACGCTCAAATTCGGAAACTAACCAAGGCAGATGTTGTTTATGACTTTGAAGCCAACCCAATCCCAAATTATGTTATTAAAGAAGAAAAAGGAAAGGGCAACACTTTGCTATACGGCTCTGGCGGGTTGGTTTTAGGCGCCGCTGTAGGGACTGGGGTTTCTGTAGCAATAATCTCGGCTAAAAGTGGTGATGTTGAACCATTTGTCAGTTTATCTCCTATTATTCTTGGCGCAATTTGCGGGGCATGGTATTTTGGAATGCTTGGTTCCGATTATGATTATGAAGATGCTGTTTTTAAAGTTAGGAAAAAACGCGCTGAAGCCAGCAAAGGCAAAAGAGACCGTGAGATTGAATTGGAAAAAGCAAAATTAGAAGAGCAAAAAAAGAAAAAAGAAGAACTATTAAAGAAGATCGATAAGAAAAAAAAGAAATAGATGAGTTTTGATTTAGACACCTACCGAAACAAAATTGCAGAAACAAAACGCTTTCTTAAAGAGCATCTGAAAACGTCTCCACAAGTTGGAATAATTTTAGGGTCCGGTCTCGGAGGTTTAGTTCAGGAAATTGATATAATCCAGGAGTTGAACTACGAGGATATTCCAAATTTTCCTGTGTCAACTGTTGAAAGCCACGATGGAAAACTAATTTTAGGTACTCTTAGCGGAAAAACAGTTTTGGCCATGCAGGGACGCTTTCATATATACGAAGGCTATTCCATGCAGGAAATAGTTTTTCCTATCCGTTTAATGCATGATCTGGGTATCAAAACTTTGATTATTTCTAACGCTGCCGGCGGTATGAATCCACAATTTAGTACCGGTGATATTATGGTAATCGAGGATCATATAAATCTTTTTGGTGATAATCCGCTGATAGGCCCGAACCTGGAAGAATATGGCCCGCGGTTTCCGGATATGTCTGAACCATATTCTAAAAAGCTAATCGCCATGGCAGAAAAAACAGCTCTTGAAAAAAAGATTGTTTTGCAAAAAGGCGTTTATGTGGCAGTTACAGGGCCAAATTTAGAAACAAGAGCAGAATATAGATTTCTGAGAACTATTGGAGCGGATGTTGTAGGTATGTCCACAATTCCCGAAAATATTGCCGCTGTGCATATGGGGATGGATGTATTGGCTTTTTCAGTTATTACCGATGAATGTTTTCCTGATGCTTTAAAAGCCGTTAACGTAGAAGAAATATTAGCAACAGCAAGAAGTGCAGAGCCCAAGCTTACCTTGATTATGAAAGAAGTTATCGGGCTGATATAAAACATTTTGAGCGATGCCATCACTTTCTTAAATTACCGAATTATTGTAAAATATTTCAGTAAGTGATGGCATCTTATTGTTTATGGACATGTCATTGACTTCTAAAAAAATATCAAATAGCAAAACTCAAAGAACAAACAAAAAGATAAATCTGAAATTTCAAACCAATATGTACATCGTACTTTGGATATTGTATTTTTAGTTTTGAGAATTATTTGTTTTTTGAATTTTGTCTTTTGTTCTTTTTATGAAATAGACACTTTTAACTAATATAGCAGGTTACGCAAAATGTTTCGCGAAGTATCTAATAAGTTAAGTTTAGCTGATCTTGAAAAGAAAATTTTAAAGAGCTGGCAAGAGAATAAAATATTTGAAAAAAGCCTGGAGCTTAGCAAAAATAAACCTCCGTATATTTTCTACGAAGGTCCGCCAACTGCAAATGGACGTCCCGGTATCCATCATGTTATGGCACGGACAATTAAAGATGTTGTTTGCCGTTATAAAGCAATGAAGGGTTTTCATGTTCCTCGTAAAGCCGGTTGGGATACGCATGGGCTGCCTGTTGAGATTGCTGTTGAAAAAGAGCTTGGCTTAACCCAGAAAAACCAGATTGAAGAATTTGGTATCGATAAATTTAACAATGCTTGCCGCGAGCTTGTAAATAAACACATCGATATGGATGACGGTTGGAGAACACTTACCGACAGAATGGGCTATTGGCTCGATCTGGATCATCCTTATATTACATACAAAAATGAATATATTGAATCTGTTTGGTGGGCCATTAAAGAAATCTATGAAAAAGGATTGGTATATAAAGGTTTTAAAATTGTACCGCAGTCACCAACAATTGAAACGCCGCTTAGTTCACATGAGCTTTCATTGGGGTACAAGGATGTAAAAGATCCGAATTGTTTTATTAAACTTAAAATTTTAGAAACAAAAAATCCGGAATTTGAAAACGCACAATTGATGGTTTGGACTACAACACCCTGGACACTAATCTCCAATGTTGCCGTAGCTGTTGGCGAAGAAATTGAATATGTTCTTGTGCATAATAAAAGACGGGTTAAATCCGGTGATAAAAAAATTGATAAAGAAGATAAACTGATTCTTGCAAAAGAGCGGCTTACAGTTCTGGATGGTGATTATGAAATATTGAAAACATTTCCTGGTCGGGATATCGTTGGAGCCGTTTATGAGCAGATTTTTGACTTTTGTAAAATTGATCGTGACAAGCAACCGAATGCATTAACTGTTCTGCCTGCAGATTTTGTTTCAACATCTGATGGTACAGGAATTGTGCATATGGCACCTGCATTTGGTGCAGATGATTATGAAATGTCCCGATTATTCGATTTACCGTTTTTACAACCTGTAACCCCCGGGGGACGATTTACTGAAGGTATTGGCGAGTTCTCCAACAGGCCGGTTAAAACATTTACTTATGGTGATGGACATACGGAGCAGGGCGTTGATAAAGATGTACTGTATTCTTTAAAACAAATGGATAAACTTTATCGCTCTACAACGGACTATTTACATAGTTATCCGCATTGCTGGCGAACAGAGAATCCTATTATTTATTATGCACGTTCATCCTGGTTTGTAAAATCTCCTGAATATAAAGATAAAATGTACAGCCTGAACAAAGAGATAAACTGGCAGCCTCCTGAAATTGGTGCAGGCCGTTTTGGAAATTGGCTTAAGGAAGCCAAGGAATGGTCTCTATCGCGTGATCGTTTTTGGGGGTCTCCATTACCAATTTGGGTTTCTGAGGATGGAGAAGACCATTTTGCGATCGGTTCGATTGAAGAGTTAAAGCAAGGTACATTTGTTAAAGAAGATGGTTCACATGTTCCGGTAAGTGAAATGGCCGATGAGATTGATCTGCACAGGCCATTTGTCGATAAAGTTATTTTTGAAAAGGAAGGAAAAGTATACCGGCGAACTCCGGAGATTGTTGATGTCTGGTTCGATTCAGGCTCGATGCCGTTTGCACAATTGCATTATCCTTTTGAAAACAAAGAACTTTTTGAGAAAAGTTTTCCGGCAGATTTTATCGCTGAAGGGGTTGATCAGACCCGTGGCTGGTTTTATACTTTGCACAATATTTCCACTGTTTTGTTTGGAAAACCGGCATTTAAAAATATTATAGTAAACGATCTTATTCTGGATAAACAGGGCCAAAAGATGAGCAAATCTAAAGGCAATGTTGTTTTTCCAAATGAGATGATGGATAAGTATGGCGCTGATGCGTTGCGTTGGTATTTTATGTCGGCCAGCCCGCCGTGGATTCCCAAGAAGTTTGATCCTGAAGGTGTTGCAGAAGTTCAGAGAAAATTTTTAAACACTTTGTTAAATACGTATTCATTCTTTGTACTTTACGCCAATATAGATCAATTTAATCCAGAGGATAAATTTATCCCCGTGGAGAATCGAGCAGAGATTGATCGCTGGATTCTTTCCAAATTATATTCTGTAACAAAAAAAGCAACAGCTTATTTGGATGAATATGACCTGACTAAGTCGGCTCGAATAATTTCTGATTATATGATCGATGACGTCTCAAATTGGTATGTCCGCCGCAATCGCCGGAGATTCTGGAAATCTGAATCTGGCAGTGATAAAATGGCCGCTTACCAAACTTTGTACGAAGTTTTGGTTACGGTGACAAAATTAATCGCTCCGTTTGCTCCATTTTTAAGTGATGAAATTTTTATGAACCTTAATAAGGATGATTCCGTAAAAAGTGTTCATCATGTTGATTACCCTGTTGTAGATTCAAAAAAAGAAAATCTGATAGATACTAATCTTGAAGAAAAAATGGCATTGGCCCAGGTTATTGTTTCAAATGCCCGTGCTTTGCGAAATGAAGCACAAATCAGGGTTAGACAGCCACTTGGCGAGTTGGCAATTTTCAGCTCAAATGATTCTGATTATAAATATGTTGAAGAGATGCAATCTATCATTACAGAAGAGCTGAATGTAAAGACAATTAAGCTGGTTAAAGAAAAAGAGGATATTGTTTCCTTACAAGCAAAACCTAATTTTAAACAATTGGGCGCCAGAGCCGGTAAAATGATGGGTAAACTTTCTGCCATTATAAAAGGCTTTTCACCAAGTGATGTTGGAGACTATATGAAAAAAGGTGAGTTGAGCGTGTTTATCGATGGTCATGAATTTTTGCTTCAGGAAAATGACGTTGAGATTATTGCCCAACCAAAAGAAGGTTTTGTAGCACAAAAAGACAAATCACTGATAATTGCTTTAAACACTGAGTTAAGCGAAGAATTATTAACTGAGGGATTTGCGAGGGAATTTGTAAACCGCATACAAAACTTAAGAAAAGAAGCGGGATTTGAAGTAATTGACCATATAATTATTGAAGTTGAAAAAACTGATGACGATATTCTTGAAAAACTAAATAATCAAAAAGAGTATATTTGTAACGAAACATTGGCAGATGAGCTAAAATTTGATAAATTAACATCACCTTTAAAACAAGAAATTGTTATAGATGATATAACAATGAAAATAGGTTTATTTAAGGTAAGCTAAACTGAAGGAGAAGAACATGGCAAAAATGAGCAAAAAGGATTTAGAATTCTTTAAAGAGCTGCTTTTAAAAAAGAAGAAAAAAGCCCAAAAGAACCTTGAATACCTGAAATCTACCGTCCTGGATTCTACAACAAAAGAAGCATCAGGTGATCATTCGTCTTATTCTTATCACATGGCGGACCAGGGCACAGATGCGATGGAACGTGAGAAATCGTTTATGTTTGCTGCGCGCGATGAAAAATTTATTAAGCAGATAGATGAGGCCTTGGAACGCATTGAAAATGAGACTTATGGTATTTGCAGGGTTACAGGTAATTTAATCCAGAAAGAAAGATTAATTGCTGTTCCTACTACAACTATTAGCGTGGATGCAAAAAAAGCGGACAAGAAATAAATGTTAGGAATGAAAAAGAATTTTACAATTTTTCACACAATAACAATCATTCTAACTCTTTTAGGTCTGGATCAGCTAACAAAGTACATAACAAAAACAAATATGATGCTTGGTGAGTCAATCCATATTATTGACAATTTTTTCAGACTTACCTATGTAGAAAATCCTGGTATGGCATTTGGCTTACGAATTGAGAATACAACCCTTTTTATGGGACTTTCTCTAATTGCAGCAGGCCTTGTATTCTATTATTTGTATATTTTAAGAAACGAAGTATGGCAGCTTCAGTTTGCCATTGCAATGATTGCATCCGGGGCTATTGGAAACCTTTCTGATCGATTTATTCGCGGTAGTGTAGTTGATTTTCTTGATTTTGAATTTTTTGATGTTGCAATCCCCGCATTTAATTTTTTAGGTTTCGAATTTTCCGGATATTATATGACCCGATGGCCCGTTTTTAATGTCGCGGATATGGCTGTTTCTGGCGGCATGATTTTGATATTTGGATATATTCTTTTAAAAGGGGATCCTTTGAACAAAAGTGTGAAAGAACCCACAGAAACTACTCCACATGCCGGATAAAAAAACAATAATAATTGGCAGTTCCGGAAATCAACAACGTTTAGATACATATCTCGCTTCAATTTTTCCAGATAAAACACGTTCTTATTTTACCCGGCATATAAAATCGGGTAATGTGTTGGTTAACAATCAAAAGGTGAAACCGGGTTATCTTTTGCAAATTGATGATCAGGTTGAAATGGATTTGATTGAGCCTGTTACAAACTTGGAAGCAGCAGATATCGATCTTGATATAATTTTTGAAGACAAAGATATAATTGTCATCAATAAACCTGCCGGTCTAACTGTTCATCCGGGAAAAGGAACCGCGGGTGATACGCTGGTGAATGCTCTACTTAATCACACTCAGCAACTTGCACTTAAGGGAGAAAGTGACCGACCGGGGATTGTCCACAGACTCGATAAATTTACATCGGGATTGTTGGTTGTTGCCAAAAACGATAAAGCGCATCTTGGACTGAGAAAACAGTTTGATACAAAAACCATAAAAAGAACTTATTGGTCTTTAATTTGGGGAATGCCAAAAGAAAACTCAGGAACAGTCCACACTTTTATAGATCGCAGCCGTAAAGATCCAACCAAAATGGCTGTTACCAAAACGGGGCGTGAAGCAATAACTCATTGGCAGCTACGCAAAGACTTCCGTTATTTTTCTTTGTTACAGCTTAATTTGGAAACCGGACGGACACACCAGATTAGATTGCATATGAATTGGCTGGGATGTCCTGTTGTGGGAGATAGTGATTATAATGGGCGCGATTCTCAGCTTGCCAGGTTACCTGCAAATTTACGAAAACGCGGCCAACATCTTTTATTAATGGTTCCAAATCAGTTTCTGCATGCAAAGGAATTATCGTTTATACATCCTACTTCAAATGAAACAGTTGTTTTTAAAAGTGCCCTGCCTTCAAACCTGCAAGAAGCGTTAAATAAGCTACCGGATTTATTTTTATTGGAAGACTAAATTTGTTGAAGGAAAAGAGTCCTCTAATCCTTTAAGGTCACTCATTCTGTTAATGATATGTAGATATAGCTGCTCAATGCCGCCACTGAAATCCCAAGCATAATACTGGAATAATTATCGAATTGCTTTGACCTGTCGTAGTAATTATTGATTTTCGATAAGTTTGATGCCGATCGGTAATTTTTATAATTATCATCTGCCTGACGTTTTAAATAAAAAGATAGCCAATTTGCGGCTATTGCAGATATTAACAAACCAGATTTCAATTTGGTTCGCTTCATTATTGGTGGTTGATAGCCATTTTCCGGATAGGAGGTTAACTTTGGTTTTTTTTGAATTAATTTGTTTTTAACTATTGATTTATCGGTACTTAAAACAAAAACAACTGTATCATATGGAATAACCTGAAGTGTATCTTCAATAAACAGGGCAGGCCAGCTGTAAGAAATTTGGGGCCTTGCATTGAACTTATAGGAACCTGCAGAAAGTTCATTAATAGTTCCAGACTGAATCAATGAATCATTAATTTCAATAACCCAGGTTTCATTTGCTTCAAAACGTACAAATCCAGGATCATTTTGGGCAAAAAGACCTGATGCAAAAAAGATAAATAGCAAACACAACTTATTCATCAATTTCTCCATTTGTGGAATACACTTCCAGGTAGTCCGGGCCATAAGCAAGATAGATTTTGTTATCGTAAAAAACAGGCTGAATTCTTGGACGCCCATCGAGGTTAAGCATTTGAATTATTTCGCCGTTCAATTTATTTATTCTATAAAACTTGCGTGATTCTGTTCCCACAAGCAGTTCCTTTGTACCCAATAAAGGTGTTGACGAAAATGGTCCGTTCAGTTGAATCCGCCATTTTTCTTGCAGGGTGGCTTTATCAAGTGAAACTAACTTTCCATCTGCAAGGGCAATATAAATATTTTCATTATCGATAACCGGAGATTGATATTGTTCTACATTGGCCTCGAAGCGCTTAATAATTTCACCATCATGTCTACTTATTTTAACAATTGATCCGCTGTATGTAGCGATATATACAAATTCCTTGGTAAGCACGGGTGAAGCATAAACCGCATCATTTAGGCTATTTGACCAGTTTAAAAACCCGCTCTCAATATCATAGCTGTTAATTTTACCATTTTGCCCAGCAGCTACTAGAGTATTCCCAAACTTTGAAAGATTGTTTTTAATGGCATCATTTAGTTCTACCTGCCAGGCGATGGTTCCATCCAAAAGATTATAGGCCAGGATTTGCCCATTAAGCGTTGCATGAATTACATGATTATTTGTAAGAACCGGTGAACTTTGAGAAAACTTCCCATTAATTGTCCATTTGGTTTCGGCTGATGTTATGTCGTATGCAATGAGCCCATATTCACCTTTGCTGATTGCCAGAAATAGTGTTTTTCCTTGAATGGAAGGTGCAGATAAAATACCATCAGCAATAGATATTTTTCTTTGGTCGTCAAAATCGTTTAGTGAAACAAAATAAAGATAGCCGTTATGAGTTGTAAAAATTAACTCTCCGGAATATTTCAAAAAAGATGAAAAGGGCAGACCTAAAATATCTTCATTAGAAATTAACTTTAGAGAATCTTTGATAATAAAATCTTGAAAACCGGTTCTTGAAAAGTTTTGGTTAGCCGTAATAATTGGATTTTCAGGTGATATAAAGTTTTGTATCATCGGTTTTTGGCATGAGAAAGTAAACGCAAATATAAATCCCCAAAGGAGTATTTTTTTTAACATATTTTTCCTGCTTCTTTTTTCACGCTTATAATTAAAAATCCCAACCAAAAAAGAACTGGGTAAAATAACCATCGGACACAGTTTTAAAATCCGTGGTTTTACCAAAATCCCAGCGTAAGGCTAAAAAGCCTAAAGGAACTCTTGTGCCAACTCCAAAACTTCCAAGAGGCGTACCAAAATCCTGGTTCCAGGCTTTGCCAACATCAAAGAACAATGCGCCGCGGATTTGGCTAAATCCAAGTGAGAAATACGGCAACCTGACGCCAATTAAATCGATTAAAGGAAAGCGAAACTCCTGGCTCAACAGAAAAATTCGTTTCCCGCGAAGAGACCATCTTCTATAGCCACGCAAATCCCAGCTGCCACCAAAAAAGAACTGTCGGGTTTCACGACCCTCGTTAAAGAGCGATAAAAGGCGTACGGCATAGGCTGTTCTCAGGCTTGTTCGGTAGTAATGCCTTAAATCTACAAGTCCCGTTAAATAGTTAACATTGGAATAAGCAAAATCAAAAGTGTTACCGATTGTTATATTTATTCGTGTGCCCTCGATTGGTCCTGTATTTGTCCAGATGGAATTATCATGAATATAAGAGATAAAAGATGAGTTAAGCCAGGCAAAGCGTCTTTGATCAAAAGACCAATCTTTATCTGAATAGCTGAAAGTCTGGTTAAACTCCAATCTCGAAAATTTTGAGAACGGATAGCTAATTGCAAATAAACCTCCAACTCTGTCTTCGAAGAAGAATGCATCTTGCGGGTTATAAAAATCCCCGGCAAAGCGAAAAAGACCGTAGGCATAATTTACCTGGTTGCCAAGAGATACTTTTGTAACTGCAAAATTTAAACTGCGTAATAAATCTGATGAACGACGGGCATTGTTAAACAACAATATGTTATAATGTTCATTTCCCATTAAATCAGTAAAGGCAATCTGAGCGCCGCCTGTTGTACCAAAAATAGGATTCTGTGATACTTGTGTTTGCACAATATCCAAATCGTATTCATTTACATAAGGTTTGTTAGAGTTGATATTTGAGGATTCAATTTGTTTATAGTTCCACAAATCGGCTAAAGGCTCGGATATGGTCTGAATCTTCGAGTTTAATGAATCAATCCTGTTAAAGACATCTTCCAGTAAGCGGATTTGAAAACTTCTCTGTTCAAAAGTCCCAAAAAGTAAATTGGCATCCTGGGTCCATTCCGGGTCAAATATTGTCCCTACAGATTTGGTTATTTTATTTACCGTAACCGGTTTACTTCTATTTTTTGCCAAAGGAGATTCAAGTAAGAATATATTAAATGTCCCATCACTATCTGAAGTATAAGCCAGGTACTTGCCATTTGGAGAAAAAACGGGAGATTCATCCGATTGATTGCCATAAGTTAAGTACTTTAATCCAGCGCCATCTTTACGCATTAAAAAAATATTACTCGTCCCGTTACTTCCATAAGTATTTCTGTCAGAAGAAAACACAATATGCTTTCCATCCGGAGACCAGGACGGGGCTTTATCATTATAGAAGTCATCCGTAAGCTGGCTTAATTGTTGTTTTTTAAAATTATAGATAAAAATATCTTTATAACCATTTTTTGATAGGCCACTAAAAACAATTTCATTTCCATCCGGTGCCCAAGATGGAGAATAGAGGCCAACAAGGTTTTCGAAATAGTGTTTTGAAACTATTTTTCGGGCCGGGATATCATATATATATAGGGCATCGGTTTCGCCGCTTTTTGATGTAAATGCTAACAGGCCTTCTTTGCTCACATCAATTTTAGAATCAAAAATATGGAAATTCTCAAAGTCTGATGAAGCTTGTCCTTTGATAAGAATTTCTACATCTTCTTCCATTTGTCCGGGTGTTGATTCCATACGTTTCATAAATATGGAAGAATAACCGGTGCGGTTGCCAACAAATAAAACATACTCACCATCTGGGGCGTTATAATAGGCGGGTTTTAGGTTAAATCCATCGCGAACAATTGTTTTTGCTATCTGGCTGTTAAAATCAGTATCTCCAAGCTGGGGATAGTAGTTTTTCTTTAGATAATATAAATATTCGTGATCAAATTCTGCATAATTCATGCCTGTAGCTTCTTTGAATGAATCTTCAAAACGATCGTATTTCCAGAGGTTTTCCATCATCATCAAAACTTTGTCATCACCATATTTTTCAGCGACATAGTCCAATACATTTTGCCCGGTTTTATACATGGTAAATGTACCACGGATCTGATAAATGTTTTGAAGACCAGTTTCATAATTGCTAAGTACCGCGTCTTTCAAAACCATTTCAGCCTGGGCATCCCATTTTGCGGACCAGTGCTCGGCTAGTCCTTCTGTAAACCATAATGGTGGGAAGGGACCATCCAGCCGGCTATGATTTTTAAGGACGTTGTAAACTTTACTATGCATAAAAACATGAACAAGTTCGTGCCGGATTACATGACGGAATTGATGCAGATTCCCATTACTTGGAATTACAACCCGGCCTTTTAAAAATTCAAAAAAGCCGCCAACACCTTCCGGGATAAAACCTGGAGTGATATTTGTCTGTTGAAAATGGAGATGAGAACTAAAGAAAATAAGCGGGATACGCCGGTTTACCGTATGATTGAATTTTGGTTCTAAAGCTTTAAAGCTTTCTTCGGCATAGTGAGCGCCTTGCCTTGCAATTTCCTCCATTTCAGGATAATAATAAATATCAAAATGATCGGTTTGCATTATCTGCCAATTAAAATCGGTATATTGGATTTTATTACGGCCAAACGCAAATCCCTGGGCAGAGATATGGGATGTAACTATAAATGCTGAAAGGACAAAAGAAAGACAAATATTCTTTTTAAAATTCATAAAATTTTATAATGATAAATATCAGATTTACTAACAATAATATCGTCCGGCAGTTCCAAACATACAGTTTTGGGAAGAATAATAAAACCACATTTGGTTCTAAATTGATAAAATATCTATAAAATCAAACAGTAATTGAGTAACCGGTTTGTTTTCATTTGTGGTTGGCAGAAAATAATCATTGAAAAATGTATCAATCATAAATGAAATTAATCAAAGAATAATGATAAGATTATTGACATAAAATATCTTGGTTTAATATTTATTATTTTATAGCTTTAATCGTTACCAAAAAAGCAGAGCAAACATGTTGTCATTAAGAAAAAGGTTGGAATCCAATAAAAAGCTATTTGTTACAATAGTAGCTTTGTTTACGGTGGTTGTTGGATTTTCCGGTTTTTTCCACAACCATGAACCGGGTGTTGAATCTTTTGAATGTCCTGTATTTATCCTTCAGAATGGATTCAGCTCAGAAGTTGCTATTGGCATACTTTTTACTTTCATTCTTTTTGTAACATCTTTCTTTAGCCTCACTTCAAGTTTAAGTACCCCACAACTTATTTTTATTTCGATCGAAAAACGTGGCCCTCCATTTATTTCCTAATCATAAAAGACTAATTGTTTAAATATGTCCTGGTTGGTGATGGCTCAAAAACCATGTGCAATTAGGTATTATTATATAGTTTATTATTTTGATTCAGGAGATTAAAATGAAAAATATAATTAAGGCTTTATTAGTTTTCAGTTCCCTTATTTTAATTACTTTTTGCTCTGATAATTCAGTAAGCAATTCCGACGAGCATACCGACGCTGTTGGTATGAGGATAGTTTCCAGCGGCCAGACGATTGTTTCTTATATCCGTGATGACTCAACTCACGGAGAAATTGAAGTGGATTTGGATGAATTATCCGCTGCCATGTTTGTTGAACTTTATGATGATGAGGAAGATGAGTGGTTTACACCGGATGTTGACCATTTTACTTTGACAGCAGAAATTACGGATACAACTATTGCCCAATTTTGGCAGCATGATGGTGAAGAGGGAAGTTTTGAGTTTCATATCATAGGTAAAAAAATAAACACTACCAACATAGTGTTCTCAGTAATTCATGATGGGCACGCGGATTTTGTTTCACGGGAAATTGAAATTGAAGTTGAATAAAATGGTTAAAATCTGCTTTTTAATTTTATTCTTGGTTAGTCACCTCTTTGGCGAGCCAATCCTTCCCAAGAGTTCTATTGAAGGCATTGTATTAAATGAAAAAACCAAAGAGCCTGTTGCCTGGGTTGATATTTACATCCATGAAATAAACAGAGGTGCAGCCACAAATAAAAATGGGCAGTTCTTTATTCCAAATATTCCTGCAGGTGAATATAGTGTTCATTTTACCAGAATTGGCTATAATGAACTGCACAAGCATATCATCGTATTGGAAAATGATACTACTATTTTAAATATCAAGCTTTTGCCAAATTCATTCGAAAGCGAAGCAATTGTAATCGAAGATCACAGTGAGCATTCACATCTCCAAGAACCCGATCTTGAAATAAATAACCGTGAGATGGGCCGCAAGCTTGGTACAACATTAGCTGAAACAATTAAAGATTTACCAGGATTAGAACAACAAACAAATGGGCCTGCTCCTGCCAGGCCCGTTTTACGCGGGCTTTCCGGCGATCGTTTACTTTTGCTGGAAAATGGAAAACGCCCCGGTGATCTTTCCACAACTGCTGCTGATCATGCTGTTACAATTGAGCCTGTGACTGCGGAACGGCTTGAAGTAATACGCGGGCCGCTGGCTTTAGCTTATGGAACAAATACTACTGCCGGGGTGATAAATGTTGTCCGCAATGTTTCGTCAAAAACTAATCACCAAATAAATGGAGCTTTTAGCGCAGGTGCAGAATCTGTAAATTCCGGAATAGTTTCATCACTTAACCTAAATGTTCCATTAAATGATTTTTACTTTTACGGCGATGGCAGTTTTCGTAAAGCGGCGAATGTTAATACTCCTTCAGGCGCGCTAAAAAATACTTCGGTAGAAACGGGTTCTGGTAAAGCTGAATTAAGTTGGCAACCCTTATGGGGATTGTTAAAATCCAGTTTTGCATACTATCAATCTGATTATGGGATTCCACCATCTATCCCGGAGCTTGGACATCCAAATGGAATTGATATTAGCCTCAATAAAAATACAATTCAGCTTGAAGGTTTAGTACATAAACCAATAAAAGGATTAAATGATCTTCAAATTGAATATGACCTGACGAATTATTTTCATGAAGAATTTACATCTACGGGAAGAAACGATGCGGCTTTCAGTTTAACCAGTCAGCATTTATCCTTTAAAACTTCATTTGAAGGGTTCTCTATATTTCAGGGTATTAAGGTTGGATCATGGTTTGAGCATAGAGATTATAAATCAGGAGGTTTAACAAATACTGTAAATAGTATTGAAACGTCAATGGCCGGTTGGATTTATCAGGAAAATGATTTTGGTCCCTTAAAAACAAGCGCCGCATTAAGACTTGAGAATAAAACTATTTTACCGGAAGAAGAAAAAGTAGATCTGCGGGTTGGAAATATTCGTAAAAGATCCTTTACAGATTATGCCGCATCCTTAAAAGCCCAGTTTGCACTTTCACAAAGTTGGCTTGTACAAACTACACTGTTGAAAGCTTTTAGGGCTCCAGGTATTGAAGAACTTTTCTCTGATGGCCCACACTTAGCCTCGTATGCGTATGAGGTAGGTAATGCTGATCTAAATCCTGAAAAAACATATGGCGCTGAGATTGGAATCTCATATGATGACAATCTGCTTTATTTCAATTTAACAGGTTATTTCAATAGAATTGATGGCTATTTGTTCTCTCAAAATACCGGCGAGCGCAGCTGGAAACGAAACGACCTTTTCCGCTATAAAATGGTAGGGTTGGATTCTGAAATTAAGGGTGTTGAAGCAATTACAAAAATTGATATCAGCGGCGCTTTAAATGTTTCAGTTAGCGCAAGTTTTATTGAAGGTAATCTTTTAGAGAACTTTTCAGAAAATGACAAAATAATAAAAGTAAATGAGCCATTGCCATTTATGCCACCTTTTAAAGGCTCCTTAGATATAACTTATAAATGGAACCCGTTTTCTATAATTTATTCAGCCAATTATGCTGCTGATCAAGATCGGCCCGGAAGATTTGAAAAACCGACAAAAGAATATCTAATCCACGGTTTAAATATTGATTTTTTTATTCCGGGAGAGAGTCTGTTGCATACGTTTTCTTTTACTGTACAAAATGCCACAGATGAAACCTATCGCCGGCATTTGAACAGAATTAAGGACATCTTTCCTGAAGCAGGGCGAAATTTTAAACTATTCTATAAATTGTATTTTTAGTCTGGAACACGTAATATTATCATCAATTTTGATTTTACATTTATAGAAAACCTGCAGAATATTTTAGAATATGTCAATTACAAAACACGCCTGTAAAAATCATCCACAAAAATTTACTGCAAAACGCTGTTATAACTGCAAAGCACACATTTGCCAGGAATGTCATAAAAAGCATTTCCACCATATCTTTTGTTCGCTAAAATGCGTGGTAATCTGGCGTGCAAAAACTTTGCTTGATATGCTCAAACTCAGCAGGGAATTTACCTGGTTTGTTGTTGTGGTACTTCTGTCAAACATAATCATGTTTAATCTCTTCATAAATCGAATAAATTCTAACCTGGAAATGGAACCTGAAAAGATTGCAAACGATTCCACGGCTGTATTTCCTGTGCCGGAAGGTTTTTTAATTGATTCGGTACGACAGGCAGTAAAAGGATCATTTGAAATTAAAATTGCAGGGCGGGAGAACAGGGTACATACACTTAATCAAAATGGAAAATTTGTCGAAGCTCTTTTGCCAAAGGAATCCGACTTTTCGTTTGAATCAGTTTCTCTGGAAAAAGGAAATAACCGTTTTGCCATTTGGGCACTAACAGCGGAAGGCCAAAGCATTTTAGTAGATTCATTTAGTGTTAAATATTCATCACCACGGTTGGATTATTTAATGAATCCGGTCTATCGTGTAAAAACAGGTGAGAAGAAACTTGCACTGACTTTTGATGGTGGATCGAGCAATAAAGGAACCCAGCAGATTTTAGATATTCTTTATAAAAAGAAAATTAAATGCACCATGTTTTTAACGGGCAGGTTTATTGAAAATTTTCCGGACCTTGTAAACCAAATTATTGATGCCGGGCATGAAATTGGCAATCATTCATTAACACACCCACATTTTACTACTATTGAAGAAAATGGAAAAAATGATACCCGTAAAAAAGTTACCTACGATTATTTCAGAAAGCAGTTAAATATCACTGATAGCATTTATTTTGCTTTGAGAAAAAAGCATTTAATTCCTTTTTGGCGAGCACCATTTGGTGAAATAAATAGAGAAATATTGATGTGGGCCGGCGAACTTGGCTACCGGCACATTGGCTGGTCTTACAAATGTGATTCCTGGGATTGGGTTGCAGATAAAAGCTCAAACCTTTACAGGACCTCAGAGCAAATAAAGGAACATTTTTTGAATCTTGAGCAAGATAAAGGTTTGAGTGGCAAAATTCTTTTAATGCATTTGGGCAGCGAACGAAAGGATGATTTTCCATATCAAAACCTGGCGTCTTTAATTGATGAACTGGAAACCCGAGGTTATGAATTTATAAAAGTAAGCGAATTACTAAAATTGACAAAATGATTGAGCACAAAGTATGAACGACTATTAACAACTAACGCGGATTTGGAAATCAAATGAGAAAGACAATCATACTCTTATTATTTATAGCTACACAATCAGTTCTGGGCCAAAGCAATGAATATTTAATTTTAATTTCCTGGGATGGTTGTCGGTGGGATTATTTAAACCGCGATTTAACTCCAAATGTACAAAAATTAATTGATAACGGAGTCAGGGCAAAATCGTTAAAACCGTCATTTCCATCAAAAACTTTCCCCAACCATTATACGATTGTCACCGGTCTATATCCTAAAAACCATGGTATAATTTTTAACCGATTTACAAATATGCAATCGGGGAACTCGTACCGGATTGAACGTGATAGTTCAATTCACCAGGATAAATGGTACAAGGGTGAAACGCTTTGGGTAACAGCAAAAAAGCATGGGATTAAAAGCGGGGTTGTATTTTGGCCGGGTTCTGAGACAAATCTAAAACATCCCGATTATTTTTTAAATTATGACCATAATTTGTCTCATGAAAAACGGGTAGACCAATTGATGGAATGGATCACTTACCCAGAAGAAAAACGCCCTCATCTTTTATTGCTTTATTTCCCTGATACCGATGATTATGGCCATGAATACGGTCCTGATTCTGAAGAACTTAACGATGTAGTAAAAACACTTGATAATACATTAGGGGATTTAATAAAACGCTTAAAAAATGCAGGCATATATGAACAAACAAATATTGTTTTAACATCAGACCATGGTATGACTAATTTATACAGGGAAAATAGTATCGATATTGATTCAATGTTGACCGGGTTTGATTATACCACAAATGGAAATGATCCAAACCTTACATTTTTTGCTGACAGTTCCCAGCTTAATCAAATGTTTGAAATCTTAAAAAAAAATGAAAAAGGATACACCGTTTCCTGGCAAAATGAAATCCCGGTTGAGTTAAATTATTTTGGCAACCAGCATCTTGGTAAATTTAGCATAATGGCAAAACCAGGTTACTATTTAAAAAACAAATCATGGGGGCCTTCTAAAGGTTCTCATGGGTTTGATAACAGAATAAAAGATATGCATGGCGTTTTTGTTGCCCATGGCCCTGCATTTAAAAATGGTGCTGAGATAGAAGTGTTGCAAAATATTGATATTTACCCGCTTTTATGCAAAGCCCTTAAAATTGAAGCCAACTCCAAAATTGATGGAAAGCTAAACAGGGTAAAGCATCTTTTAAAATAATGAAAAATTCAGGAATACATTATACCGGAGTTGATTTTGACCGGGCAGCAACATTACGCAAAGACCAGGATTGGGTTGATAAACAATTTCAAAACCCCAAATGTTTATTTATTCCTATTTGGCAAAATAAAAACCTTGTTACAGGACAAAATGATACTTCGGATCCGGGGATAATTTATCTATCAAAAGGGCAATATTCTGGATTTGAGAAATTGGTTTCAGAAAGTGTTTTTTTAGGATTTGACGATGACCGGCCAATTTTTGCTTTGGATATTTCGGGAATTAAAGAAGAGATCTTGAAAACCCATTTCAATCAAGGGGAATTTATCAACCTGAGGTTAATTGGGCAGCTACTGAAAGCACGCGATGCAGCTCGGTTGGCTTATGCACGTGGCATAATTCATTGGCATAATACCCATCAGTTTTGTTCCAAATGCGGTTCAAAATCTATTAACAAAAGCGGTGGCCACTTGCGTTTATGCAGCAATATGGAGTGTGGAAAAGAAACTTTTCCGCGTACGGATCCTGCAGTAATAATGCTTGTTGAATATAGATTAGAATCCGGTGAAAAGAAGTGTCTTCTTGGCCGTCATACAAAATCGCCCGAAGGAATGTTTTCAACTTTAGCAGGGTTTGTTGACCCCGGTGAAAGCCTGGAAGAAGCTGTTGTGCGTGAAGTATTTGAAGAAGCAGGGATTAGGGTCGGTCAGGTTACTTATCAAGGCTCACAACCCTGGCCATTTCCAGCTTCAATTATGCTTGGTTTCAGGGCGCAAGCCGAGACAATAAACATAAATGTAGATCCTCAGGAGTTGGCTGAAGCCAAATGGTTTTCAGCTGATGAACTTATAAATGCAGGAGAGTGGGGTGATAAAAACCCCGGCTTAAAAATTTCGAGAAAAGATTCAATTGCCCGACATTTAATAGATTCCTGGATTAACGAACAACTTTAATTCTTTTAAACTTTATGTCTTTCCTTTTTTAGCGATTTTTAATTTATTCCTGAAATATTTTTCCAAACTAATGATATATTGATATAAAAAATGTATATTGTCAGCGTTTTTGAAAATGGGTTAATTTTCGTACCTGAAAGCAGATAATAAAACGAAAAATTTTAAAAAAATACAATGATGGGAGTTAGAAATGGGCTTAAATATTCCAGCCGGAGTTCTTACCGGAGATCAGGTTCAACAAGTATTTAAACATGCAAAAGAAAACAAATATGCGCTACCTGCAATTAATGTAATTGGCACCAATACAGTCAATGCAGTTATGGAAACAGCAGTTGCAGCAAATGGACCTGTTATTATACAGTTCTCGAATGGTGGAGCAGTTTTTTTTGCAGGGAAAAGTTTAAATAATGAAAATCAAAAAGCTGCTGTAGCTGGAGCGGTTTCAGGTGCTCAGCATATCCATCACATGGCTGAAAAATATGGTGCACGTGTAATTCTTCATACGGATCATGCGGCTAAAAAATTGCTTCCATGGATTGATGGAATGCTTGATGCGGGAGAAGAATTCTATAAAAAACATGGTAAGCCTCTGTACAGTTCACACATGATTGATCTATCAGAAGAACCAATCGAAGAAAATATAGCAATTTGTAAAAAATACCTGGAGCGCATGAGCAAAATTGATATGACACTCGAGATTGAACTTGGTGTTACCGGTGGCGAAGAAGACGGTGTCGATAATACAGATGTTGACAGCTCTAAACTTTATACCCAGCCTGAAGAAGTTGCTTATGCCTATGAAGAACTATTAAAAGTCAGCCCTCGTTTTACAATAGCAGCTGCTTTTGGAAATGTTCATGGTGTTTATAAACCAGGCAATGTTGTTTTAACACCAAAAATCCTTGATAATTCTCAAAAGCATATTCAGGAAAAATATAAAACTGATGAGAAACCGGTTGATTTTGTTTTCCATGGCGGATCTGGGTCAAGTGTTGAAGAAATTAGGGAAGCAATAGGTTACGGTGCTATAAAAATGAATATCGATACAGATACTCAGTGGGCTTTTTGGGATGGTATCCGTGGGTATTATGAAGAGTTTAAAGGTTATTTACAAGGCCAGATAGGTAACCCTGAAGGTGATGATAAACCAAACAAGAAAAAATATGATCCACGTGTTTGGTTGCGTAAAGCCGAAGATAGTTTTGTAGCCCGTGCCAGGCAGGCTTTTGAAGATTTGAATAATATTAACACTCTTTCCTAAAATAACTGCTTTTTAAAACCCCGCTTTTAGCGGGGTTTTTTATTAAAAGATTATATATTTCGGTTGTATAAAATAAACTATCAGCTAAAATGCCGAGAATAAAAAAAGCAACTTATATAAGTATTTCTCCTTAATAAAGAAATCTCCATGTTAAAAAGTGTTTTTAAAATCGGTCTCTACTCTCAAGAGGAAAAAGATTTTACATTATTTGGAAATCTCAGCCAAAGTATATCGAATTTAAATATTACTTTTCGTCTGCTGCTTCCCGGCAAAATAATTTCTGTTGAAGAAAAGTTTTCTGAAATACCAATTTATGTTATTCATTCATCACTTTTTGAAGACCCTGCATTCGAGTCAACTTTAAAAGAAATTGGCAAGTCGACTGCCCCGGTTTTATGTGTACTGGATAACAGTTCATTGGGCCAAACACAAAAAGCCTTAGATTATCCTTGTGATTTCTGGTTGTTTAGAGACTCTGTAAATGAAGCCATATTAGAATCAATCTTAAAAAGAGCAGAACAAATTTACCGTTTGAAAGAGCAGGCCTTTTATTTACGTAAAAAGTTTCATGAGAGTGAAAAAAGATTTATCAGTGTATTCAGGTCAAAATCAGAAGCAGTAATTGTACTTAGTTCAAATAATTTAATCCGTTTCATTAATCCGGCTTGTGATAAACAATTTGGCATAAAGAGAAGCCTAATCGGCCAGCAATTTCCTTATTCGCTTAAGGCTGGCAATATAACTGAAATTGATTTAAAACCATTGTCCGGAAAAAAACAAATCGTAGAAGTTGTTGTAAGCGAACTAATTTGGGAAGATGAACTTTGTCTTACGGTAACCTTATCTGATATCAGTGAGAAAAAACGTGTTGAAGACGAGATGATTACTTTCAGGCATGTAATCCATCTCAGCCCATTACCTATCATGATTACAAATAGTAAGGGCAATATTTTATACATAAATGAGCAATTTGAAAAATCTACCGGTTATACTTCTGAAGATATTATTGGCAAAACACCAAACATTTTAAAATCCGGTAAACATGATAATCAGTTTTATAAACATTTATGGGGTACGATTAATAGCAATAACACCTGGCGTGGACAAATTTGCAACAAAGCAAAAAATGGAAAATTATATTGGGAAAAGCAGCTTATTTCTCCGGTAAATGATAAAAACGGGAATATCAACTTTTTTGTATCAATTCGTATTGATGACCTTGAAAAAAGGAAAAAAGAACAAAAAATGCATGAAGCTAAAACCTTGCAAAGCGTTCAAGAATTGGCAGGCGGCATAGCTCATGAATTTTCGCAACCATTACAGGTTCTCTCGATAAGTATGGCCTTAATGGAAAAGGATATGGGTGATTCGGAATACTTTTTAAAAGCCAATAAAATGATTAAGCGGATTATTTTGCTGGTTGATAACCTGAAAAGTATTACGGCTCTTAGACAACAGGATTATCTATCTTCAAAAATCCTTGATATAAAAGCCTCTTCAGAGAAGACAATGACCAATAATATGAAACCGCGTATTCTGGTAATTGATGATGAGATTGAAGTTTTAAATTCATTGATTGATTTATTAACGCTTTCGGGTTACACATGTGATGGAGTAACAAATGGTCCTGAGGCATTGGATCGCCTGGGAAGGAACCCATATCGATTAATCATTTCAGATATCGATATGCCAGGAATGGGTGGAACTGAATTACTGAAACGAATTAAAGAAACAGACTACGATGGCTATTTTGTTTTTATGACAGGATATGAAATTGATGATGACCTGGAAGAAGACATCAAAATGGCTGATGCTTTTCTCACCAAACCATTTGAACTAAAAAATTTAAAAGATCTTGTTGATAAAATTTTCAAAGAAAACCAGATAACACAATAATTATTTCAGAACTTCAAATTATTCAGGGTTCGAAGGATATCCTGCATTTTTTGTTGCCTCAATCATTTGTTTAGGTGTTACTTTTAAAGGGTCGTATTTTACTACAGCCTTTTTATTTTCCAAAGTTGCCTTAGCTGAAACAACCCCATCTAATTTTTTTAAACTTTTTTGTACGGTAAAAGGACAAGACGCACAATTCATTCCCGGGACATCTAAAGTTACCTCTTTTAATTTAACCGATTTATATGGCCCATCTGCAATAGTATTTTCACCTGAAATAAATCCTTCAACAATATATGGTGATGATAATAATCCAAATACAAATATTGTACTGATCCATAATGTAACTTTATTTATTTTTTCTGATTTTGGATTAGCACAATAACTTCCTGGTTCACAATTTTCAGCATTTGGCCTACTATAAGTTTTATAAAATACATAGCCCAAAATACTTAGAGTAACAATTATTAAATAGGGCCTTAATGGTTCAAATGCGGTAAGATTCCCCACCCATGCACCGCCTATTCCAAAACATAGAAGTATCAGCGGGCCAACACAACAAACAGAAGCCATAATTGCGGTGAAAATGACTCCTAATATTGTATGCCTTTCTTTTTTAGTATTATCAGTCTGTGTATTCATTTTTTATTCTCCAAGCGAAAATGTGTTTTGAATACTTACACTTTCTGGAGTATGGTTAAGGGTTTCAAATTAGTTTTCAAGAATTCGTAAAACCGGGCAAGGTTCTGTTGGTTGATGGCGTGAACATTGGCTGATTAGTGTCTTCAAAACAATTCTTATCTTTTCTAATTCTCCAAGTTTTTGTTCTACAAATTGTAATTTTTCCTTTGCCATTTTATGGACCGGTTCGCAGGGCTCGTCTTCTTCAATTTTTAAAGTTAATAGTTCTTTAATATCCTTTAATGTAAACCCCATATTTTTTGCTTTTTTTATAAAGAGAAACCGTTTGAAATCTTCATTAGTAAAAATGCGATATCCTGTTTTAGAACGATCAACATTCTCAATCAGTCCCATTTTTTCATAATAACGGATTGTGTCTATCGAAAACCCGGTTTTATTTGAGATAGCTCTAATATCCATTTTATTTCCATTTTTATTCTAATTTATTTGACTGGAGTATAGTCCAGTCAATTATTTTTGTCAAAATTAAACTTTTAAGGATTAATGATGAAAACTGTAATTTTTATTTTATTATTCTTGATAAGCATTTCTTGCAGTAAGCAAAACAAAGAGGAGCAAACAATGAATGTTGAATTATATTATTTCGAAGGATGTCCTTCATATATTGAAACGGAAGAAAATCTTAAAATGACTTTGGCTGAACTTGGCTTAACAGAAAAATATAAAATGATTGAAGTGAGTAACTCGGAAGATGCGATAGCAAAAAAGTTCTTGGGATCTCCAACCATTAAAATAAATGGGATCGATTTGGAACACAAAGATGGAAACTATGTTTTTGGATGTCGAGTTTATACAATTGATGGAAAAATGCAAGGCACCCCGAGTATTGAATTTATAAAGAAAAATCTTAAATCATTTTTATAATTCTAAAATGGCTGAACAATTATTTTGTTTAAAAAAAGATAATTAGCTGTTTTTATTATTTGATTTTAACCGTGCTTTTTTGCAACTTCAACTCCCGATATGCAAACGGTAAAATTGAAAATAAATCAGAAAAATTTAAGGCATTATTCCTTCATTAGGGTAGTGCCTTTTTTTTATGTATAAATATGAAAAATACTTTATTTCTTAAAAATGGCCAGTTCCCGGATGGCTCTGTTAAAAATCTTTTAATTGAAGACGACCGGATTATTTATATTGGCGACAAATCCTTTTCAAATGTAGAACAAATTGATTGTACCGGAAAACTAATTCTTCCCGGAATAATTGATGTACATACACATATCCGTGATATGGGGCTGAGTTATAAAGAAGACTGGCTCAGTGCATCAAAAGCAGCGGCAAGCGGCGGAATCACCACAATGTTTGATATGCCGAATACAAAACCTGCCACGTTTGATATGGACAGTTTAACGGAAAAAAGGAAAGCAGCTTCAAAATCCCTTGTAAATTTTGGTTATAATTTTGGCGTCACGGAATTTAATTCAGAACAGTTTCGAAAGGCCGCACCAATAGCTTCAATAAAAATGTTTATGGCAGAATCAAGTTCCGGGTATGTTGTAGAGCGGGAAGAAATTGTCCGCCAGGTTTTTAAGTTGGCCAGGGAAATTGATAAACCAGTAATGATCCATGCAGAGCTTCAATCTTGTGTTGAAGAGCATGAAATGAAATATGCTGCAACAATTCAAAATCACAATAAAATACGAAACCCGATTTGTGCAATCAAAGCCACAGAACTTCTAATCCGCCTTGCTGAAGAGACCGGAGCAAAAGTCTATTTGGCCCATATTTCCTTAAAAGAGGAAATTGATATGATTAGAGCGGCAAAAAATAGAGGATTGAAAAATATATTTTGTGAAATTACACCACACCATCTTTTTATAAATGAAACGATTTTGGAACAGGCCGGCAATTATGGCAAAGTAAATCCTCCATTAAGAACAGAAGCTGATAACAAAGCCATTGAACAGGCAATAATTGATGGAACTGTTGATACAATTGGGACAGACCACGCACCACATGGACTTGATGAAAAAAATAAAGAATACAATTTGGCACCATCCGGTTTTCCCGGTTTGGAAACCAGTTTAGGATTGATGATGAAGTTGGTTCAATCGGGCAAAATATCTATACAAAAACTTAATGAATTGATGTCATCAAATCCGGCTGAAATTTATAAAATTAAAGATCGTGGCTCTTTGCAAATCAACAATTATGCGGATATTTGCATTGTAAATCCTGGCACAAAATGGATTGTTAATCCTGAAAATTTTTATACAAAAGCAAAATATTCACCATATGCCGGAATGAGTTTAACAGGTAAAGTTGAAACAACAATTATTAATGGCAAAACAATCTGGCACAATAATCAAATAACCGAATCAAGGGGAAAAGAAGTTGAATTCTCTTAAAAGAAAACTAATCCTTTCATTACATGAAATTGGGGCTATTAAATTTGGCTCTTTTAAACTTAAGTCGGGTCTGACTTCTCCATTTTATGTTGATCTAAGGCTGATTGTATCCTTTCCTAAAATTACAGATTTAATTATCCGCTTATTGCAGGATGCTGTTGAAGATTTACGCTTTGATTTGATAACAGGTATTCCTTACACAGCTTTGCCTGTAACTTCAATTTTATCTTCCAAATTAAATGTTCCTTTGGTATATCAACGAAAAGAACCAAAGGCATACGGCACTGGTAAAAGTATTGAAGGTGTTTACAAAAAAGGCGATACCTGCCTGGTGATTGATGATGTGATGACTACAGGAGAAAGCAAAATTGAAATTGCAGATGCCCTGATGGATGCCGGCATGATTGTAAAAGATTTTGTAATAATTGTTGACAGGAGTTTTGAAGGACAGGCGTTTTTGAAGAAGCATAACTATAATCTTCATGCCCTTGTAACAATCCAGGAAATAATTGAAACCCTGTTTGAGGAATCCTTTTTAACTGCCCAGCAAAAAAGTGCTGTGGAAAACTTTATTGCCAAGGATCATGGGGTTCAACAAGTTAACAGTCTTGATTCAATTTCAGATGTTACATCGAACAAAGCGACAAGCCGGTTAATCCGCAAAATGATTGAAAAAAAATCCAATCTTATTATTTCACTTGATGTAGACAACCAGAAATCATTTTTTGACATTCTTGAGAAAGTGGCTGATGAAATTGTTATGGTTAAAACCCATGTGGATATATTAAATGATTTCGATCCGGGTTTTGTTAAGCGCCTACAAGATTTGGCTCTCGAAAAGAATTTCTTAATTTTTGAAGATCGTAAATTTGCTGATATTGGCAGTACAGTACGTAAACAATTTTTTGAGGGAGTTTACAAAATCGCAGATTGGGCGGATTTTGTAACTGTACATTCTTTGCCGGGTGAAGGTATTGTAAAAGGTTTGTTTAAAGATACCAATACAAATTGTAGCTCGTTTTTGTTAGCGGCAATGTCTGCCAAAGGCAATTTAATTAGCGATACCTATACAAGGACTACAATCGCTATGGGTGCAGATAATAAGGATTGTGTTTCAGGATTTATCGGGTTTGCCAAAAATGTAGAAGATCTAAAAAAGCTTAAGGCTAAAATTCCGCAGGATATGCTGTTATTAATGCCCGGTGTTAATCTCGATTCAAGTGGGGATAATCTGGGGCAGCAATACGTATCTGTCAAACAGGCTATTTCCGGTGGTGCAGACGCCATTATTGTCGGACGTGGAATAATCAGCAGCACCAATCCCAAGAAAGAAGCTGCCCGTTATAGAAAAGAAGCCTGGGATGCAATGGAAGAATGCGGCAGAATTGTTTAGAATATCCTATTATTCTTTTTTTACCACGGATAAACACAGAAAAACAAGGATAAAAAAATCAAAAATATTATAAGATTAAAAGAGTTTTTTGAGGTGATTCACTTTTTTAATTTTATAAAACTTTTTGCTTTATGAAATGTTTGTCGATGGAAGTTTTCAAAATAATTTTAACGTTTAAGATCGGTGCTAATCTGTGTGAAACCGTGGCTAATATTATTTACAAGGTGGACAAAATATGAATAGTTTAATATCCATGCGCGATTTGGATAAAAACCAAATACTGGATTTAATTGAGAAGGCAGGAAAAATTGAAAATAAGGAAATTTGGCCGGAACTGAAGGGGCAGGTTATGGCTTCACTTTTTTTTGAGCCCTCAACCAGGACGCAACTTTCTTTTGACTCCGCAATGAAAAAACTTGGTGGTGAAGTAATCCTGATGTCCGGGACAAAAGGCACTTCTGTTGAAAAAGGAGAAACATTATCGGACACAGTTAAGGTTGTTAACCAATATTCAGATATTATTGTTGTTCGTCATCCAAACGAAGGTGCTGCCCGCTACATTTCTGAGCAGGTCAATATTCCCGTGGTAAATGCCGGAGATGGATCAAATCAGCACCCGACACAATCCATGCTGGATTTATATTCAATCAGCAAAACGCAAGGGACCTTAGATAATTTGTCAATTGCCCTGGTTGGCGATCTTAAATACGGACGAACGGTTCATTCTCTGGTTTACGCACTTTCTACATTCTCACCTATATTTTATTTTATTTCACCTGAAATCCTGGCCATGCCGGATTATATCACGGAAGATTTGAAACAGATGAATATTGAATATCATATTCTTGATAAGGTGGAAGACATTGTTGATAACCTCGATGTAATGTATGTAACGCGCATTCAGCGGGAACGTTTTGCTGATCCCCAGGAGTATGAGCGTGTTAAGAATGCTTATATTATTCGTGCTTCTCAATTGACAAATGCAAAAGATAATTTCAAAGTTTTACACCCATTACCGCGTGTTAATGAAATCCATACAGATGTAGACGAATTACCGGCTGCATATTATTTTGAACAAGCTGGGAATGGTGTTTTTATGCGCCAGGCGATACTTTCAACTTTGTTAGGAGTGCAGTAAATGAAACATTTAAAAGTTGATCCGATAAAGGAAGGGACAGTAATTGATCATATTCCTGCTAATAAAGCTTTGCAGGTTATTTCAATTATCAAACCCGGCAAAGATGACGTTGTAACAGTTGGAATTAATTTTAGCAGTAAAAAATTCGGTAAAAAAGACATTGTTAAGATTGAGGGTCGAGAATTGACTTCTGCCGAAGTAAACTCAATTGCCCTCGTTGCGCCAAATGCAAATGTTATAATTATTCGCAACCATGAGGTGTTAAATAAAAGGTTAGTTCAAATCCCCGATGAAATAATTGACTCAGCAATTTGCGGCAACCCTAAATGCATCACCAATGTAGAAGAAATGGGCACGCGGTTTAAAACAGTTTCTCGCACACCGGTTCGCCTGCGCTGTGATTATTGTGAGCGTATTTTTCATATCGATGAGTTGCGAGTACGTTAACTAGGATGATTAAATGCAGACATCGTTTATTAGAATAGCAGTTTTAGTTTTTATTTGTGTAAAATATGGTTTTGCCGGTGACGCAATTACAATCGATGGTCTTTTTGAAGATTGGACTGAGATTCCAGTTGCTTACGCTGATGCTGCCGGGGATGGCTCTGAGGATTTTGCAGATTTTAAAATAACCAACGATAAAGACTTCCTTTTTATAAAAATTGCTTTCCACTCGTCCAAACAACTACTTCAAGACTTAAATAGTATTAAACTGTTCATTGATACAGATAACAACAATCAAACAGGACACCAGACAAATGGAATTGGCGCTGAACTGGAGTGGTGTTTTGGTTGTCGTGATGGAATTTACTACAGTTCTACCGGGGAAGCAGCTATTCGCCAGGCTGATATTATTATTCGAAGTGCTCCAACAATTACATCAAAAGAGTTTGAGATTGCCATTGGTCTTAATTCAATTCCAATGACCTCAGGAACTTTGGTTACTCCTGATAATCTTTCGTTATTTTTATCTTCTTCAGATAATACGGATTTTGTTCCTGACGCTTCCGGAGGATTCTCCTATGTGGTTGATACAAATAATGTTGAACCGCTCAATATAATCCCTCTTGTTAAAAATATTGAACAACACGTTCGTATGATGACTTACAACACTTTGAGCAGCGGACTTTTTGATACAGACCGGCAAGATCATTTTAAAAAAATAATTCAGGCTCTAAATCCTGATATTATGGGCTTCCAGGAGCAGTCTGATGGGAATCAAGTTAAGGCTCTGATATCTAACTGGATTCAGGAAACAGAATTATATAGCGTAGAGCTGGGTAATGGCAATGTTGTAGTTTCAAAATATCCGGTATTAAACCAAGCCTTATTGACAACTTCCGATCGAACAATGGCCGTTTTGTTGCAGACCGAATCCATATTAGGGCAAAATCTTCTTATCATAAATTCGCATTTGGCTTGTTGTGCAAACAATGAAAGCCGCCAGAATGATGCAGATGAGATTATCAAAATTATGAGAAACTGGCGTTCAGGCGATGGTCCATTTCCTCTTGCGCTCAATACGCCAATCGTCCATCTTGGGGATTTCAACCTTGTTGGCGATTCACAACAACTTATAACTCTTACCGAAGGCGATATCGTTAATGAAGCAACTTTTGGGGAAGATTTCCTTCCTGATTGGGACAATACTGGTTTAGCAGATTTGTTTTCAAGACAAACTTCTATTCGCATGGGCTACACATGGAGAAATGATAACAGTTCTTTTAGTCCGGGAAAACTTGATTATATTTTATATTCTGACAGCAACATTGAATTGGGCAATCATTTTGTATTAAATACATTAGCTATGTCCCAAAGTGAATTGGATACTTACGGATTGTTATCTGAAAATACGAATATTGCTTCCGATCATTTGCCAAGAATTATGGATATAGCTTCATTAAGTCCTGTTTCTATTGAAGATAAAACGGAAATCCCAAATAAAATAGAGTTGTATCCAGCCTATCCAAATCCATTTAATTCAACGACCAATATTCGGTATTCGCTTTCAAAAACAGGTAGAGTATCCTTGACAGTTTATGATTTACTAGGTAAACAAGTGGAAGTATTAGTAAATGAAATACAATCAGCTGGCCCCTATGTAATACAGTTTGATGCAGGTACGTTATCTAGTGGGATTTATTTATATCATCTTGAGTCAATAGGGCAGAGCAAAGTTAAAAAACTTTTGCTGGTCAAATGACGTAACCTTGGATTACTTCAATTCGAGAAAATTAGTAATGCTAAATATTGATTTATACCAACAGGTTTTTTTTACTACTTTTGCTGTCGCCTTTACCATGCTTCATTTCGTACTTTACATGCATAACCGCCATATAAAAAGCAATTTGTATTTTGCTTTATTTACGCTTCTATTTGCAGCAAATATATTCTTTGATTTTCAGGCAACAATTGAAAATGAATTTTTCTATCTACAATTGCATCGTGTGGTTATGCCATACAACCCTATCTTTATGCTATTATTTATATATTCAATTTTTGAATTGGTAATCCCAAAACAATTTTGGATAATCACAATCGGGTTAATTGTAACTGGTGTTTTAGCTGTATTTGAACCAGTAGCAAATTTAAAATTTGTTATAATTTTTCAAATAGGTTTGGCTATAGAGGTATTTCGTCTTATGGTTTTTGGGATTACAAAACAGAAAGATGGTGCAAAAGTATTATCTTTTGGTTTTTTTCTCCTGTTTGTGTTCTCTACTTATGATGTTTTTATGGACATGGGTTTAATAAACGCCTATTATGGAATTTATAATGGTTACCCTTTTGGATTTATTGGCCTGATTTTTTCAACTTCTGCTTATCTTGCTGCTGACTTTTCAAGAAAGAATAAGCAAATCATTTTGAAAGAACAGCAGGCAAAACAACATGAATTAGAACTCCGGATATTGGAACTTGAAGACACACGTAAATCTAAAGAATTGCAGGATGCACGAGATCTGCAGCTTTCCATGTTACCTAATTGTATGACTGAACTTGGCGGGTATGAAACATGTTTTGAAATGAAACCAGCTGCCGAAGTTGGTGGAGATTATTATGACTATCATATTTCAGAAGATGGAACTTTAACTCTTGCTATTGGGGATGCAACCGGTCATGGGATGAAAGCCGGGATCATGGTTTCTATAATGAAAAGTATGTTTATTGCTCATGAAAAACAAAAAGATATTACCACATTTTTTGAGGAGAGCACACACACAATAAAAAAAATGGGTTTGGGCAATCTGTATATGGCTTTGATGATTTTCAAAATCAAAGATGGTAGATTGTATGGTTCCTCAGCCGGAATGCCGCCATTTTTTATTTATCGTGCTGATACAAAAAGTGTTGAGGAAGTTACTGTTAAAGGGATGCCCTTGGGAGCATTCGAGTCATTTCCATATAAAACGTTTGAAACTAATTTGAATCCAGGTGATACACTATTATTTTTGTCAGATGGGTTGATTGAATTGTTTAATGAACAAAATGAAACTTTAGATATCCCACGAATCAAAGATGCCTTTGCAGGAATTGCTGATGCTTCTCCAAATGAAATTGCCCAAAATTTACTTAGGATAGGGGATGAGTGGCGAAAAGATAGAAAACAAGATGATGATATTACTTTAGTAATTTTAAAAGTAATGAAGATATGACATAGAAAATTGAAAATACTATAAAATTAGCTTGGCAACCCCAGCTATAGCTGCCGTTTCCGCCCTTAATCTAAATTTTCCCAAAGAAACATCTTTAAAACCATTTTCTTTTAAAACAATTATTTCCTTATCACTAAAACCACCCTCAGGCCCAATGCTAAGCAATGTTTCTTCTGTATAATTAATAGGAAAATGAGAGCTAATACCCGGGCTGTTCGGATCAATAGCAGCCAATTTTAAGGGGATGTTATTTGTTTTTTCAATAAAACTTTTAAAATCTTTATGTAGATACAATTTTGGTAACCAAAAACGGTTGCTTTGTTTTATAGCCTGGCGTAGAATTTTCTCAAACCGCTTTTCATTATCACTAAAATAATTGGCATGTTCACTCCTGAAAATATGAAAAGAACCAACGCCAAGTTCGGTTCCTTTTTCAAGAACAAATTCCAAACGGTTAGGGCGTATAAAAGCAATCCCAAGGGATAGGTTTTGTTCATCTTTTTTAATTTTCTTCTTTGAGCTAATTTTAACAGTAAGCCCTGGCTTCAAGCTTTCAATAATTCCAGAAAAATGATTTCCTTCTCCATCGGTAATATCAATTTCATCACCTGTTTTTTTGCGTAGAGTTTTCGTCAAATGTTTGGCTTCAAAAGAATCAAGAGTAAGTAAATTGTCAGAGATGTTTTCCGGGAAAGCGTAAAATAATTCCATGGGTTGAATTTGTGAAAGAACAGGATTTATTGCAATATATTTTGGATTTGATCATAGTCATTTCACCTCGGGGATTATAAAGTTTAGATTAGTTGACTTTCATTGCAGGGCAATCCAAAAAAATGTATATTTAAAGCTGTCCATTTAAGAAATAAAAATCTATAATTTTTACGAGAAAATAATGCAGATTGTACAGGTTGGTAAAATCAAAATTGGCCAGGGAAATCCTTTATTGTTAATTGCAGGACCTTGTGTTATTGAATCAGAAGAGGTCGTAATGCATACGGCAGAAACGCTGAAAAAAATCAGTGAAAAGCTGGAAATCCCCTTTGTTTTCAAATCCTCTTATCTAAAAGATAATCGATCATCTGCATCATCATATCAAGGGCCCGGGTTGGAAAAAGGATTAAAAATTTTGCAAAAAGTAAAAGATACTTTTAATGTCCTGCTTCTTTCTGATATCCATAATGCGCATGATGCAGAGGCGTGTGCCGAGGTTTTAGACATTGTACAAATCCCTGCGTTTTTATCCATGCAAACCAGTTTGTTGCAGGCAGTTGCAAAATCCGGTGTGGTAGTAAATATAAAAAAAGGCCAATTTCTTGCTGGGGGAGATTTATCGGCATCAATAAATAAAATTAAAGATGCCGGCAGCGAACGAATCTTGCTAACCGAAAGAGGAAGTATGTTTGGCTATGGCAACTTGGTGGTCGATATGCGCAGCCTGAAAGTTATGCGCGATTTGGGTTATCCTGTTATTATGGATTCCACCCATGCCTTAAAAAAATATGGTGTCAGGAATAATGATAAAAGTGGCTGGGCCAAAGAATTTATTTTTGGATTATCACGCTCAGCAGTGGCCATGGGTGTTGACGGTTTTTTTATTGAAACGCATCCGGATTGTGATTCCGCTTTATGCGATGCGGATAGCATGTTGCCTTTGGGGCGCATGGAAGAATTAATGAGACAGTTAAAAGAAATTGATCATCTGATCAAACCCAATCTAAAAGGGGATGATCAGGGATTGTATTAGTCTTTGAATGCTTTAACCTAAATCTGCGAGAATCAGTGGAAAAAAAATTATAGGATAAGTTGAAAAATAATCTTAAAAACATAAAAATGGTCCTGATGGATGTGGACGGTGTCTTAACGGATGGTAAAATAATATTTACATCCAATGGAGATGAAGTAAAAGAGTTTAATATCCTTGATGGAATGGGCATTACTTTGGCGAGAATGGCCGGTTTAATGACAGGAATTATCACAGGCCGTGAATCAAAAATGGTTCAGCGACGTGCAGAAGAATTAAAATATGATGTGATTTCACAGGGGAGTTTTAAAAAGTTACCCCGATATGAAGAAATCAAGAAACAATTTAACCTTTCAGACGAACAAGTGTGCTACATGGGTGATGATTTCCCGGACTTGCCGGTTTTAAAAAAGGTTGGATTTAGTGTTGCTGTTTCTAATGCACGTGACGAATTAAAAGAAATAGCTGATTATACTACAGCTGTCTCTGGTGGTGAAGGTGCTGTACGGGAAGTAATTGAGAAAATATTAAAAGCCCAGGGGAAATTTGATAAACTGATCAAAGAGATTAAAGCTTAAATGAAATATTTATACGCAATTCTAATATCATTCTTTTTAAATACTACTGTTTTTTCTCAAGTAAATGTTGCTGTTTCCAACTTTTCCAATGAATCTGAAGTGCTTTATCTTGATGCATGGGAAAGAAGTGTACCAACATTATTACGCTCACATCTGTCAGATAATAAAGATATTGTGGTTCTGGATCGTGCACGACTTGATAAAGTTTTAGAAGAACAAGCCTTAACATTATCCGGATTAGTTGATTCATCAAAAGTGCAAACAATTGGAAAAATCCTGGGTGCGGAGTTTATTTTGTCCGGCAAAATTGATAAGCAGGGCAGCGATATAATTGTTAGTGCAGATTTGGTTAGGGTTAAAACCGGACAGGTTCAAACGGAAATTGTGCGCTCATCGAACAGGGATCATAAAGAATCCATGATTGAAATGCTGGCAAACAACCTTAAATATCGCTTGACCGGACAGGGTGAATACCAGACAAAAAAAGTATTCAAGTCAAACTCAATTTGGTATTGGACAGGAGCTACCGTTTTGCTTGGCAGTGCAACTCTTGCAACAAACTCCTATCATAATGATAGTGTTGACAAATACAACTCTGCCACAAAGTTGAAAGATTTTGACAAATATTATGACCGCTCAAATAACTCCAAAGATCTATATACAATTTTAGGGATTTTGGCAGGCAGCGCTGCGATAGGGACGCTTGTTGATTTTTTGAGCAGCGATGAAGAAAACGAAATCAGAAGTGGCCATTCAAAACAATCTTCTGTAAAAAGTAATATTTATTTTGTAGGAAAAAATGAAATTCAAATCGGTTTTCAAATACATTTTTAGTATCCTGATTATTTTTTCATTTGCCTGTTCTCAAATCGAACGGGATAATATTTTGGATCCGAAAAATAATTCAAGCTCGCGTGAAAGCGTACTCCTTTTAGAAGCGTTTATAAATACAAGTGATAATGTTCCACAGAATTATACTTTTAATTATGATGCTTTGGAAGCCATTGATTCGTTATCGGATATTTATGGAGACAGGTTGATCTGGCTGGAATATCATTGGAACACAAGTAATTCGAATTATTACGATCCTTTTACTTTAGCCATGGGTGAAGATCAGTATACAAAATACACAACAGGATTTGATCTTTCCCGCTCGAAAGGTGTTCCGGATATTTTTATTAATGGAGCAGAAAACCGTGTTCAAGGTGCATCGAACGTATCAAATGTAATTAAAAGAACTCAGGTTTTTGCCTCAGATTTAATTGTTCAACCAAGCCAATTTACAATCGAAACAGAGTTTGATGCCTTATCTGATAAAATCGAAGGGACCTATCTAATAGCGGGCTTGGGCAACAAACAAACTGATGAAATGCTGATGAGAATTGTCCTTACTGATAATAATGGCCTTAAAGGTAAACGCACCGTCAGGGCTATGTCTATACCTGATCCGGTTGACAAAATTGATGCCGGAGAATTTGTTGAAAAGGATTTCACGTTGGAGTTTGACGGTTTTAATCCAGACAATATTATATTTATTTTAATGGATGAAAATGGTAACGAAGTTTTACATGCCATTGAAAAAGAGCTATGAAAAATACAATTTCCGTTTTATTGTTAATATTTTCCTTCTTTATTTCCTGTGAGAAATTAGGTGAAATTATTGATGAGGGTAAATATGAAAAACCGGTCATCGAAAAAGTCGATGCGTTCCCAGGAAATGTTAATCAGGGAGATACCGTTACAGCAGTTGTGGTTGCAACCAATCCTGAGGATGGCATGTTAACTTATAGCTGGAGTAGTGATCCAAGCCGTGGCACATTTATTCAGCCTGCCAATCTGGATACAGTTTATTGGATAGCTCCGTCAGTTGGCGACACATATACTTTGAAAGTTACTGTTAGAAATGATGAAGAATCAAATACAGGTGAAGATATAGTTGTTGTTAGAAGTTATGAAAAACCAATCATCGAAAAAGTAGATGTCTTTCCGGGAACTGTAAATCCGGGTGATACAGTCACTGCAATAGTTGTTGCCACCAATCCTGAAGATGGATTATTAACTTACAGTTGGAGTAGCGATCCGAATCGAGGTCAATTCATTCAACCGGCCAACAAAGATACCGTTTATTGGATCGCGCCATTGATTGGTGATACTTATACATTAAAAGTAACTGTTAGAAACGAGAAATCAAATACAGGCCAGGATGTCGTTATTGTGCAAAGTTCTGTAAATCCGCTGGTAAATATCACCTCTCCAAAAACAAACGAATTTTTTGTGCAAAATACAAATATTGATGTTGAGCTAACCGCATATCATGATAATTCTCTGGCATATGTTCGCTTATTTGTAAATGGAATTCAAAAAGGTGAACAGAATTATGATGCATCAAATAACTATTTATTTAGCTTTACAACAGATTCTTCAATGGTTGGGCCAACCACAATCGAAGTAGTTGCCGCCGCATTTAATAAACCTGACAATACCGGATCTGATTTGGTAGTTGTAAATGTTGAAGGGATCCTTCCGAAAAGCGGGGGAAATTAGATTTATGCCGATTCTTGAAGCTGCAAAACAGGTTATCCGAATAGAGCGTGAAGCCCTTCATGAAATGGAGAACCGTATTGGCGAAAACTTTGAAAATGCCATTAAGCTAATCCTGCAAAGTGAAGGCCGTGTAATTGTAACAGGCATGGGGAAATCTGGCGCGATTGCCAAGAAAATGGTTTCAACTTTTGCCAGTACCGGAACAACATCTTACTTTTTACATCCTGCTGAAGGGCTTCATGGTGACTTGGGCATGGTTCATAAAAATGACGTGGTTATTGCAATCTCAAAAAGTGGTGAGACAGAAGAATTGCTTCACATTTTACCAGCTTTAAAACGTCTCAATGTTCCGATTGTAGCGATGACTGGAAATAAACAATCTACATTGTCCACAAATTCTGATGTAAGCTTAGATATAAGTGTAAAAGAAGAAGCGTGTCCGCATGATTTAGCTCCTACAGCCAGCACAACAGTTACGCTGGTAATGGGAGATGCAATGGCCGTCGCTTTACTGGAAGCCCGTGGTTTTTCTGCGGATGATTTTGCTTTGCTTCATCCGGGTGGCTCGCTTGGAAAAAAATTATTGATGCGTGTTTCAGATATAATGGAAAAAGGTAAAAAATTACCTTTCTGTTTTGCTGAAGATAATATGCGCAAAGCCGTTTTGGAAATGGCCCACAAACGCGGGATATGCCCTGTAGTAGATAAAAATATGCAATTACAAGGTGTTTTAACAACTGGTGATTTGAACAGGCTCATTGAAACAAACGATCAGTTTATGAACATTCCTGTAATTGAAGTGATGAATAAAAAACCAAAGCTGATAAAAGAGGATGCCTTAGCTATAATTGCTTATAACGAAATGGAAATGCATCGAATAATTGCCATGCCTGTGGTTAATAACGAAAATCGATTACAGGGAATAATTCATTTACATGATTTGATGCAAGCCGGCATATCCGTTTAATTTTTAACACTAATACAATTATAAAAATGATCAAATTAATATTTATTATTATTTTACTTTTTACCCTTTTCAACTGTGCCCAGCGTGAAGAGGAAACAACAGGTTCTAGTACAGTTACGGAATTTCCCGATCAGGAAAGCTGGAACTCGACGCTTTTCATTACCAATGATGGCCAAAAAGTGGGGATTGTTGAAGCAAAGCATTTTCAAAAATTCAGTAAAAAAAAGAAGACTTATATTTCTGAAGGACTTAAGGTAGATTTCTTCAATAACGAAGGGCAGCACACATCTGTGCTTACATCAATTGGCGGTGAGGTTGATGATCAAAAACAAGATATGATTGCTTACGGCAATGTAATTGTTGTTTCTGATAGCGGGATGACACTATATACCGATACACTAATGTGGGACAATAAACGGCAAAAAATTATATCTTTAATACCAGTGAAAATTACTTCTGATACAGATACACTTTATGGCGATAGTTTTATATCTGATCCAAGCCTTGAAAACTATGAAATTACCAATTCTCATGGAACAGGGAGTGAACTAATCGGAAAGCCTCAATAATGCGTCTTTCTACAATCCCGTTTCTTATATTCATTTCAATTTTTGTCATTTCCCAGTCAAACTCAAAAATTCGCATAATTCATGCAGATTTGAATTTAGGAAAAAAAATACAGGGTGAACAGATACGAATATTAAAAGGTTCTGTACATGTTGTTAAAGACACAGTTCATATGTATTGTGATAGTGCATATTATTTTGAAGCAAAAAATACATTGGAGCTTTTAGGAAGTGTTGTAGTTAATAATGGCCATCGAACCATTAAGGCAAAAAAAATTATTTATTTTCCTGATGATGAGTTGACTGAGTGCATTGGCAATGTAAGGGCAACATCGGAAACAGATTCATTATTTACAAATCGCCTTGTTTATAATCTAAAAAGAAGTGAAGCAACCGCCACAGACAGTGTTTATTTATGGAGTAAGGAAGACAATGTTCATATTACCGGTGATTATGGATATTTCGATAAAAAAAATAGTTATTTCCGAATAAAAAACAATGCTCATTTTATTCAGGTGGATTCCGCTAAAGGCGATTCTTTTCAAGTTAAGTCTGAAAAATTAGAATATTTTGGAGATACTCTAAAATACGCCTATGCAGAAGACAGTGTAAAAATATGGCAAGGAGGATTAAAAGCCTTTTGTGATACATCATGGTATTATTCAAAAACCGAAATCGCCTGGCTAAAAGGTAATCCAATTACCTGGTTCGAGAATAATGAACTAAAAGGTAAAGAGATTAAGGTGAAATTTGATTCCTCTGAGGTTAAACACTTAGATGTATTTGGTGAGGCGCAGGCAAAAACAATAAATGATTCAATACCAAATGAGTATAATTTGCTAAAAGGCAAATCAATTGAGTTTTTTATAAATGAGAGAAGGCCGGATCTTGTTATCTCCAGGCTAAATGCAAGTAGTAAATATTATTTAAGTGAAAACGCTGACAAGGGTATAAATTATTCGACATCGGATAGTATTTATGTGTTTTTCAAAGCGGGTAAATTGGATTCAATAGAAATAATTGGTGGAGCAGAAGGGACATATTATCCCGACGGTTTTAAAGGGGAAAAAAAAATTGGAGAATAACAAGCTCGTTCTTTCAGGAAAAGATTTAATTAAAATTTATGGTAAAAGAAAGGTTGTTAATTCAGTTTCCCTTAATGTTGCTCAGGGAGAAATTGTTGGGCTATTAGGTCCAAATGGTGCCGGGAAAACAACCACTTTTTATATTATTACTGGAATGATCCGGCCTAACTCTGGTAAAGTAATGTATCAGGATCAGGTAATTACGCGCTTTCCGATGTATAAACGTGCACGATATGGTATTGCATATTTACCACAAGAGGCATCTATTTTTAGAAAACTTACTGTCCGGGAAAACTTAATGGCCATAATGCAAATGATTGGCCTATCTAAAAGTGAACAAAAAAGAAAATGTGATCAATTCTTAAATGAGTTGAATATTACACATATTGCCAACAGTCTGGGGTATAATCTATCGGGTGGTGAAAGAAGACGAACTGAGATTGCCCGCACCCTTGTTACAGATCCAAAGTTTATTTTATTGGATGAACCTTTTGCCGGAGTAGATCCCATTGCTGTTGAAGATATCCAGGGTATTGTTCATGGATTAAAAGAAAGAGGCATCGGAGTATTAATAACGGATCACAATGTGCATGAAACTTTGGATATAACCGATCGAGCATACTTATTGTTTGAGGGACAGATTTTAAAAGAGGGGACAGCAGATACTTTAGCTGCAGATGAGCAGGTAAGAAAGTTGTATTTGGGTGAAAATTTTAAATTAGATCGTTAAGCGGAAGAGTTTATTTTCAGATTGTTCTTATTAACGAAAATGATATTTTCTTTACCAAATATTTTAGAAATAAGCATTGGAGATATCTCTGAAACATTTGGAATATGAATTCTGTTAAAAGGAAAGTTCGAGTTAATAAAAAGCAAAGATTCAGAATCTTTTGATTCAAAATGATAATTGTTTTTCAGCAACACTTTTGCCAGTTGGTTTGATGAAATCTTATTGAAACGGATTTTACGATCAATTATCGGATAGTCATAGGAAGTAGGTAGTGCCTGGTTTCTCTTACTATAACTCTTTCGATATACTTCTATTGCCTTCCGAAGTTCTATAACAAGTTGTTCGGATGAATGTGATTGCACATAGCAACTAGGCAAATTCTCGCAAGAACCGATATAGTTTTTGCCGTCAAATTCCTTTTTTACAATTATCTTCATGATCTTTGAGGATTTTTTGGTTAGTGGGCTAAATATATGCCATTAAAACTTTCATGTCAATTACTAAAACTTTGTAACATCAAGTTGTGATAAATGATACAATTCTGAAATTATTCTTAATTAATGAATCAACTCATTTTTTAAGTTGACGATACTGTTACTAACACAAGTTTTCAATTTGAACTTCTATCCTAGCTTAAACAAACGTATTTTTTAACGAAAGGAATAACGTTGAATAAAATTCTTATTCTACGTGACAATTTTTGGCATAATTCAGCAAAAAAACTTATTGAATCTGATGAAAACATTGATATCCTTACGTTTGATGCTATTGACGAACTTCCACTTTCTTTTGGAAATGAAATATATGGAGGGATATTTTTCCTGGTTAATAAGACATCAAACGATCTTGTTGAATATATAAAAAAATTACGTTTATATAATAATGAGCAGACAATATTTGTTTTAGGCACAGCAGCAAATAAAGAAGTTATAAACAAAATTTCTGATATCAATAATTGTTTGTCTTTTGAAAAGTCTTCTTTTTTTGAGGAACAATTAATACTACTTTTTAACCAGTTAAAAGACATCTCTCAATTACACAGACAATGTGAGCAAAATACTCATAATATTAAAAAATTTATTGCTAATTCACCGGAATGTATAATTACCGCCAATCACAAAGGCAACCTTCTTAATATTAACCAGGTTTTCTGTGATATTTTTAATTATAACCCCACACAGTTAATTAATACAAATATTGATAGTTATATTCCCGGGTATTCATTCGAAGAATATTTATTTTTTACGCGAGACCCTGAAAACAATAAAAAATTGATAACAACTTTTCTTGATGGGGCTGGACAGATAAAACCTGTTGAAATTAATATAATTAAATCACCACAATCGGAAAATGAGTTTTTTCTTTATTTGAAATCCAAAAGTGAAGATTTAAATATTAGAAGAATGCTGGATAATCAAAATAAAAGTTTTGCTGATTTAAGGGAATTACTTAATCAATTTTTTCATATTTCGAATTCAAATTCAAATCTCAAAGTCCTTGGTAACTATATAAAACAAATTGTTAATTGTGATACAATAATCAATTGCCCTGTAGTAGAATCGAATTTTAAAAATAAGTTTATTGTTGATTTTGAAAACATTGCTAAACAAGACCAAGATGCTGTAAGTGCTTTGAAAGGGGTTTTGGAGACGATTTTAAAGAAGCCTGAAATCAGCACTTTTAACTTTTTTAATGAAAATGATGCTCACAAAGAAATAATCCAATTTGGTAGAACAGCTACATTTATACCAATTGTTAATACTCATGTAGTGGAAATAGTTATTCTCCTTTATGCCAATCCCTACGAACCTGATGAATTTGTGATGGATATTTATAAAATAGTTCAGGATATGGCCAGGTATAGATATCTGGCAGAAGGCAAGGGCGAGCTGAAAAAGGAAAGTTTTAATTTTAAAGAGATTGTGGAAAGTGCCCTGGATGGAATATATCGCTCTACCATTGAAGGCGAAGTTATATATGCAAACCCAGCTTTTCTTGATATTTTGGGTTATAAAACTATTGATCAGGTGAAAAGGAATAAGGTCGCATTCGATTTCTATCCAACTGAAAATGAGCGTGAGGAATTTTTAAATAGCTTAAAACATGAAAAAACTGTCAACAATTATGTTTCTAATCTAAAGACTAGGACAGGAAAGCTTATAAAAGTTTTGGAACATGCTCATTTGATTACAGATGATGAAGGAAACTCGTACATCGAAGGGATAATCCGGGATATATCAGAAAACAAGCAACTCGAAAACAATCTAAAAAATACGAGGTTTTTTGCAAATGAGCTGATTGAAAAGGCAAATATAATCATAACAGTCGTTGCTGAAAATGGTGATTACCTGGTATGGAACAAAAAAGCAGAACAGGTGACAGGGTATAAAAAAGAGGAAATATTAGGTGCATCCGATATAATGGACAAATTATATCCCGATGAGAAATATAAAAACTATGTTATCCATAAAAGGAATGAGCATATTGCTGAAAATTCCTCAACACCTATTGAAGTAAAACTTGTATCCAAGACTGGCAAAGAAAAAATAATTAGATGGACTGCAGTTGAAATAAAAGCAGAACACAACAATTCTGTTGTAGTAAATTTTGGTATAGATACAACTGAAATGCGTCATCTTGAAAAGAGGTTTACTGAAACACGCCGCATGGATGTTTTTAATAGCGTAACCGATAAAATAGCGCAACAATACAATCAAATAATTACATCATTAACAAAAAGTTTAGACGAAATAAAAGAGATTTCAGCACCAGAAACTTATGCTGCATTCAGAGATGCTGAGCTGGTTATGCAGGAAGCTCACCAGTTTTCTGACCAGATTTTAAATCTGTCCGGTAAACAACTTTCCAAAGCCGAAACAGCTGTAGATCCGGATCAGATTATTGAGAACTCGATCCACATTCTTAAAAATACAATCCCGGAAAGTATAAAAATTGATGCGGATTTAAATTCCAGGGGGTTTGTAACCGTCAGCGAAGCACAGCTAAATAAAGTTATGTTAAATCTTGCTTTGAATGCTGTAGCGGCCATGCCACAAGGCGGAGATATATTTATTACTTCGCGTGTGTGTAAAACAGATACGGATAGCTTTTTAATTCAAAACAATGCGGTTAATCAAAACTATTTAAAAGTTGTATTCCGCGATACGGGATCTGGCATGAATTCATCTACAATAGACAGATTGTTTGAACCCTTTTTTACAACATCAAAAGATGCCTCACGAAAAGGCCTGGGCGCAAGTTTGATTTTTAATATAATCAGATCGGCCAATGGTTACATTGATGTAGAATCAGAACCAAATAAAGGCACTACAATTTCTTTCTACCTTCCATTTATACATGAAAGACGTGCGGTAAAAAGTGCAAAACAATCACAATTGTCAAAGATATTAATTGTAGATGATCAGCAGGTTATCCGTGAATTTTTAAAAGACATGGCTAATACCGATGGCTATAGTACTTTTCTGGCAGAAGATGGCATGGAAGGCTTAAAAATATTCGAAGAAAATCATTCAGAAATTGATCTTGCAATTTTGGATATTATTATGCCGAAGATGTATGGAAATGAACTTTATTATAAAATAAAAGAAATAAAACCTGAGCTAAAAGTATTAATTACCTCTGCACACACCAATAAGAAGATAAAACAGCAGCTAATTAAAGATGGTGTTGATGGGTTTTTGCCCAAACCTTTCGATGTCCAATCTGCCCGTGAACAAATCCGTGTATTATTATCCTGATAATAAAAAGTATAGCAATGTAATATCTTGTTATGTAAATTTATCCATCTCATAAAATTGCATTGAAAATTGCTATTAGGAGCGAGAAATGAAAAAAAGGGTTCTTGTCCTTGGAACCGAAAATTCTGTTTTGACACCAATGATGTCTGAACTTATTAAACACCTGACATTTAAAAAAGTTGATGTTGATAGCGCCGGAATTCGCCCAAAAGAAATTCATCCTTTAACAGTAAAAGTATTGCTGGAGATGGGTATTGATATGTCTGAATTTAATACAAATTCGGTAAACGAATATACTCATACCAAATTTGATATTATCATCACAACATCAGAAATTGCCAGGAATTCGTTACATATCCTAATGAGCAGCCGTACAAAAATTCATCGTGAGTTTGATAATCCATCAAAAATTGAAGGAAATGAGATCCAGAAACAAAAAGCCTTCAGGCAGGTTCGTGATGAAATGAATGAGTGGCTAAATGAATTTTTAACGAGACATCGATTAATCTAACCAAAAAAATCCTGCATTGTTAAATCTTATAAATTTCCTCCGAATACAAATAACATTAATTTTTCAATCGGTCTTTATTTTGCCTGGGAGGCAATATGTACGCTTTTAGTAAGAAACTCATTCTAATTATCACACTTGCTTTTTTATATATCGTTCCCGCTAATGCGTTTTCAACGCAAAATGAACACGAAACAGACAGTTTAGCAACTTCTCAGGAAGTAGCACATTCTGTTGAAAGTGATAGTCATGATGAACATCATGCACCACATTTAGATGGGAAAACACTTTCTCTTTGGTGGTTAATCCCGTTTGTTGGAATTCTTCTTTCAATAGCCGTTTTTCCATTGGTGGCACCTCATTTCTGGCATAATCATTATGGTAAAATTTCTCTTTTTTGGGGTGTTTTATTTTTTGTGATGTTCACAATTTTTAAAGGGATAAATATGAGCGGGTTTTACCTTGCCGAAGTTTATCTTGGAGAATTCATCCCCTTTATTGTTTTATTATTAGCTCTCTTTACTGTTGGTGGCGGCATTAGGTTAAAGGGCGAGCTTATTGGAAGCCCAAAATTAAATACAGGTTTGATTTTAATTGGAACAATATTAGCCAGCTGGATGGGAACAACCGGTGCAGCAATGCTAATGATCAGGCCGGTGATCCGGGCCAATGCCTGGCGTAAAAACCAAAAACATGTAATAATATTCTTTATTTTCCTGGTCGCAAATATCGGAGGTTCACTTACTCCGCTGGGAGATCCGCCACTATTTCTCGGATTTTTGAAAGGCGTCAGTTTCTTCTGGACAACAACTCACATGTTTCTTCCAATGCTTTTTGAAGTAGTTGTTTTGATAATTGTTTTCTTTGTAATTGACAGCTTTTATTATAAAAAGGAAACTAATAAGCCAACAAAAAAAGAAAATGGTGAAAAGTTTGGTATCGAAGGTTCAATCAATTTCTTGTTTCTTGCCGGGATTATTGCAGCTGTTATTTTTAGCGGAATCTGGCATCCCAATATTGCAGTTGAAGAAGACTGGAGTATTGTAATGTGGGGAACCGGTTTGATGACAAAAGGTACTTTGGCACAGGTACTAATTCTATTAGGCCTTACATTCTTATCATTGAAATTCACTCCTGAATCAGCTCGTAAAGGAAATGGATTTACCTGGGAACCGATCGTAGAAGTAGCTAAGCTTTTCGCAACAATTTTTATTACTATGGTTCCACCTATTGCTATGTTAAAAGCGGGTTCAGAAGGGCCTCTTGGTGCAATTATTAACAGCGTTAGAACAAGTTCAGGAGAGTTTGTGGATTCTGCATTCTTTTGGGCGACAGGCATTTTATCCAGCTTTTTAGACAATGCTCCAACTTATGTGGTGTTTTTTAATACTGCTCTTGGTGAAAGTTTAAAAGTAGGCGATTTAATGACAACCTATGCGTCAACATTGCTTGCAATTAGTGCCGGAGCTGTTTTTATGGGTGCAAATACCTATATTGGAAATGCACCGAACTTTATGGTTAAATCAATTGCTGAGGAAAATGAAATTAAAATGCCATCCTTCTTTGGTTACATGGCCTGGTCAGTAGCTATTTTGGTACCAACATTCGTTTTAGTAACACTAATTTTCTTTTAGAATGATTTAAAACTTGGCGTTAAATTTATTATCTTTTAAAACGAAATTTCTTTAAACAAAGCGACTCCATTAAATATGGCGTCGCTTTTTATATTAATGGTTTTATTTAAAAATGGACCAAACATCCTCAAAAGTTCAAATATTACCGGAACATCTTGCCAATAAAATTGCCGCCGGGGAAGTTGTAGAACGGCCCGCATCCGTTGTAAAAGAGCTGATTGAAAATGCGATAGATTCTGGTGCAAACTCAATTCAGGTACATATTTCCGGTGGTGGCAAAAAACTGATTCAGGTTATTGATAATGGCTGTGGTATTGGTGAATTAGATTTACCTGTTGCTTTTGAACGGCATGCTACAAGCAAAATCCGTTCGGAAAAAGATCTGGAAAGTATTCATTCACTTGGGTTTCGAGGTGAAGCTTTGCCAAGTATCGCATCTGTTGCCCAGGTTGAAATTAAGACTAAAGAACAGAGTGAAAAACTTGGATTGGTTTATTCAATTGATGGAGGTCGAAAAGGTCACGTAAAAAAAATTGCTGCAAACACCGGTACGAGCATATCAATTAAGAATTTATTTTTTAATACACCTGCCCGCCGGAAATTTCTAAAATCTGATAATGCTGAAAGCCAACAAATATTATTAACACTTAAAAGATTTTTTCTCGCTTATCCCGATATTGAATTTCAACTTCATCTTGATGACAAACAGCTTTTCCTTCTTAAAAAAACAAATCTAAAAGAAAGAATTGTTGAAGTTTTTGGACAAGATTTGGAAGAAGGATTGATTGAGATTGACACCAGCGTTGCCGGGATTGAAATAAATGGTTTTATTGCAAAACCCAAAATGGCCAGGAGATCACGGACGCATCAACATTTGTTTTTAAATGGTCGGCCAATTCAGGACAGGAATATCAGCTATGCGGTATACCAGGGATTTGGTGAAACTCTTGATGAAGGCGCACATCCGGTTTTTTGTTTATTTATAGAAATGGATCCAAATTTTGTTGATGTAAATATTCATCCTACAAAAATGCAGGTACGTTTTTCAAATGACAGAACACTTTTTTATCTTTTTTTAAATTCAGTAAAGAAAGCTTTAAACGACAGTGGTATCCTTGCTGATTTAAGTTCGGATGATCAGGGAAGCGCAATTCAAAAAGCAGTTATCGAGCATGATAATGATACACAGAAAAGTATTAAAAATGAGTTTGATCTTAAGAAAATACCTTTAAAAGAAACCGGATTACGCCGTGTTAAAAAAAGTAGCGGACAAACAAGCCTGGCTTATTTTAATCAGCTTGAAGAGACCCCAAAGCAAAATGAAGTAATCGGACAAAAAAATCTCATCCCATCAGAAAACTTAGATGTGCGTTTTTGGCAGGTACATCAAAAATATATTTTTTCTGAGATAAAAAGTGGTTTGGTAATTGTTGATCAACACTTAGCTCATTCAAGAATTTTATATGAAAAAACGATTAAAATACTTGATAATAAATCTATTGCTGATGGGCAAAAACTTCTTTTCCCTCAAAAAATAACCCTGGCTTTAGATGATTTTCTTGTCTTCAGGGATGTTTACAGTGTATTAAACCAAATCGGGTTTACCATTAATGTTTTTAGTGGCAATACAATCATAATTGAAGAGATGCCTTCTGATGTAAAAATTGGGCGTGAAAGCCAAATTCTTCTGGACATTATTGATTATTACAAAAATACGCCTCAGGGCAGTTTTAACCCCAATGAAAAGATTGCTGCTGCTTATGCATTTAAAAATGCCATAAAAACAGGGGAACCATTAAATGAGTTTCAGATGCACAATTTAGTGGACCAACTTTTTGCGTGTGAACACCCTTTTTATTCACCAAATGGAAAGCCGGTTATAGTTTCAATGGAGTTAGATGAACTTGCCCGTAAATTTAAATAAAATAGATACACCACTCTTACCTGTAATTGTTATTGTTGGCCCAACAGCTGTTGGTAAAACATCCCTTTCGCTAAAACTTGCCCAAAAATATAATGCTGAAATTGTTTCTGCAGACTCACGGCAGATTTATACATCTATGGATATTGGCACTGCCAAACCAACTGTAAAAGAAATGGCAGGTATAACTCATCACTTTATTGATTTCACAAATCCTGGTACTGAATTTAGTGCGGGAGAATTTGGAATAAAGGCTCGGGAGAAAATTTTAGAAATTCGCAAGGATAATAAAAATGTAATCGTAGTTGGTGGATCCGGGCTATATATCCGCGCGTTGTTATATGGAATGATAAAGTTTGACCAAAAGGATGATTCAGTTCGTGAAGAACTTACAAAACGCTTAAAATCTGAAGGTTTAGCAAAACTTTATTCAGAACTTGAAAAGGTAGATCCTGAATTAGCTAATCGTTTTTCAGTTAATGACACTCAACGCATTTTACGGGGATTGGAAGTTTTTTTAATCAGCGGGAAAAAGCTTTCTGACTTGCAAAAAGAAAATGAAATTCCAGCCCCATTTGATTTTATTCAGATTGGTATATTAATGGATCGGGAAGAACTATATCAGAGAATTAATAAACGAGTTGATGAAATGATAAAAAGTGGACTCGAGGATGAAGTTAAAAAATTACTGACTAAAGGTTATGATAAAACAAATGCCTTAAATGCCGTCGGTTATAAAGAAGTTGTTAGTTATATAAATAATGAAATATCTTTTGACGAAATGGTTGAACTAATTAAACGAAATACAAGAAGATTTGCAAAACGGCAAATGACCTGGTTTAATAAAGATAAAAACATAATCTGGCTTAAAGCCCCAGTGGAACAACAAAAACTTGAAGATACTTTAAATTTAACCAACCGGCCATGATTTGATTTTTCCATAAAGCCTTGATTGATCCTCTCTTTCACGATTTTATTTTAGTCCTCTTTACCTCTCAAATTAAACCATCCTAATATTATAAAATTTCCTTTTAAGTTATTTATTACCTTTTTCCAAAATTACCATTTTTGACTACGATCTACTCACTTTCTGTTTTTTTATAAAGACACTCCTTGATACTTCGAAATATATAGGCAACAAAAAATAGGGCAAATTATGGATGTTGGCGGAAAACACGTTTATGAAGATAACTGGCTCGCCAAAGCGCTGGTTTATTATCAAATAATTGATCAATCACTTTACGAAGAACTGGTTTTTAGAAATAGTGATGAAAAGTTCTTTGCAAAAATTTTAACAGACAATGATTATTTAAATGACAAAGAAATACGTCAGTTTGTAAAACTGGCACTCCAAATTCCAACCATCAATTTAGATAAAATTGATGCAGAAAAAGATGTGTTGGAAGCTATCCCTGAAGAGCTGTGTTTACGCTATAATTTATTAGCACTGCAAATGGACAAAACGCACATTGCGGTTGCTTTTTCCAATCCATTTAACCTAGATGCAGAAAATGAAATAGAATACCTGACCCGAAAATATGTAAAGAAATTTTATGCACCGCATGAAATTATAAAACAGAAAATTAATGAATACTATGCGCCGGAAAAGATTATCACTTCGTTTGTAAATACAGGTAAAGATGTTGATATAAAATTTTCAGGTGATTCTAATCTTGACAAAAATTCTCCAGTAGTAAAACTAGTAAATCAAATAATCTGGGATTCAATCAGTAAAAAGGCCAGTGATATTCATATTGAGCCTAAAGAGAATTCAATTCAGGTACGCTTCCGTGTGGATGGCGTTTTGCGTAACGAGCTAGAAGTTCCACGTTCTATACATTCAGCACTTGCCAGCCGTATAAAAATTATTTCTAACCTCAATATAGCGGAAACACGTAAGCCGCAGGATGGCAAGGCAAAAGTTATGATTGAAGAAACAGATATAGACCTAAGGGTTTCTATATTGCCAACCAGTTTTGGTGAAAAGATAGTTATCCGAATACTTGATAAAAGAAATGCGACTGTTTCGCTGGATAAAATGGGTATTGTTGGATACAACCGTGAACAGCTCGAAAAATGCTTTCAATTAAAACAAGGAATGGTTCTTGTTACCGGACCAACCGGATCAGGTAAAAGTACAACTTTGTACGCTGCCATAAATCGTATCCGCTCAACTACTAATAATATTTTAACCATTGAAGACCCAATTGAATACATGTTTGATGGTATTAATCAGGTTCAGGTGAATGAGCGAGCAGGTGTAACCTTTGCAAGTGCTTTAAGGTCTTTTTTACGGCAAGATCCTGATGTGATCCTTGTTGGTGAGATACGTGATAAAGAAACGGCAGAGATTAGTATTCAGGCCTCTTTAACAGGGCACCTTGTATTAAGCACTTTGCACACAAATGATACTTTTACAACCATTACCCGCTTAAAGGATATGGGGGTTGATAAATTTAAAATTACTGAGGCGCTGGAAGCTGTTATTGCTCAACGCCTTGTAAGAAAGTTATGTTCGCATTGTAAAGTTCCTGTTGATAAAAAAAATATAGATGAAAAATTATATAAAATATTAAACAAATTATCTGATGATCCACAAGTATTTGAACCAAAAGGATGCGCAAAGTGTGGTTTTGCAGGCTATAGTGGCAGGATTGGGGTTTACGAAATACTAATGCTTGACACAATGCTCAAAGATATGGTTGCAAACGATGCTTCATTGCAATTGATGCGTAAAACTGCAAAGATCAACGGATTTAGAAATCTTTTTGAAGATGCTATGAGATTGGTTGGTGACGGAATTACGGATTATGATGAAATAGTGCGTGTAATCAATCCGGTAATGCAGCGCAAAGAAGAAGCTCAACCTCCTGAGCAAGCATCTCCAAAAACGATTCAACCTCAAAATGGGGACAGTTTAAAAATTGAGCTATCCGGCAATTCGGAAAAAGCAGAAGTAAAAGTTGAAGGATCAGGGCCTGCAACAGAAACTGTTGACACAAGCTCGAAGCCTGCACGAATACTCATTACAGATGATTCTGATCAGACCCGCTTAATGGTGACTAAGATAATCCAGAAAATGTCGAAATGGGAAACGTTGGAAGCAAGAGATGGTGAAGAAGCATTGAAAATTATTCACCAGGACAAACCCGATCTTTTAGTGCTGGATATAATGATGCCTAATATGGATGGCTATGAGGTTTTGCAGGAAATAAAAAGTAATCCTGAATTAGAAAATATACCGGTTTTAATTTTCTCTGCATTAAAAACACAAAAAAGTGAACAAAAAGTATACGAATTAGGCGCGGATGGTTTTATTGTAAAACCAATTGACCCTAAACGCATGATTGAACAAATCAGTAAAGTTTTAGAGCGGAAAAAAATTATTAATAAAAATACTCTGTCACCGTCCCCCTCAGAAGAGTTAGATTTAAAATTGGTTTAATTTATGGAACTAGTTTTTGCTTTCATAATTGGGAGCAGTATTGGCAGTTTTTTAAATGTCTGTATTTACCGCCTTGTGGAAAAGAAGTCCCTCATTTTTCCAGGTTCATTTTGTCCAGAATGTAAAAAAAACATTCCGGCATGGAGCAATATTCCGCTTTTAGGATTTATTTTATTAAGAGGGAAGTGTTATAAATGTTCAGCAAACATTTCTTTTCGATATCCTTTAGTTGAATTATTAGCGGGTGTTTTTACAGTTTTCTCATTCCTCCATTTTGGATTAAGTATCTCCTTTGTGGTTTATTCTGTTTTTATTTATTTCCTGATAGTAATAGCCTTTATCGATATACAAACCCACCTGATATATAATAAAGTCCTGATTGTTCTTTTAATATTTGGATTATTTAGTCAGATATTATTCACGTTTATACCATGGGATGAAGCATTGTTAGGATTGGCAACTGGTGGTTTAACAATGTGGCTAATATCAATTTTGGGGAAATGGATGTTTAAAAAAGAAAGCCTGGGAATGGGCGATGTGAAGCTTGCTGCTGTTGCCGGATTTTTTACAGGTTGGTTAAATGTCCTTATTGCTTTATACCTTGGCTTTATCCTGGCATTTATTGCTATAACTTTGCATAACAAGTTTAAAAAAATAAAAATCACCGGTTATATTCCGTTGGGTCCTTTTTTAGCCGGAGGTCTTATAGTGTTTCTTTTTTGGGGAGACGAAATCTCAAAGTTCTATATAACTCTAGTAACATAACGGGAAAATAATGCCAAATTTTAAATACAAAGCGATTAATCAGGAAGGTAAAACTGTAGAAAGCGTCATTTTGGCTGCAGATCAGAAAGTTGTAATTCAGCAGCTGCAAAAGTTAAACATGACACCTGTTTCTATCGCCCTGGAGAAAAATAAAAAAAGAACTAGAAGCTTAAAAAGTTCTAATAAAATAAAAGTTAGTATAAAATCTATTCTTCTTTTTACAAAACAATTACAAACGCTGCTAAAAGCCGGTATACCCATCGTTACTTGTTTAAGTGTTATTAAAGAACAAGCAGAAACTGAAGATTTTGAAAAGATGATAGAGGCTATTTCGCAGGATATTGAAGCGGGAAGCAAACTTTCTGATGCACTTGCACAGTTTCCGAAAACATTTCCTGCTATCTATGTCAATTCAATTCGTGTTGGAGAAATAAGTGGTACACTTGAAGATACTTTGATCCAGCTTTCTAGTTTTCTTGAAGAAGATGAGAAAATAAAGAAAGAAGTGAAGAAAGCATTGCGTTATCCTGCTATGGTAATTACAGGTCTTGTCGGTGCTTTTATTGTTTTTACGACATTTGTAATTCCAAATTTTATCCCAATTTTTGAAATGAGTGGAACTGAACTTCCACTACCTACACGAATTTTGTTAGGTGTTTATTATTTGATAACAGACTATGGTCTGTTTGCTTTAATTGGACTTGTTGCATTGGTAGCAGCATTTCTAACATGGAGCAAAACCCCAGATGGACGTTTCAAAATGGATTTAATTAGACTGAAATTACCTGTTTTAGGAATGCTTAACAGAAAGTTGAATATTTCACGTTTTGCAAAACTTTTCCACACTATGAACCGGACAGGAATTCCAATTACCAGAACATTTGAAATAATCCGAGAGACACTCGACAACCTTGTTTATCAAAAAGAGGTTGAAAAAATCCAGGATAAGATTGTAAAGGGCAGTGATATTGCATCATCGTTAAAACAAAGCCAATATTTTAGCAAACTGTTGGTGATAATGATTTCTATTGGTGAAAAATCCGGGTCGTTGGATGAAATGCTTGGCAATGTTTCTGACTATTACTATAAAGAAGTATCGGAAACTGTTGAAAACCTAACATCGATGATAGAACCTATAGTAACGTTAGTTTTAGGTGCAATGATGCTGTTTTTAGCACTGGCCATTTTCTTACCAATGTGGGACATGATTGGGGCAATGTAGAAAATATTGCCGAAATTGCATACAAAGAAAATATAAGAATTTCAATATTTAAATAAAAATGTAGTTAACTAGTACCAAACAAATAGAAGGGAGTTACCATGCGTAACAATCAAAGTGGTTTCACACTGATGGAACTTATAGTCGTAGTTGTAATTATCGGAATTTTAGCAGCCATCGCTGTTCCTAAATATTTCGATTTAACTTCAAATGCCGAAACAGCAACAAATGAAGCTAACGCTAAAGCTATTGAAGCAGCTATTCTTATGGAATATTCAAATCAGTTAATGACTGATTCATCAACAGACTTAGCCGATGTTGTGACTGCATATGAAACAGCTCCGGAAGATTTTTTCTTAAATGGTGAAGAACCAACAACACCATCCGGTGGATCATACACGGTTACTGAATCTGGCGGTCAGTTATCGGTCACCTGGTAACCAATCAGATATTATGAATAAGATAAAACTAATTAGAGAAGAGCAGGGACTAACTTTACTGGAAGTAATTGTCACAGTCATAATTGTTGGTATTGCATTGCCTTCTCTTTTTGTTTTAATAGGGAACCTTTCATACCAGTCTTTCCAAAACAGGGTAATGACCCAATCGGTTAATCTTGCAAACAACAGGATGGAAGAAATTCAAGCTTTCAAAGATTCTCGGTGGGACTGGTATAAAAGTATAAATGATTATGTAGAAATTGAGGATGTTGAAGGTTATACAAGAACAACTGAGGTTTCTTATCATAGTGATTGGGACGATTCCGATTATGAAGCTTACCAAGTGGAAGTAAATGTTTCACATCCAAAGTTTCCAAATGGATATAATCTAACAACTTATTTGACGTTGTATTCAAAATGAAGAAATACATCTTTCGAATTAATAAAAATGAGAATGGTGCAACACTGATGGAAGTTACAGTGGGGATGATTATTTTTGGCATTATAGGATCAATTGTTGTTGCAGTTATTGCCAATCAAACAGAATCATTTAACCAGGTTTTAAATCAGGAAGTTGGCCGATCGGATGTACGAAAGGCAATACGGACAATGCGCCGTGATATACAAAATCTAAGTATCTCCAATATAGCTACTATGACTAGTGGCCAATTTGTATTTATGGATAATGATGGCAACAATGTCAGCTATATAAAATCCGGATATAATTTAAGCCGAAATGATAATGTTATTTTGACGGGCTTAGCTGAAGATCCTTTTAGTTATTTGAATATAGATAAAACTACAACCGGGGTTCAAGACTCTGTAAAATTTATCGGGGTTACACTAAATATTGTACGAAACAGCCAATCTGTTAAGGTAGAGGAAGTGATTTATGCAAGAAATTAAAAACAACCAGGAACATGGCGGCGCTTTAATTACAATTGTTAGTGTTGTCCTGATTTTAGCAACATTAGGTTTTATTTTAGCTACTGTTTCCTCCTCATCATCAACATTGCAAATGCTGGAATCGGAAGAGCAACGTTCGTTTTATGCCGCGCAATCGGGGATGGAGTATGGATTAAAGGAATATTTGGCAGCAGATGATATTGAGGATTGGTCAGTTGAAGGGATGTATGCTGGAGATGGCGTTACTTCTAATGTTTCAATGTCAGTTAATGAAGTTACCAATGAAGTGGTGATTACGTCTGTAGGCGTTAGTTCACGTTCAACAAATACTTTGGAGACAGTAATATCTAAAACTGATTCCAATAATGTGCCTGACTATGCTGTTTATTCTAAAAAACCAGTTTTAGGTGTGGTCACCAAAGATTCATTAGCAGAAGAGGGAGATGCCGGTCTTGTTTATGAGAATGCACCAGCTGCACCTGTTTTTGATATGGATAAACTTAGAACTTTGGCTCAGGCTACTCAGGATGATGGCAACAGCTATTATTATGAAGACGATTTGGTAATTGGTGAAGATTTTAATCCGCCTGATGGGACAATCGTATTTACTGAAGGAAAACTCACATTTGCTAAAGGTAGCTGGGAAGGCAATGTGCATTTTGTAGCAATGGATGATATTGCATTTCAATCTACATGGCGAAACTCGGATGATGTAAAAATGACCGTCTACTTGGGGGAGCCAAATAAAAAAGTGTGGATAGAACCACGCGATTATGATGATGATCCTGTTGAGTTTGATATTACTGATGGTGAAGTAATTCCTCAAGAACCTTATGCTGCTCAGATTACGATTTTGGGTTGTGCATACGAAGCATATAGCGGTAATACATATTTGTACGATGCCCCAATTACTATAAATATTACTATTGGTGGAGAGGATATCTATCCTTTTGGAAACAATCCAACCCGATATGAAAGCAACTTACGTAACAAAGTAGATGCTGGTAATGTCAATATTCAAGCAGATTTACCGGTGGATTATACACTGCCAAATCTTTATGACGCCGGGACTTCAATTTCAATAACTGCAAGAGGATGGGCGAGGAACTGGTATTATTACTTTTTTGGTGAATATTGGTGGAACCGTTACGGAAGTTATGATTTAATTGATGAAGCTGAATCCACAAATCCCAGTGATGCAGATATTGTCCAGGCTTTGAGGGATGGAGACAATGTCCCAACAGTCGAGGGCTTTGGAAGTCAGGCATCTGCAGAAGAATTTATTGGTAGTTATGTTGATTTTTCCAGCCAAACAGTAACATTGGACGAAAGCCAGGCAATATATCTGATTGACCTTTCTAACGCCTCGTATGGGGATCCCGGATATGATTTTCAGGATATTGTTGTTTTAGTCACTTTAGCAAAAGAACAAGATGACTTTATTTCCGGAGGAACCGAGGGCGAAACTGAAACAGAATATGCTTTGCCTTTTACAGGAGGCATTATTTCCCATGCACCGGTTTATGGATCGGCCGTTGATACTTATGAAGGGGAAGACATTACAAGTACAATCCAGGTTGTGCGTGATGAAGAGATAATTTCTGATTTTTTAAAGTATTCAGTAAATGGAAATTCACGTGTAATTCTGGAATCCAAATGGAAACGAAAAAATTAATATATCATTTGAAAAGCTTGTAATCATCATCGCATCAATTAAAAGAAATTGTGATTGAGATCGATCTAATCTAATCAAATACAAACATCTTTTTGAGTAGAAATTTATGTCAACGGAACTTGTAGAAGAAAAAAAAACCAGAGCAGGATTGTCGCAAGATATGGAAAATGAGAACGGAAAAGTAGCTGAAAGCCAAAAGGAAACCATTATTGACCATTCAACTCAATCCAGCCCTGAGTTCGCGTTAACAGATACAATATTCAATAATGTAACCAGCTTCAAAGACAAACCTACGATAACTCAAAAACTTTCTGCTCAAAATTATCTTGCGATAGATATTGATTCAGACAACATCCGTTATATTATTGGTTCATATTCAGGGAAAGCCATATTTGTAAAAGATACAGGCGTATCGCTAATTCCGGATAGTGAAAAAGACCGTGACAAAGCGCTGAAAATAACTTTAGATAATATAAAAACCAATGTATATAAAGCCGGGTACAAGGTTCATGTTGGTTTTTTCAGCCCCGATGTAACCATTCGGAAATTTCAGTTTCCTAAAATGCGGAATTTATCTGAATTTAAAAATGCTGTTTTCTTTAAACTTCAAAGCGACCTTACCGGGTTTAATGATAAAAGTGTATGGCGATATAAAATTATTAACGAATTTCAGGATGGTAATACCAGAAAAGTTAATGTTGTAGTTCTTGTTGTACCCGGGTCGATTGTAGATAAATATATGGATATGCTTGAGAGTTCAGGTTTATCCCCGGAAACCATAACACCTCGATCAGTTTCTTCAGCTAATGCTTTTAGCAAAATGGTAGGATCGGATAACCAGGATATGCTTGTTGATATTTCATATGACACTACTCACATTTGTTATTTGAATAATGGCAACTTAGAATTTACACGTAATCTGGCAACCGGCGCTTCAAACCTGGAAATCGCAATTCATGAAAAACAAGGAAATATACTTAAACAAGATATAATCCAGCCTGTTGAAGACGCAGGTATTGGAAAAAACGGTGCTTTAAAACCCGAACTTATAAGAAAAGCTTTGCAGCAACGGTTAAGAACTTTACAAGCACATCAAAATCCTGTCTTACAGCTTTTTAAAAATGAACTGCAACATTCCATTGATCACTTTAATAACCTTGACAAAAACCAAGATGTAAAACGAATATTTTTAACTGGTTATGGCCTTCAAAAAGAAAGCTTACTCTCATTTCTGAAAAACAATATGAAGGTTCCTGTATTTGTTTTAGCTCCAAAACTTTCTGATGCTGAAGAAAACTTGCTAAAACACGGGCAGTTTTTTTCAACTCTTGGTACCGTTATAAATACAAAAGATTCTTTTAATTTGGTGTCTAAAGAGTTTAGGGCCCAGGGAGTTTTTAAGCGTTTAAACTACCTTGTATCAGCTTTAATTGCATTTTCTCTTCTCGGTAGTGTTTACCTCACAAACCTTTCTTATACGCAAATAGATAACTTAAAGAATGAGGTTGAAAAAGTTGAAAACAAATATAACACTTTAAACCCGGTTGAAGTTGAATATCAAAAACTCAATTCAGAAATAAAAAACATAAAATCTACTCAAAACAGTTTAAAGAAGCTTGTAACAAAAACTGGACCTGTTATTGAAGCACTAAAGCTTATTAGTAACGAAACACCGGAACAGATTATTTTGAGTGCGATTTCTGTGCGTCATTCAAGTTCAATCACAATTGGTGGAAAGAAAAATCGAAAAGCACGAAAAAATTCAAACAAAAAGAAACCGGTATTGAAAGCTGGATATTCAATTAACCTCTCTGGTGTTGTAAATGGTGATTATTTAATGAGCGATGTCATTCTTATCAATTATCTTGATCACCTGAAGAATTTAGGATATTTCAAAAGCATAGAAATAACAGATAAAAATAAAAAAAATAAAAAACAGTCCATGCAATTTGAAATCAAAGCAGTTCTTTAAAGGGAAAAAATGTCAGCAAAAAATATATTTATAGTGCTTGTTCTTAGCCTTGCAACAGTTGTTGTAGCTTTTAACTTTGCCATTTATAATCCTGCAGAAGAAGAGCGTTTGCTTTTGCAAAAACAGCTAAATAAAACAGTACAAAAATTTAAAAATGCCAGTAGGGCAAAAAAGGATTTAGAGAATATAAGAGAAAGAATAGATATTGAAAATGACCGTCTTTCAGAAATTAAAAAGAAATTTATAGAAAAGAACGATCTCAGCAATATTACACTTCAAATACGTGAACGGACAAACCAGCATCACCTTAAATTACTGGAGTTTACTCCTGTCTTTAAATTTTATTTTGCAGATACTTCAAAATCGCCGGTTAAGTCATTGCCATTTTCTGTTATAGTAACCGGAAAATTTATTGATATTGGCAAGTTTGTTGAAAGCTGGAATGATTTCGATTTTTATATCATTCCTGAAGAAATTCAAATTGAAAAATTGAATAACAAATCAAACAACCTGGAAGCAATGATTGTAGGCCGTTTTTATGCATGGGCAAAAGATCAGGATAAAAAATGAAAAAGCTTGAAAAGCGCGAGAAGAATTTACTTTTAGTGTTAGGTGTTATTTTACTTATTGGTGCCGGTGATTTTATTTTAAATATGGACTCGTATTTGAATTTTTATAAAGAGCCCAAAAGTGAAAATGCATCAATAAAAAAAACAGATGTTAACAACAACACGAAGAAAAATAAAAACAAGAAACTCCTCGCCTCTTTTAAAGATTGGGGCCGTGATCCATTTTATGATCCATCCTTAAGAGTTAAAAAACGAGTCGTAAAACAAAAAAAGAAAACCATTTCTCTAAGTTTGAAAGCAATAAGTATGGCTGAAAGCATGTCTGTTGCAATGATTAATAGTAGAGTTTTAGCCGTTGGTGACCAAATTGAGGGATATACAGTTAAAAAAATTCAGGCCAAAGAAGTAACCTTGACAAAAGATGGCCAGACAACAACTTTAAAGTTGCAGTGAAAGGAAAACTGAAATGAAATTCAGCTATTTAATCATGTTGTTTCTTTGTGGTAATATTTTTGCCACCAATCTGGCTACGAAACTCGAACAAAAAGTATCTCCTCGTTTTAGCGGGGCCTCCATTGGCGAGGTATTAAATTTATTTGCAAGACAACATTCCTTAAACCTGGTTGTCAGTGGTGATGTACAGGGCAGGGTAAGCATTCAGATGTTTAATGTAAGTCTTGCAGATGCATTAAATACAATATTAAAATCATTAGGTTATCACTATATTGTAGAAAACAATGTATTGCTGGTTAAAGCATTTGACAAAGAATTAAATGGAGAAAAGGTTACCCGAGTATTTAATCTGGATTATACCAATGCATTTTTTCTTAAAAACAATTTACAACCTTTGCTATCCTCGAAAGGGAAAATGACCCCACTGTTAGCAGAAGCGGCAAAAGAAGAAGTGGATCAGCGAGGTTCGATACTTTTAGTGAGTGATTTATGGGAAAATATTAAACAAATCGAACAGGCAATTAAGGAGATAGATGTTGCCCCTAAACAAATCCAGATTGAAATACGCCTTATTGAAAGCTTATTGAGTGAAGAAGAGCAATATGGTTTAAACCTTCCTAAACGTGTTTCTGCATCTTTAGATGGGGCAGAGCTAAATGCACCAATAACAAAAGGAAATACTCAATCAGCAAGTCCAAGATTTTTATCAGCCTGGTATAAAGTTCCTGAAGGCCCGGAAGATGTCACAATGGGTGTATTGTCAGTGGACCAGCTTTCTGTTGCATTGGATTTATTGGCCAAAGATAATGGTTCAAAATTAGTCTCCAATCCACGTATAACCACCTTAAACAATAAAAAAGCTGTAATAAAGGTAGGAACAACAGTTCCAGTGCCGCAAGTTTCGCGGGGAATTGCGGGAGATATAATTACTTATAAAGAAAAAGATGTTGATATAAATGTGACAGTTATCCCAACAATAAGTTCAGATAATAAAATTACTATGGATGTCCATCCGATACTTCAGGAAATAGTTGGTTATACGGGGAGCGCTGATGCCCAGCAACCAATAACTTCAAAACGAGAAGTTAAAACTGTTGTTACAGTTGAAAATAGTCAAACCCTTGTAATTGGCGGTTTAATAAAAGAGTCTAAAAGTAAAGTGGTTGAAAAAATATGGTTATTAGGTGATATACCAATCTTAGGTTACTTATTTCAAAACACTGTTACAAAAAAGGAAAAATCAGATTTAATGATTTTTATAACCCCAAAGGTTGTTGAATACAAAGCTGCCGGAAAAAACTAATGGCCACCAATATTAATGAAATTTTTACAGAGACATTGAAGCTGGCAATAAAGAATGGAGCATCAGATGTCCATTTTAGTAGTGGAATGCCCCCTGTACTTAGAATTATTGGACAATTACGACAGGTAGATGTTGAGGCTCTTGAGAACTCAGAATTAACCGAGCTCTTTCATTCAATGTTAAATGAGCGGCAAAAGAAATATTTCTTAGAACATAACGAGATTGATTTTGCGGTAGATTTAAAGGGACTATCACGATTCCGGATAAATTTCTTTCAACATATGAAAGGTATTAGTGGCGCGTTCAGAATTGTCAGTAATGAAATTAAAACAATTCAGCAATTGAGATTACCAGTAATTATTGAAAAAGTTTTAGAAAAGAAGAAAGGGCTTATTCTTGTAACCGGCCCCACAGGCTCTGGTAAATCTACATCGCTTGCTGCAATGATAAACAATATTAATATCAATAACCGAGACCATATTATAACGATTGAAGACCCAATTGAATATGTTCATAAGCCTGCTAAAAGTCTAATTCATCAGCGTGAAATTGGCATTCATGCAGAAGACTTTCCTGCTGCTTTGCGTAGCGCTTTACGCGAAGATCCTGATGTAATACTTGTTGGTGAAATGCGTGATACGGTTACAATTGAAAATGCGTTGCGCGCAGCTGAAACAGGGCACCTTGTATTTTCTACTTTGCATACAAATTCTGCGGCAGAAACTATTGACAGAATTGTTAATGTTTTTCCTGCAGAGAACCAGCAACAGGTAAAACAATTGTTGGCCAGTACTCTTGTTGCAGTTATTTCTCAGAGGTTAATACCAAAAGCTTTAGAGAATGACAGGGTTGCATTGATGGAAATTTTAGTAAACACAGATGCCGTTAAAAATCTAATTCGTGAAGGAAAAACGCATCAGATAGATTCTACAATTCAAACAGGTGTTGAGCATGGAATGCAAAGTTTTGAACGTAGCCTGGCAGATTTAAAACAAAACAATTTAATATCACCACAACTTGAACTTTTTGAGTTTGTTTAGAAGGTGGAGGAAAAGTGAAAAGCATGGTTAAAAAATTATCAAAGATTGTACTTATTGTTCTTCTCTTTTTGGGATGTGATTCTGCAACTGATTCAGTTGACTTAGTTTCTCTTGAGGGAATCGTCTTTGAATATGATGCAGAAAATAATGCACTGCCTGTTGAAGGGGCTTTAATTACCGCACAAGGGCTATATAAACAAACCCTTTCTGATATAGACGGAAACTATAGTTTTGAAGCAGAACCAGCTGCTGATTCAAGTGCAATAACAATTCGTGCTTCAAAAATTGGTTACTTTGAATCATCAACTTTTATTTATGTTGCGCGGGGCCAATCACTTCAGGTTCCTTCGCTGGAAATGAAAAAAGTAACACTGGTTGACACATCAGATAGTGGTGGCGATGACCCAACAACCAGCGGCGAAGCAGCACATATTGAATTTATTTCACCTCATGAGAGCCATATTTATGTTTATTCATCCGGCCTGCAGGAAACAGCTGTATTAGGCGTAAAAGTAACCGATGCACAAGGGAATCTGGTGGATCAGGAACATGCCGTTGAAGTTAAGTTTAATATTTTACAGGGACCTGATGGCGGAGAGTATTTAGATCCTGGCTCAATGACAACTGAAAATGGTTTTGCTTTTACGGTTTTAAATAGCGGCACTATTGCCGGACCAATCCAGATTGAAGCATACGTTGATTTACCGACCAAGACAATCCATGCAATTCCATCACGAATAGCCATCTATGGCGGGTTGCCAGATGATGACCATTTTAGCGTTGCTGTCGAAAAAGTAAATATTGCCGGTCAGGTTCATTTTGGAATTTTGGATGTTGTAACTGCTTTTGTAGGTGATAAATACAGCAATCCTGTTGCACCGGGAACAATAGTTTATTTTTCTACCGAATATGGGATTGTTGAGGGAGCAGCAGTTACGGATGAACTCGGCCGTGCCTCAGTTAATTTTTTAAGTGCAGCTCCATTGCCTCTTAATCCGGCAACGGATTCTTTTACAGAAATAACTGCATGGACGTATGGTGATACAATATCTGGTTTAACACTTAGTACTTCGTTCGAATTGCTTTTAAGTTCTGTTACAGATAATATTGATGTAAGCCCGTCAAGTTTTCAATATAATGACCTAAATGAAGCAAAGTCATTCTCTTTTAATGTTTCAGATATTTATGAATACCCAATTGTTGAAAACAGCGTGATTTCTGTTCAAGCTACAGATGGGGAATTGTTTGGTGATACACAATTTAAAACGCTAGATAGTCGTAGTTCTGGAAATGGTACAACCGACTTTGGTTTTGTTTGGGCGCCGGGAGATAGTTTAAAAGCTCCGCAAGTTTTCATAACTATAACGGTCACTTCGCCAGAAGAAGGTAATGGAAGCAGGTCAACTAATATTAGCGGAGTTAAAACGCCATAAAATACAAATTATAAATACATAGATTTCGATAATATATTTAAAAAAAATGCCCAGCTTAACCGGGCATTTTTATTTTTCTAAACTTTTTATTTTTTTCACTACATTTTTTTAATCGTTATTCTCTTTCTTCCCAAAATTAGCATCAAGTGGCGCAAGTTTAATTATTAAAATAGCTGGTATTGTTGCAATCATAACCCATATAAAAAAGTGCTGATAGCCAATAATCTCCTGTAGCCAACCGCTAAACATTCCGGGAATCATCATACCTAAAGCCATAAAAGCAGTTGTGATTGCAAAATGGGCAGTTTTATGTTCACCTTCTGATGCATAAATCATATAAAGCATATATGCAGTAAAACCAAAGCCATATCCGAACTGCTCAATAGCTACGGCAAGATTAATTAATAAAAAACTATCTGTTTGTGAATAGGAGAGATAAACATAAACAAGGTCTGGTAAATTGATTGCAATGGCCATGGGAAGCAACCAAAACTTCAAGCCATGTTTTGCTGCAAGAAAGCCACCTAAAAGCCCGCCAAATGTTAGAGACAGCAATCCGACTGTTCCATAAACAAGGCCTACTTCACCTGTTGTTAAAGCCAATCCGCCTGCCTCTTGGTTATCCAGCAAAAAGGGTGCGGCTAATTTAACAATTTGTGATTCTGCAAAACGATATAGTAGAAGGAACCCGAGGATTGCCCCAATTTTTTCCTTTTTAAAAAACAGAATAAACGTGTTAAAAAATTCCGATAAAATACTCTTTATATTTATAACTGCTGAGCCACCATCTTCTTTTGGTTTTGGAAGTATAATTTTATGATAAATAAAAAATAAAATAAACATAGCAGATAACAAGCCAAATGTTATTGACCATGCTAAAGGGATATTACCTGATTGAGCATTAAAAACTGCTGAGGATTTTTCTTTTAGTTTAGGATCAAGTTGAATTACCGCCATTGCGGGAATATTCCAATTGTCCTGATTAAATACGAGTCTGTTTCCGGATATAAGTGAAAGACTTTTGTCACCGGAATCTCTGCCAAAATTTAAAACGATTTCTTCTTTACTCTCTGGCTTTTTGGATAAGTAAAAATAAACTGCACCAATATTACCGGCTATGTCTTTTGAAACAATTTTCTTTTCGGGTGCAAAATATGTTTTTAAAAATGATTCCAGATTTGATACAATTGCACTTTGCCACCACGAGGGTGATTTATTTTCAGCTTTTTGTGAGGTTTTTTCAATTGCAGATGAGTGGCCATTTGCCTCATTCCAGGTATTTGAGAATGAGATCAGTGAGTCTATTTCATTTTTTTGTCGTGGAGCTGCGGTTATTGTTAATTGCTGTGGGCTTATTAAAACTCTTACATCGTTCTGGTTTAGTTCAGTAATTATATCAGTTTTGTTAATCGAATCCGGATGTACAAAACTTGTATACTCAAATCCTGGTGCTGCTTTAACTTCAATTGAAGCTTCTCCTAAACCAGTATTTCCCTCAATATAACCAGCAAAAATTATTAACAGCCCCTGACCGGTTATCATAGCTAAGCGGTAAAATGTACTTCTAATTCCAACAAACCAAGCCTGGTCATGTTGGGAAAGGCCGAGCATGTAAAAACCATCGGCTGCAATATCATGGGTGGCGGAACTAAATGCCAGAAGCCATAAAAATGCTAATGTGTACTGAAAAAAATTTGAAACAGGGATAGTGAACGCCACACCGGCAAAACCAAATCCGATAAGCAATTGCATGGTGATTATCCACCAACGCTTGGTTTTCAAAATATCAACAATGGGGCTCCACAATGGTTTGATAACCCATGGTAAATATAGCCAGCTTGTGTAAAGGGCAATATCTGTATTTGAAATACCCAATCGTTTATACATAATAACCGACACAGCCATTACAACAATATAAGGAATACCTTCAGCATAATATAAGGAGGGGATCCATGACCAATTTTTTAATTTTTTATTATTCATGATACTCCGAAATTTGTAATGTTTGATTACTTTTATTGGCTATTAAAAATTACTCATTTAAGTAAAATGTTGGTCAATATATTTTTTTTAGAAGGCTACCAGGATAATAGTGATATAAAATCTCTTCTGATTTGTAATTATTTAGTGACATCCCAAGTGCGCCGATCTGACAAAGACCAACGCCATGGCCCCAACCTGCACCATTAAATAAAAAATCTTGAGGGATACCATTCTTTATGTTTTGTTCAGAAATTGTAATAGCAGAGCTGTAGAGAAAACTTGTTGATAAATAACGACGGACATCATATTCGCTATTGATCCTGAATGTATTGGCTTTGTCATTGTGATCAAGGTAATGAATATTCAATTTGTTTATTCTTCCTGACATACCTCTTGAGATAATTTCTAACTTGTTTATTGACTTTACAGAAATCCCAGCAAAATTATATATTGTTTCCTTCAACTCTTTTTGAGAAACTGACTTTTGCCATCTAAAATATTCGCCTTCCTCATCGACAGAACCGAGATATTTTTTCAGGTCTTTCTCGGCTACCGTATTTGAACTGCAAAATGCATGGGGTGTTGAGTTTACCCAATTTGAAAAATTGTTTTCTTCACTCAAAGGCTTTTCTAATTCAGGTAACATGTTTTTCGAGTCCGGGATAGCTTGCAAATAATCTTCGTCATTTCCTGGCCATATATATCCAAAGGATTCCATCATCCCACCGCAACTTTTTGAATAGCGCGCATCACAAATCTTGTTGTCATAAACTATAACTTGCCCACTGGTATTTAACGCACCGGCTTTTGATTGTTCGGTTAAAAATGTTGTTCCCTGGTAGCGTTGGCAGCAATCATCATTGCAAATATCCATTTCCATGTGACGATGTTTTTGTTCAACATTTGCCAAAAGCCAGCTACGGGCTGCGACGGTTTGGGCTTCAATTAATGCTTCGGGGCATTCAGCCCCCATCTCGGATGTCGCCACACACATAACGTAATGTTCAAGCGGCATCTGGTTTATCAGAATAAGTGAGTCCTCAATTATATTTACAATAACTGTGTCGGGAAGAAAAACTTCTATAAACTTTTGCCAATGAAATCCTCTTCCTGCAATTACCGAACGGACTTTTATTCCTGATTTGTTCGAAGGAGATATCTTGTTTTTTGGAGAAATTTCAATTTTGGCTTGTGTTGAAATTTTCTGTTGATCAAATGCGAGATGGATTTCTCCCTGTATAAATTCAAGTATAATAACAGATTCTTTAGCAAGATTATAGCTCTGGTTATTTAAGAATATTTGATAATCATTTGATGGAATATGTAAGGTAAGATCAGTGATATTGTCTTCAGGAAGAATTATTCCAACATTAATCTGGGGTTCTTGATCTGGAATTATATCTGGTATAAGCATGTTTGATTAATCCTGCCAACTAAAAAAAGCATCAATTCCAGCACCCAATGCAGGAGCATCCCGTAGCTTAGAAACAGTAATAACTTGTTCAATATTGGTGTAATAATCCTTAGCTGCAGTATCGAGAACAGAGCTTTTTGAAATCAGATTTTTTAATTTTCCCAATAAAGGTAATTTAAGCAAACTTGCTGTATCTTCAGAATTATAAAGGTCACCAAGACGCTGTCCGACTACAATTTTATCAAAATATTTGCCTAGGTGTGGGTGGCTCGTATTTAAAGTAGGTCTATTTGCATTCATAAAATTAAAATTATTCTGCCAACCTGCAAAAAGGGTTGTAATTCGGGAATAAAGCAAATGCGATAGTTTATTAACTAAAATATCAAAAGTATGTTTTGCATGCTTATCGCCTTCGTTTGCAAGCTGTGCAATCTGTGGTGGAAAAATACCCGCCTTGTTTAATTCGGAAACTTCTTTGGCAGCCAGCTCTGCATAAATGCTTTGGATCCCATTAGCAGAACAATATCGTTCCAGCGATTTGCCTTCATCACTCATAAATTCCCATGTTTTGGCAAACCATTCTTTTGTATTGTCCAATGGAATTAACTCTGCATCGATTTTTAATGCATCAGCAACACCGGTTCCACCACCAAGGTAATAGACGTTATCGTAATCTTTCAGGGCACCAATGTCCGAGAAATTTTCTCCTATGCCACAATAATCTGCATCACTACCCAGATGATCAATAGGTGAAATAAGTTCAATATTTACAGACTGAAGGCGTTGTTCAAGCAGGTTTGAATAATTTATCATTCTTGGGCCGTTGGCAACTACACCAATACCTCTTTTATCGGCAGTTTTTAAACCTGGCATTCCAAGCCCGATCAGAACTTGGTTAATACCTTTTTCATTAACAATTTTCTCGATAACATGTGCACAGGCCTCAACATATACAGTTTCCTGCTGCATCTCATTTTTTGTTACCGGAATTGGCTTATCTCCCTGTTGTTCAAGCTGAAGTTTTACATCCACCGGTTTGAACGTTTCTAAAAAACCGGGTATTTCACTATATTTTTTTTCAGAATGAAATTGCCCCAAAGAGAAAAATTTATTTTTTTCGTCAAAAACAGTTTCCCAGGCATTTACTTTTGTTGCTCCGCCATCTATGCCAATTATTAATAGTTTATTCATGTTTTCTTATTTCTCGTTATTAAGTTTAATCCGTCTGGAAATTGCTTCCTGGCGCATATAATCTTTCGCTTCATCATTGCGGTCAATTGTTTCCTGATCAATGCTGTGGTCAGTTCCACCGGAATGGCGAATAACTTCATAAATTGCATCCCAGACACGCCCAATACGGTGTTTTTCACTTAATTTTAAAACCATTCCATAATCTTCACCATAGTTTCTGCAATAAGGTTCTTCATTTACACTAAAACCAACCTGGCGTATTAATTCAATTGGAATAGACCGTGGGGCGCCTGCACCATTTATACGCAAAAGATTGTTCCTGCCATTGCTTTCAGTCCATTCATCATGGGTAACAACTGGTAAATCTTCCATTCTGGTAATTTCACCATTTTCCTGCTTTTCCCAAACTTCATAAGAGCCAATTACCATTCCAATGTTTGGATCTTCTTTATACACAGCCAATATTTTTTCAACAGCATCCGGCTTAAGGCGGTCATCTGAATCGAGTTGAACATAATATTCACCTTTTGCATATTGGGCACCCATATTGAGGCATAACCCAAGGTTGTTAATATCGTATTCCAAAAGCTGAACGCCGGGTTTGTCTGGATCGTATTTTTCACCACCCGGTAGATATTTCCTTACACTTTGCACGGTCGGATCATCATCTCCGCCATTTACAACAACAATTACTTCAACCTCTTTAATGGTTTGCGCCTGAACCGATTCAATCGCTGTTGCAATAAAATCAGGGCGGTTGTTTGTTGGTATTATTACTGATGCTTTCAAAGTTGCATTTTGTGGAGCGGAAGGGCGGGGCATGTAAAAATTCCCTGCTTCCAGATTAGCTGAAATGTTTTTTAAGTGATTTCCAAGTACTTCTTCTGCTTCAAGCTGGCTTTCTTTGCTTGCTAATAGATAATCAAAAACATTTTGCGATTTATCTTCTGCAATAATGCTGTATAATGATCCTGAATAGCGGTTCGCTAAATGTAACAGTTCATATTTTTCTGAAAGGCGTAATCGTAAATCATAAAGTGTGTTAAATTTTAATTTTCCATTTGCATAAGACACGTTGTTCAAAGCAGCTTTTGATAAAAAGAATACTTTTCCAAAATCCTGATTATCACGTACACGGCCAATATGATGTTTAAGCAGTTTTACTTCTTTTACAGAATCACTTTGGGCCAATTCATAATCGGCGTAAACCAGTCCGCAATTTTTACTTCTTTGGGTAGCCAGTTTAAATAAATCCACAGAACCGTTTTTCATAATGATTTGATTGCTACGGTTGTCAAGAAACAAAACATGGGTTTTTGTTACAGATTCAAAAGCCTTGTTTAGCTGTGTGCCAAAGGTTTCGTCTTTGTCGCATTTAATAATGTGGATTTGATTTAAAGATTCATTTGAATTGAATGCTTCTTTAAAAGTGTTGACTGAAACGTTTTCATTTGAAATGTCGATAATAAAAATTTCCAGATCACTTTTTTGAATTGCAAGTGAGTGAAGCGTTTTTACAACGGAATCAATTCCGCCATTCTCATCAGAATAAAATAAAACTACAGATGTGTCTGTATTAGACATGTGGGGCTCTCCATTTTAGTAGAGTAAATACTTAGTTCTTATTTTTTTAAATTCATTTAATTCTTGTTGCCACTCTTTTTCTAATTGATCGACACTTTTGCCGGTTTGTAAACCAGTTGTTATTAAATCACTTCCCATAACTTTATTGAAAGAAGATATTCGGTTTTTGTTGGCAAATAGATCATGATCCGGGTATAAATCCATAGTGGTTTTCATGATATGCAAGCCACAGGTAAAGCTGTCAAAAGTATTATAATCAATTATATGCAGTTGCACACCTTGGCATTGCTGATCTTTTAAACGAAAATAATAAGGCTTAAAAGAAACAGGTCTGAAAATTATTCCGGAAAGATTTAGATTGTTCAATGCGGTCGCAAATTCATCCGATTTAATCCATGGAGCGCCAACAAACTCAAATGGCATTGTATAGCCAACACCTTCGGACAAAACATGCAATTCTCCAAATGTTCCGGTTGCAGCTAAAAATAAAGATGATTCCCAATCTGGAACATGAGGAGATGTTGGAATCCAGGGTAAACCTGTTTCATTCCAAAGCATTGAACGATTCCAGTTTTTTAGCGGAATAATTGTCAGTTTTGCACCAATATTTTTTTCGGTGTTATGCATTTTGGCAATTTCGCCAACGGTCATTCCATGTCGGTACGCGATAGGAAAATATCCAATAAATGAAAAATATCCATCATGTACAATATTCCCTTCAACTTTCACTCCACCAATTGGATTAGGGCGATCAAGAATGATAACTTCTTTGTCATTTTCGGCTGCAGCTTCAATAACCACACCCATGGTTGAAATAAAAGTATAGCTTCGAACTCCAATATCCTGAATATCAAAAATAATTACATCAATACCATTCAGCATTTCTTTTGTTGGTTTTCGTGTTTTACCATACAAGCTGTATACAGTCAAACCAGTTTTAGGGTCGGTTTGAGTAGAAATTTTATGACCGGCAAATATATCTCCGCGAATTCCATGTTCCGGGCCATAAAGCGCTTTTAGGTTAATATCCGGATGGTGAAAAAGAAGATCGGCTGTAGATTGAAGTGACCTGTTTACACCGCTTTGATTTGTTACAAGTCCTACCCGTTTTCCTTTTATTAACCCAACATGCCCGGCCAGGAAATTTTCTACACCGAGTATCACTTTTTTGCTTTCTGAAACGTGTGGTTTATGAATTACTTCGCCCTCTATAAGATTGTTTTTGGGCATATTAGACACGCAGCCAAACAATATAATAAAAAGGATTAATAGATATTTCATTGGGAAAAATTAGGTTAATTTGATTGTTGAACAAACTATCCGAAACATAATGATTGCAATTCACAAATACAAAACTAATTTGAACTTTTCTTTTTTTGAAACTTCCGTAAATAAATTCAGTATTGTGTAAAATTTATAGTTGAAATATTTGAAGATATAATTAAGTTTGTGTTCTTGTTCATTATTAACAATAAAGACAATAGATCAGCATTTCATGGAGATAGGATAAGGATGAAAACCTTTAGAATAACGATAATTATTTTTTCATTTTTTGCACTCCCAATTTGTGCAGAGAATTTGGATATTAACGCAACATTAAAACGCGCTAAGGAGCAAAGTAAGGAATTAAAACTTGCAAGGGCAGAATTGGACGTGGCACAGGCAAATATCAACGAAGCCTGGGCTTCTGCGCTTCCAAATATTTCTGCAGATGTAAACTATTCAAGAAATTTGAAGGAGCAATTCTTCATTATTAAAACTGGGGCAATTCCTGCTACCTTTGATTCAAATGGATCGCAAACTCAGGCTGCTCAACCAGCAGGCGTACAAAAGTTTACATTTTCGTTCAAGAACCAATACTCAGTTACAGCAAAACTTGAGCAAACATTATATAGTTTTGGCAAAGTAAGCACTGCTTTAGATATTGCTTATGATTTTGAAGAGTACGCAGAATTAAATTATAAATACCAGCGTCAACAAATATTAACAAACACTCGGATTGCGTTTTATAATGTTTTGCTGATGAAACAAATATTTCAGGTAGCAAAAGATTCTGAAGAAAGCTCGAAAGGTAATTTTAACGAGGCTAAAACAAAATTTAATAGTGGTGTTGCCTCGGAATATGAAATGTTACAAGCAGAAGTTCGCTGGCAAAATAGCATACCTACACGCATTGCTGCTAATAAAAACTATCTACAGGCATTGAACAGTTTAAAATCAATTTTGAATATACCGTTATCGGAAGAATTGGAATTGACAGGTTCTATGGATGATTTACCGCCGATACCAGAAAAGGTTGGAGCTGAAAATGTATTAACAACTAGGTCGGATTACAAAGCCATTCAGCTAGAAGGCCAAATGCGCGATAAAAATGTGGATATAGAATTTGCAAATCATCTGCCCAAGTTATCAGGCGATTTTACATACAATTATTCCGGCCAATCGGATGATTTTAAAATTGAAAATGACTTTGACAATTATGTAATTGGCATAAACCTGAATATCCCGCTTTATTCAGGAGGCTTTACTTCTGCACAAGTCCAGAAAGCAAGAATTGAATCATTTAAAACAGAAACAAGAATTGCCCAGGCAAAAGATAAAATTGAAATAGAATTAGATAATGTTCAGTTGAATTTGCAAGAAGCACATCAAAGGATAATTGCATCAAAGAAAAATGTAGTAACAGCCAGACGGACATTTGAAATTGCTGAGTCTCGATGGGATAATGGTTTGGCAACTCAATTGGAGTTAAAAGACAGCCGTCTGTTTTTAGACCAGGCAAAAGTGAATTGGCTGACAGCACAGTTTGATTATTTAAAAGCTTATTTTAACTGGCAAATGGTTACCGGTAGATGGGATGAAGAATAACTGAAAAACTTTAAAACCCAGTTGCTTCAGATTATAAGTTCGGATGAAGCTTGGGTTATTACAAAAAAAATGCTTTACAAGATTATTTGGAGGTTCGATGAAAACTATATTATTAACTCTTTTTGTTTTTAGCAGCTTAATTTTAACGAGTTGTTCGGAAGAAAGTAATGCTAAAACAATAGAAACGGATAAATCAATAAGTGAAGAGAAAGTTGGTATTCCTGTAAAAATTTCCACATTAACAGGTAGCCAATTTGAAGAATATCTCAATTTGACAGGTGTTATAAAGGCCAATAGCCAGGTTAAAATTGTGGCAGAAGAATCGGGAATATTGGTAAAGCTGCTTCATGAAAAAGGAAGTTATGTTAAAAAGGGCGCAGCGCTTGCTATTATTGAAAATAAAGTAATTACGGCAAATACCGCTCAGGCAAAAGCTTCATTACATGAAGCAGAGATAAACCTTAAAAGCAACAAAGTGCTGTTCTCAAAGAAGGCTATTTCTGATAATCAAATGAAAATCAGTGAGTTGAATTTTGAAAAAGCAAAAGCGTCTTATGATTTAGCTAATGCACGCTCAGAAAAGTTGACTGTTTCTGCCCCGATTTCCGGATATGTAAATAATCGATATGCAGATGTTGGTGCTTATATAAATCCGGCGTCCCCTTTATTTGAAATTGTTGATAACAGCAAAATGAAGGTCAATATTGGTGTTGCTGAAAGATTTATAAAATTTATAAAAAAGGGATCAGAAATTGAACTTAATTTTGATGCGTTTCCCGATTTACAAATTAACAGTAAAATAGATTTTGTTGCCAAAAGCATAGATCCTGAAAACAGAACATTTTCTGTGGAATCAAGTTTTGCAAATCCGCAGGGCAAACTTGCACCAGAAATGGTAGCGAATATTCGTTTGCTAAAAATGAAACATGAAAACAGCATTGCTATCCCTATTGATGCCTTACTTGATTCTGAAAGAGGCAGGTATGTATTTGTTGAGCAAGATAATATCGCAATAAAAAAGAATATTGAAATCTTAGCAATCGAATCTGAAAATGTATTGGTAAATGGTTTAAATCCGGAACAGCGTCTGGTTGTTGTTGGCCATCGTTTGCTAAGTGAAGGTGATACCTTGCAGGTAATTAAAGATTGATATTTTTTTAAACTGTCAGGTAGCAGACAGATAAATTTAGAAAGGGAAGTTGATATCTGGTAGAGCAAAGTACTTACTAATATGTAACGCCAGAATTGTTTTTTCAGCTTTCAAAAAAAGGGTAATAATGAAAATTACAAACATAAGTTTAAAATATAAAACAAGCGTTTTTGTATTGCTTGCAATCCTTATTTTCTCCGGATTGGTCTCTTATAATAATTTGGCGGTAGAATCTTTCCCTTCAATTGAGCAGCCTTTTGTGATAGTTGCCGTTCCTTATACAGGTGTATCTCCCGAGGATATGGAAACGCTCGTAGCTAACCCGCTTGAGAAAAAAATAAAAGAAATTACAAAAATCAAGAAAATATCCTCGGCGAGCCTTGAGGGTTATACTAATATTACCATTGAGTTTGAATCGGATATTGAGGTTGATGACGCGGTAAGAAAAGTACGTGAAAAAGTAGATCAGGCAAGACCGGATTTACCTGATGATATCGAAGAACCGGTTGTCCAGGAAGTTAATATGGAAAATTTTCCAATCATGCTGGTTTCAATTGTTGGTAACCAATCCCTGGTGCGGCTAAAGAAAATCGCGGAGGATTTGCAGGACAAATTTGAACAAATTACTGGGGTTTTAGAAGTAAACATTTCCGGTGGGTTGGAAAGGGAAGTGAAAGTAAACCTAAATGCCCGACGTCTGGAATATTACAATCTTGGCACAAAAGATGTGACAGATGCAATTAGAAATGAGAATATCACCACACCAGGTGGATCGATTGATGGTGGCGGCCTCAAATATACTGTTCGCATCCCTGGTGAGTTTGACACTGTTGACGAACTTCAAACGATTGTTGTAAAACATGTAAACGGGCAACCCGTCTATTTGAGAGACCTGGCAGATGTAAAGTTTGGTTTTAAGGAGCAAACTAGCTATTCGCGATTAAATAATCAGCCTTCCGTCACTATTTCTATTTTAAAAAGAAGCGGTGAAAATATTATTAATATCGCAACTGAAGTAAAGGCCATCCTTGAAGAAGACTCTAAAAATTTTCCTGCACAAACCCATTATGTGATTAGTAATGATCAATCCAAAGATATAAAAGTGATGGTTAATGATCTTGAAAATAATATCATTTCAGGATTGTTGCTGGTTGTACTGGTGCTATATTTTTTTATGGGAACGCGCAATGGTGTTCTTGTTGGAATTGCCATTCCCATTTCCATGGTAATTTCATTTATTGTGATTGAAGCAATCGGTTTTACATTAAACATGATGGTTCTTTTTAGCTTAATACTGGCGTTGGGGATGTTGGTTGATAATGCTATTGTAATCGTTGAAAATATATACCGTCACCACTTGGAAGGTAAGTCTTTAATGCAAGCCGCAAAAGATGGGACCGCTGAAGTTGGGATGGCGGTAGTGACCTCAACAATTACAACATTGGGAGCGTTTGCACCTCTTGTATTTTGGTCTGGTTTTATTGGTGAATTTATGAGCTTTTTGCCAATAACGCTTATCATCACTTTATCGTCTTCGTTATTGGTTGGCCTTGTATTTAACCCAACTTTATCATCCAGTTTTTTACGGATCGAGAGAAATCTCGAAAACCTTCCTGGTGACAAGTTTTTACGCTGGCTTACGCCACTATATGAAAAAACATTGGACTGGGCTTTGCATAACCGGGTCAGTAGGGCATTGGTAATGCTTATGGCAGGAGGCGGTTTTATTTTCATGCTTGTCATTTTTGTAATGTTTAACCATGGTATTGAGTTTTTCCCTGATCTTGAACCACGAGCTGCATGGATAAAAGTTGATATGCCAATTGGATCGAGATTACAATCCTCTAACAATGTTGTAAAAGAGATTGAGAAACGAATTGTCGATACACCTGATATGAAATATTACATAGCAGATGTTGGTAACCAGACAGATCCAAATGATATGTCCGGACAATCAGCGGGTACGCTACATAAATCGCAGGTAACTGTAGAATTACACGATAAGCATTTACGCAGCCAAAACTCGTTTATAACATTGAAAGTTGTTGCAGATAAATTGAAAGATATTCCTGGCGCCCAAATAGATGTGACTAAGCCACCAGATGGACCACCAACGGGTGCGGCTGTGGAAATTCAATTAAAAGGCGAAGATTTTGATATTCTGGATAATATTTCTGCTGATATCCAGGAATTAATCAGGGATGTTGACGGTCTTGTAAAATTAAAAGATAACTACGAAAAAGGGAAGCCTGAAATTACTATTAGAATTGATCGTGAAAAAGCATCATTATTTGGACTTAATACTTTTGAAATTGCAAATGTAATCCGTACAGCAGTAAATGGAACAGAAGCTTCAAAGTTCAGGGTTGGAAAAGATGAATATGATATTACGGTTCGTTTTGATAAGGATTTCCGTGCAAGCTATTCGGATATTTTGAACCTGAGCATTTTCTATGAAGGCAAACATTACCCGTTGGCCAATTTTGCCACGGTTGAACTTGGATCGGGTTTAACCCGAGTTAACCATGTGGACCGTGACCGTGTTATTACGATTAATGGTGATGCTTTTGGCCGTAGCTCCTCGGAAATTCTACGTGAAGTAAAAGAAAAATTAGCAGATTTTGAAATGCCTGTGGGATATACTTTTTCTTTTGCAGGCCAGGATGAGCAAGAGCAGGAGTCGATGGATTTTCTGGCAAATGCTTTTATGATTGCACTTTTCCTGATTTTCTTTGTGTTGGTTTCACAATTTAATTCATTGATTTTACCGGTCGTTATTATGGCCTCAGTTTTCTTATCATTTTTTGGAATATTTTTTGGCTTACTTGTAACTGGATATCCGTTTGGTATCATCATGACAGGGATTGGGATTATATCGCTTGCAGGAGTGGTGGTAAACAATGCCATTGTTCTAATTGATTATATCCAAAAATTGCGAGCTCGGGGTATGGCCAAAACAGCAGCAATAATCCAGGCCGGAAAAACAAGGTTGCGTCCTGTGCTATTAACTGCAATTACAACCATTCTTGGTTTATTACCCTTAACAATTGGTTTAAATATCGATTTTATTGGTATGCTTAAATTTGATTTTCACAATGTGATTGAGTGGGGTGCTGAGAGTTCACAATGGTGGGCAAATATGGGTGTCGCGGTAATATTCGGTTTATTGTTCGCTACAGCATTAACTTTGGTGATTGTGCCTGTTATGTATCACCTGCTGACTGGAATGGCCGACTGGGCCAGCAATCTATTTGGAAAAAAAGAGAAAAAATTAGCCGCATAGAAATAAAATAGTTTGCAGAAAGAGAGAAAGGTAACTATGCTTTTCTCTCTTTTTTATTATTTCATGGGGATTCCCATTTCAATTAGCATGATGGGAATGTCATCATCAATTCTGTAAACGGTTTTTTTGTCCTTTGTGATTAGACCTTCCTGAAGAGGCTTTTCAACTTTTTTACCTTCAACATACTTTAATGAACCGGCTTCAATTTGGCCGTTTATTTCACTCACTTCATTTTGGTCTAATTCTACAACATCAACTTTTGTTTTAGGACAGCAAAGAATATCGAGCAGTTTTTTATCTATTGGCATAGTTTTTCCTTTTAAAGCTCAAAATTAAACAGAGTGGCTAACTTATTCAAGTGTTTGATAATTAAAGATATTTGTAGTCAGATTCTTGTTTGAAGATATTTGTCTTTAAAAAAATAGAATGATAAATTTGGATAAGTATTTTACATCAAAAATATAGAGGAGAATCATTAATTGGAAATCAAAGAATTAAAAATCAAAATTAGCGGAATGATGTGTGAAGGTTGTGAAAATACTGTTGTCAATGCTATAAAATCTGTTGATGGTGTTGACAGCGCCGAAGCTTCACATCAGTATGGTAGCGTTCAAGTAAGTTATGATGCCTCAAAAACAGATCCTCTATTTATAAACATGGCTATAAATAATACCCATTATAAAGTTGTTGAATAGGTTCATAACTAAAGTTTCTCTCACATACTTGCTAATCGGCAATAATTTCGTTACGTTCCTTTCACTTTGAAAGAGAGCTACTCTTAACTTTAACGACTAACTTACTCCCCGTTTTATCTGAAATTAGCGAACCGAACATTTATTTAAATCCAAAGGAATTTTATGAATCCCCAACATAAAGTTTTTTGTATAGGATTTTCGTATTTGCTCTTTGATTTAATAAAGTATGGAAAGCATAAATATGTTTTTACATTTGAGAAACATTGTTTCAATATCCAAAACAAAATCCGCGATGAAAAACCCTCGTTAATAATTCTTTTTTCTCAAAACATTCACTATTTAGAGCTTTGCAAAAAACTAAATGAACAATGTTTTAAGAACATACCAATAATTTACATTACTGAAGAAACCTCTTTATACAGCAAGCTACAAATTCTGGAATTAGGTGTGGATGCTTATCTTTTGCAGCCTATTTGTATTCAGGAATTGATGATACGTATTAACTCTTTGATAAAGAAACAAGCTGACAAGATAGGAAATGAACCTCCAAAGATAGATTTATTTCTTAAAGAGGTTAACCAGCAAATTGAGAAAAATATTGATAATCCTTTATTTGATACTTCACTTCTTGCTTTATCGTTAAACCTCAGCAGAAGCCAGCTTTATAAAAAATTAAAGCAGAAAACTGGAAAATCGACCACAGCTTACGTGCGCGATTATAAGCTTAATAAAGCCAAAAACTTAATTGAAGCAAATTATGGTTCAGTTTCCCAGGTGGCTTTAGAAGTTGGTTTTAACAGTTTTAATTATTTTTCCATCCAATTTAAAAAACAGTTTGGTTTCACGCCTTCCTCCCTCCAAAAATCCTGAACATTATTCTTTTTGAAAATTACACTTCTTTCAAAAAAAATATATCTAAAAATTTTGCCCTTTGTTTGAGAGAATTAATGTAGTTACTTCCACTTAAGAATTATACACGACAATTAGGTTTTCAGGCTTCATGTGATTTGTGGATTGAAAAGAAACATGTGTTACAGAATTGGAAACATATGTTATAGCAATATTAAAAGAGTGAAGGCTTATTGTAAGATGAAAAAATATGTTAGAAAAGGAATAAAAAACAAGGATTCAATTTAGTTTGAAGAGGTGTTTTTTTTATAGGAGGATTATATGATGGAAAGAACATTGATTGTGAAAAGCGGCCTTACTACCCATTGGCCTGAATTAGAGATGAATTTCTGTGTGAATCGGTTATTGAGCCCAGTAATTGCAAGGCCAAGATTTAGAAGTAGTGTACTGCTGATGCTAGTGCTGCTTCTTACTATGTCTTGTACAAAGGCACCCGTCCTAAATGCAATTGATTCTAGTGATGGATACCCGAGGCAGCTCCTTGCTGTTGACGGTAATACCCTCTTTGCGAGTGTAGTCTGGGATGTAGGACTTCCTACAGAGACGACGCTCTACAACGGCCTTTTTGGGACTTCGTATTTTCAGATTCCAACAACTGCAACCCCTGGAGTTCATCCTGTAGCCATTCGCAACAACAAGGGTACATCATCTTCCGTTAATGTTACTGTCCTTGGGACATCAGGAACATTTCCTGCACCAAGGATTGAGGATGTTGGGATACTAGGTATTTCTGATGTGGGGGGTGGTAATATCGATGTGGCAATTACAATTTCAGCAGCGAATATGGATGTAGATGCGACTATCTCTGTAAACGGTACTTCAGTAGATTCATGGAGATGGGGTGCCTTACCTTTTGATTATTTACAGGATCATCTGCCATCTACTTACGGATATCCGATTTATCATTATACACAGATGTTGAGTCTAGTTGAAAATGTAGCATTTGGATCGAACCTGACAGTGGTCGTAAATAACACAGACGGACAAACTGACACTAAGAGCTATACCCTACCTTCAAATCTGGCGAATTTAGATAGTGATGGCGATGGATTGCTTGACACATGGGAAGATGGATCGTATACAGCACCTGGTGGTGGGACGGTTAATATCTCTGCTATGGGAACTAACAAATGGCAAAAGGATATTCTTGTAGAAGTGGATTGGATTGCTGCAGCTACTCCTAATGCAGCAGTGTGGGCAACCGTTGAAACGGCATTTAATGATGCTCCTGTATTAAATCCTGATGGTTCAAGCGGCATTAATATTATAATAGACCGCGGCCAGGGAGGGGTGTTCACTAATGGTGGAAACATCTTAGCTGACCATACCACGATGGATTTCGGACCGAGTACCGCAGCTGGGTACACGAATTTCTTCACTTACAAAAATGCCAACTTTAATAATAACAGATTGAATATATTCCATTATGGGGTTTTCGGAAGGGCCAGGCCCGGAGGTTCTTCTGGCAGGGGTGAAGTTTGGGGAAACGATTTCATGGTGACATTCAGAGCGTTTGCAGTTTGGCCTCAGACAATTGCGCAGGTTGGAACGTTCATACATGAGCTCGGTCATAATCTTGGCTTGACGCACGGAGACAACAACTCAAATTCAGCACAATGGAATGAGACCCGTAAACCAAATTTTCCAACAACGATGAGTTATCGCTATCAATTTCCCGGTGTTTCATCGGATTGTGATTTTACTTCAGATGGTTTCCACACCTACAGTCAAGGAATGTATGCAAGAATCATCGAATCGAGTGTAAATGAAAACATAGGAATTTGCGACAACTCACCCCTTGACATGAATGGTGATGGAGCGATTTCTACTGGTTCGATGGACACAAGCCAGGATGGAGACTCAAATGATACACACGATGACTTTAATCAATGGGCTAATATATTGTATAAATTTGATGTCGCCAGCTCTCGATGGAACAGTAATTAGGAGATAAATATGAAAAGTTTAAATGTTTTACTCGTAGTATTATTGATTTTTGTGTACGGTTGTTTGGACTCAAAGCCGAAACCTCCAGGGACGCAACCAACACATCCGTTGGTTAAAAATCTAAGCCCTCCAGATGTTAATAAACCTGTTAAGACATCCCCTATTCCGGTTAAGCGAATCAAACCCCAGCTTCCAAATGATGACCAGCCCGCATTGATAATGCTAAGAGATGAGCAGCCCTTTTCTGGAAAAATCAGCATGAAAGGATCAGTGGATATCGGAACTGATTTTATTGATTTTAAATCCATAGAAGGTGAGAAGTCTGAAACTGTTCGTATTCTTTACCGCTTACCACAAGATATGATGAAGCTCTCGGTAGATGCATTTGATGGTTCCATTGAGATTATGGAGTTAAGTGGTTCTCAAGGGGCAAACCGTCAAACTTTAGTGAAGGAAAAACAGTCACTTCGTTTTGCTGAATTTTGGCAAATTTCTGAAAAGCCGCTTGAAGTGGCGCTAGGCGCATTTACCAGCATTGTTCAGCAGAAAATTAATCAAAAGACTAAAGGCACTGAATATACTGAGGCAGAAGTCAACATAATTGATAAAGGCAAATCAGTCTCCACCATACCTATTGGCGAGAGTACATTAGTGAAGACCAGTGTTGGGTCTTTAAGTGTATATCTTGAATTGAGTCATTTTTATAATTCTGATGATGAGGGACTTAAACAGTATCCTAGTGGTTATATGCTTCATTTGTGGGTTGTCGGACAAAGGTGATTTTCTATACATTAAAAAAGAATTCAAAAATAACTTTCTGATAAACAATTTTTTAATATTGTAAATAAGAAACAGATAAATATTATTTATTTTAATAAGGAGATATTCAACCATGGCAAATATTGAAAATATCTTTCGATTCATCTCTCTGAGACCAACCAAACTGGAAAAAGAAAAAGGACGATTGAATATGTATGTCTATAAAGCAGACAGCAAATCTCCTTTTTACAATGAAGTAAAAATAGCTGTAACAACCGGAGTGGCAAAAGAAAACCTGTTCGATATTGCTGTGAAATTTAAAAGCACTGCAAACTATGTAAAAGACTATCATGCTATAAAATTCCCAGTGCCTAAAATGCTAAATTGGGTGACTGACAATGGAAGGCTATCATTTAAGAAAGGCGATTTTATCGCTTCACTTGAAAAAATAGCAGGTAAAGCCCTTAAAGACATTTTGAAAGACAAAGATTTTATATCTGCATACAATAATTTGAGCGATAGTATATTAGCAGATATTTTATCAGCTACACGGGTAAATGATAAAGAAGAAAAGATTAGTGCTATTAAAGTTTTATATATACTCAAAACAGTAGGTGAAAAATCATTAAAGTTAATTGATGATGAGTTGATTGATGAATTCTTTGGAAGAAGTACTGTTGTTTTCCCCTTGCTAAAAGCGACCACTGATAAAAAAGACCAACCAGAACAGCCAAAACCGGACACGAGTGCAGAAGAAAGAGAAAAAGAAAAGAATCGGAAAAAAGAATACTTAACAAACCTTGAAACTGCTCACAGAGAATTATCAAAAATGGCAACAGACGAAAAATATCGTTATTTGCCTGAAGTTAATGAAAGTGAAAATGCAAGGATTAAAGAATTAGAAAATCACGTAAATCTTTTGGCAAACGATTGCAAGAAAAAGAAAAAATCTAAAAATATTTCAATTGCTTCTTCTGTTAGTGCAATGATTCACCCTGCAAAACGGGAGTCTGTTTTATCCAATAAAGCGGTTGGTTTATTAAACGATAATTCAAAAAAAATTCTTGCTGACTTTCATTTTGAAATGGGCAAAATAAATCCTGTAAATGCAGTCAATCGAATTGAAGATGAAATAAGATACATTCATGCTAATACTGAATCAGATTTTACATACAATAAAATGATTGCCATTGGAGGAACGTATGTTGACAAGAAGAAATTTACAGAATCATTTATTGATAAATCAACTTCAGTTAAAAATTCCATCGGTTCATTTTTGAAAAAATGTACAATTAAGGCAGGGCTTGGAGATTTACTAATTGTAAGACAAACATTAAAGGCGTATGAATTAGCTGAGTTTGCCCATGTGGAAAATGCTTTGGCGGGTGAGTTTCGTGAGCGAATGCATAAACGACTTGATGTTACAGAAGTAATTAGTGATACAATTACTGAAACAGTGACCGAAAAAGAAAGAGACCTTCAGAGTGCTGAAAGAAGTGAAATGCAAACCGAAGCAGAAAAAATTATTGAGCAGAAAGCCCATGTTGACGCCGGATTACAAGTGAGCGGTAGTTATGGTCCGAGTGTCAGTTTTTCTGCAAGCCTTAATGCAGGTTTTTCTTCATCTGTTCAGGAAACACAAAAGAAATCAACATCATATTCAAGAGAAGTAACTGAAAAAACTTCTGAGAAGGTAAGAACAAAAGTTACAGAAGAACTAAGAAGAAGAGTATTACAACAAATTAAGGAAACAAATATACATAGAATTGACAATACAGGACAAGGTGCAAATCATATGCGCGGCATTTATCGTTGGCTCAATAAAATTTATGATGCACAGATTTATAATTATGGTCAGCGGATGATGTATGAGTTTGTGATTCCTGAACCAGCATCATTTTTCTTGTATGCAACCGTTGAAAATCCACCAACTGATTCAGATTTGGTAAAACCGGAACTTCCTACTTATTATGGGGCACCGCTTAAACCATCTAATCTGACAAGAACAAACTATAATGATTATGTCAGTCAATACAATGTTGTCAATGCTCCTGAACCACTCTCTACTTTCACAGTTAAAACTTATTTTAATAATCAAGATGGAAGAAGTAGAGTAACTCTGGGGAGGTCTAATGCAATAGCAATTCCTGATGGGTATGAAGCATATGCTGCAATTGTTAGTCAAGAACATATACATGAAATAGGCAAAAACTACTTATTTAAATATATGATTGGGGGCGTATCGCGAGATGCAACATCTTATTGGGGTGCAGAATATTTAAGTTTTCCAAGAAACTATAGAGGAGAAATTACTTTTGCTTTAGAAGTTATGGATTGTTGGAGTTTTGCTATTGGTGTAGATATATTTTGCAACTTAACAAATGAAGCGTTTGCCGAATGGCAACTAAAAATGTATGATGCCATTATGCAGGCATATCTTGACCAGAAGGCAGCATACGATGCAAAAATGGAGCAAAAAAATATTCAAAAGGGAGTAGAGATTTTAGGAAGAAACCCAATCGAAAATAGAAGAATTGAAAAAGAAGAATTGAAAAAATTAATTATTATGATTCTTACAAACAATCCTTGTTTAAATATCAACTCATTTACACGACATAATGTGTGCGACTCGAAATCTCCAAACGAACCAATAATGGATTTGTCCAAAGTCTGTCCAAATGGTTCATTTATTCGCTTCTTTGAAAATGCTTTTGAGTGGGAAAATATTTTGTATGTTTTCTATCCGTACTTTTGGGGCAGACATGCAAAGTGGATTAATGCCATTCACCTCACCGATCCTGACCTTGATTTTGCAGCTTTTTTAAAAGCCGGAGCGGCGAGAGTTCAAATTCCAGTCAGGCCTGGCTTTGAGAAAGCAATCGCATTTTATTGTCAAACACTACAACTTTTAGGAACAGGAATAATATGGGATGGCAATGATGTCCCATTAATCGGTGATGACTTGTACGTCCCAATCATTAAAGAAATTTCGGAAAACCTTGGAAAGTTGGATGATGGCGTTTACTACCCAGACCCAGATACACCGAATCCTTGGGAAGTAACTATCCCAACATCATTGGTTGTTCTCCAGGATCTAAAGGAAATTCCTAATATTAGAGACATGATGACAAATAACAATATCACTTTAATTAATACATGAGCGTTATGAAACAATTTGTTTTTGTAAGTGGATTTGATTACGAATTTAAGGGGACTGATTTTAATATTTTTTCCACCAGAAGACGTGATAAATTAATCAAACAAAATCCAAAGACAAACTTGAAATTTACTTTCTTTGACTTTAAAAGAGGGAAAATAACATCAGAAGATATCACCTATCCATCTGGGGTGGTCAAAAATACATCAACAATTGTAAAAGACAGTTTTGATAAAATAAGTAGTAGTAATTATGTAATTGGGAAATTTAAAAACGGCCAAAGAAATACACTTTCAATTAAGAATGTTTATGATTTTGTCTCAGATATTGGTATGAACGATCCCAATACTCTAGATGAATTAAGTTTTTTTTCTCATGCGTGGATGGGCGGACCCATCTTTGTGAATAGCTTCAATGATCGCAGCACCGTCTATACTGGAACACCTGGGACATCTCCGCCGCCCTCACAAATAGATATTTCCGATCCTAATAAAAGAGATCCAGACGACAAGGATGGAAGGGCTAATGACTTTAGCTCACCTACTATGGATATTAATTTATTTAAAAAAGCATTCAGTTCTAATGGGTATTCATGGATTTGGGGATGTACAGCTACTGAAGTATATAAGGACATGATCAATACAATTCAAAAAATGAGGCAATATTCCGGAGCAGGAACAAAGGATTCTGAAAAATTTATTATCTATAATACAGATTTCTTGTTAGAGTTTGATGAATACCTAAACCATAAACCAAAGGCATCGTCAAAAGCAATAACGGTAACATTTGCTGATGTAAAATCTCTTTTCTCTAAAGTATTGCAAAATACCTATGCTTTTAATTTGGCTCATAGTACTGGAAAAAAAGTTTATTCAGCCTTTGTAGGTGTAGGATCAAATAATGAACCTGGTCCCAAAGGCCTTATGATAGCTGATCGGTATCGTAAAAATGTTATAGACTTTTACAAAACTCATCTTGGAATTAAAATTGATCCTGAGGGAAGAAATTATGCAGAATATCTTCCAACATTTAGTTCTGTAACATCGCCCGTACTATAGGATCTTCGTCATCTTACTGTTTCAAAACTATTTAAAATTTCAGAAAATTGAAAAAAACGAACCCACAAGATAGCATAGATAGTTGTAATTTCAGTGTATGTATTCCTGAAAACTCTTTGGAAACTTGACAGGAATGAGCCCGCAAATGTGCAACTATTCCAATACCCATGGTAGGTCGTAAATCATCCGGCACCATAAATGTATTCTCCTAAAAATTGTATAATTGAGCAGACGCCATTCGCACAATCATACACTTCGGCTTCGCTCAGGATAAACCAAGCGTGTCTCGTGTACGGAGCTTCAATTAAATGAGTAGTAAAGAAAGTTACTTTTCCCTCTTTATGGTGGGATTGAACTGGACTAAGCTTACTCTATAAATCTCATCCCAGCTTAATTCGGAAGGGGTCTTTGCTCAGCTCTTCTTGCAATTAACCAACAATCACGGTACTATTGCGTCTGATGACTTCTCGGCAAATATCATCGAGATCTCCCCAGGCAAGATACTTATCATAAAGTCTATACCGACTGCACCTACAGGGTAATGTATATTGTTCTTAGGCTTTACAAAGATGTGGTTGATTATTCTATTTAACATGGTCATATGCAGTTTATTTTCTTCCGCACAGACTCTTATAGTCCTGCTTCCTTTAGGCTTCTGGTCAACTGCAACACCCTTGCAGCTTACTAATGGGCTGGGACCAACTTGCTATATGAGATTTGCACCCTCTGAATAACCTGTCTTTATCTGTGTTACAAATATAGACGCACCATGCCGAGCACATATAAAATATTCAACTGGGTATTAGTCGCTTGATTGTGGATTCCCAAGCCGTAAATTCCACATCGGTTAAACCCGTGAATATCACGATATGACGGCCTGGGCGAACGCCAACCTATCAAAACAGATCAAGACAACCCACCTGCGGGGTATCAGCTCATCCGCCAGGTTATTTCCGTCAATGATTCGAACTGGGGGTCAAAATCCTGTTAGATATTTTTGTATGTTTGATTTTCTACATTTTCATCCTTTCATTTAAATAAATAAATTTCTTATATTACAATTTTATACTTATCCCCGATATTTAATATTCAATATCCAAGGAGGCCGTTGTGCGTACTCTATTTCTAATTGCCGTATTCTTTCTTTCCCTTTTTACATTTTCGCTTGCAGAAGATAAATCTCCAATGAACAGCTCTACATTTAGCGGACTGAAATTCCGTTCTATAGGCCCGGCGCTTGCTTCTGGCCGCATTGGCGATCTGGCAGTTAATCCGGACAATCCATCTCATTTTTATGTAGCTGTGGCCTCCGGTGGTGTGTGGCGCACTTACAATGCCGGAACAACCTTTGAGCCAATCTTTGATAATGAAGGCTCTTACTCCATCGGTTGTATCACCATGGATCCCAATAATCCACTGAACCTTTGGGTTGGAACAGGTGAAAATAACAGCCAACGAAGCGTTTCATATGGAGACGGAGTGTATAAGTCGATTGATGGCGGGACAAGTTGGACGCATATGGGGCTAAAAAACTCACAGCATATCGCCAAAATTCTGGTTGACCCACGTGATTCAAACACAATATATGTGGCTTCACAGGGGCCACTGTGGAATTCAGGTGGGGAACGTGGTTTATATAAAAGTACTGATGGCGGTAAAAACTGGAAAAATGTAATTGAAGTGGATGAGCATACTGGAGTAACAGATATTCTGTTTGATCCCAGAAACCCGGATATTATTTATGCGGCAACATATCAACGCCAGCGCCGTGTCTGGACGCTTTTAAATGGTGGACCCGGTTCAGGATTACACAAATCTGTTGATGGTGGCAAAAGTTGGAAAAAACTGAGTAAGGGTTTGCCAAAAGGCGAAATTGGCCGCATTGGTCTGGCAGTTTCTCCTGTTAATCCGGATGTGGTCTACGCAATTGTTGAAGCCACTCCTGAAGAGAAGGGTTTTTACAGATCAACAGATGCCGGTGAAAACTGGAAGAAAATGAGTAATCATATTAGCCGTTCACCGCAATATTACCAGGAAATTATCTGTGATCCTGTTGATGTAAATCGCGTTTATTCGATGGATACCTGGATGATGGTGACGCTTGATGGCGGTAAAACATGGAAACAGGTTGGAGAAAAATATAAGCACGTAGACAATCATGCATTATGGATAAACCCCAAACAACCGGATTATATGCTGGCTGGTTGCGACGGTGGTGTTTATGAGACTTTCGATAAGGGTGCAACCTGGAAATTTTTCGATAATTTGCCCGTTACACAATTCTACAAAGTAACAGTAGATAATGATGCTCCTTTTTATAATGTATATGCAGGTACGCAGGATAATGCTACGCTTGGCGGTCCATCTCGCAACACTTCAATAAATGGAATTCGTAATGCAGATTGGTTTGTAACAGTTTTTGGAGATGGCTTTGAAACACAGGTTGATCCAACAGATCCAAATATCATTTATTCCCAATATCAGTATGGCGGACTTGTAAGATTTGATAAAAAAAGTGGAGAAATGGTATCCATTCAGCCACAAGCGGATAAAGGCGCGCCGGCACTTCGTTGGAATTGGGATTCTGCATTGAAAATCAGCCCTCATAATAATCAGCGCCTTTATTTTGGTGCCAACATTCTTTTTCGCAGCGATGATCGTGGAAATAGCTGGAAAGCTGTTAGCCCTGATTTAACGAGACAGATTGATCGTAATAAATTGAAAATAATGGATAAGGTTTGGAGTATTGATGCCATAGCCAAAAATAAATCCACCTCATTTTTTGGTAATATTGTCTCCTTTGATGAATCGCCCCTTAAGGAAGGTTTACTTTATGTAGGAACGGATGACGGGCTTATCCAGGTTTCAGAAAATGGAGGGACAAACTGGAAAAAAATCGCGGAGTTTAGCGGTGTCCCGGGTATGAGCTATGTGAGTCATATTCAGGTTTCTTTGCATAAAGAGAAAGTTGTTTACGCCACTTTTGATAATCATAAAAAAGGTGATTTTAAGCCTTATGTTTTAAAAAGTACAAATAATGGAAATTCATGGACTTCAATATCAGGTAATTTACCTGAAAGAGGTACGGTTTATACAATTGCTGAAGATCATGTTAATCCTGATTTGTTATTTGTCGGAACGGAGTTTGGCGTATTTTTTACAATAGATGGTGGCAAGGATTGGATTCAACTTAAGGGCGGGTTACCAACTATTGCCGTTTTTGATATAGACATTCAGCGCCGAGAAAGTGATTTAGTTCTGGGAACGTTTGGCAGGGGAATTTATATTCTTGACGATTATTCACCGTTGCGACAGATTAATAATAAAGAGCTGGATGCCGGAGCAAAAACTTTTCCTGTTAAGAAAAGCTGGATGTTTATAGAAAGTGCACCATTAGGTCTTGCAAAAAAATCAATGCAGGGTGATAATTATTATATTGCAGAAAATCCTCCTGTAGGAGCCGTATTTAATTACTATCTAAAGGAAAGCTTGAAATCTCTTAAAGAGATTCGCCAGGAAAAAGAAAAGAAACAAAAAGATGATTTCTATCCTTCTTGGGATGCATTGGAAAAGGAAAAGAAAGAAGAAAAGCCATCCGTTATTTTGACTATCCGTGATGAAGCGAATCAAATTGTTAGGAGGATAGAGGGATCTTCAAAGTCTGGAATCCATCGTGTTAGCTGGGATATGCGCTATCCTGAATCGGCACCGGTTAATCTAAAGCCACGGGCAAGAAGTGTTTTTGATTCCGGTCCATTAGCCCCATTGGCGGCTCCCGGAAACTACACAATGACCCTGGAAAAAAAGGTAAAAGGTGTTTATACCGAATTAGGCCAAAAACAAACATTTGAATGTGTTCCATTAAATAATACAACTTTGCCTGCATTAAATAAAAAAGAAGTCTTGGCTTTTCAGAAAAAGACCGCACGAATGCAAAGGGCAATTTGGGGATCAGGACAAGTTGTACGTGAAATTGACAGCCGAATCAAACATCTTAAAAAAGGTTTATTTGATACACCCGCCAGGATAAAAGAGTTACAGAATGAGATTAAATCGCTGGAAGAAAAAATTGCAGAAATTAAATTAGGTTTAAGTGGAAATAGCGTTATTCGTGGACATAGTGAGCCTGTACCGCCATCAATAAATAATCGTATTAATGAAATAATTTATGGTGCGTGGGCTTCTACATCTGAAATAACAGAAACACATAAAAAGAATTATAAAATTGCCGGGGAAGAATTTACACCTGTCTTAGCCAAGTTAAAATCTGCTTTAAAAGATTTAGAAATGATTGAGCAAAAAGCTGAGGTTATTGGTACGCCAATTACTCCCGGCCGTGTTCCGGATTGGAAGATGGAGTAGGAAGTTACATAATGTTAAAAGCGAATTAGCTTATGTATGTATCATGTTTTACTTACTATAGACAAGTTGCAATTACGTAATCGAATCCTTACATTGAGGTAAGAATTTAAATAATCGTAAGGAATAAAATGATCGAAGCAGCGATAACATCAAAAGGACAGGTTACAATTCCTAAAAAAATAAGAGAGACTCTACACATTCAGACAGGTGATAAAATTGGTTTTATTTTATCCGAGAAAGGGGAAGTTATAATACGGTCTATTTCCAAATCTGTTGATGAAGTGTTTGGCCTTTTATCATCAAAGAAAAAGAACTCTTTTAGTATTGATGAGATGAATAATGAGTTGGGCAGATCATTTTCTGAAAGAAAGATATGACAGGGATAGATACAAACCTTCTTGTTCGTTTTCTTGTAAATGACGATGAAATTCAGGCCAAAGAAGTTTTACGGATATTTAAGAATGCTGAAAGGAAAAAGGACTATTTTTTTGTTTCAATACTTGTTACCCTTGAGCTGATTTGGGTTTTGAAAGCAGTGTACAATTTGCCACGAGAGCAGATTGTGTTGGCTATTGAAAGTTTAATTTCAATGCCGATTTTGAAACTCGAAAAGCTTGATGCAATTCATAAAATGGTTTCAGAATCAAAACAAAAAAGTAATGATCTTTCAGACTTGTTGATTGCACATTGTTCTTTTTTAAGTGGTTGTGAAAAAATCCTCACTTTTGACAAGAGAGCTGCCAAACATAATTTATTTAAACAGATATAATCTTCCCTTTTAAATAACAATTAATTGACCAAACACATGGATTATTTGAAAAACATAATAATATTTGCTGTGTTTTTGTTTGGCAAACAAGAAGTATTAAAGGACTGAGAAATTGAACAAAAACAAAACACTAAAATGGGGTATTATTGGAGCCGGGATTATTGGCCATAAAATGGCAGAGGCCCTTAATATTAATCCGGATTGCCACTTACATGCAGTTGCCTCGAAATCTGCTACAAAAGCAAAACAGTTTGCTGATGAGCATAATATAGAAAATGCCTGCACTTACCAGGAAATTGTTAGCGACAACGAAATTGATATTATTTATGTAGCTACAACTCATAATTTCCATTACGAAAACACCAAGCTTGCTTTGGAACATGGAAAACATGTTTTGGTAGAAAAGGCTTTTACTGTAAATGCAAAGGAAGCAAAAGAACTTGTAGGCCTGGCACGGAAAAATAATCTTTTTTTAATGGAAGCCATGTGGACAAGGTTTTTACCAAGCCTTAGAAATTTGAAGAATGTTATTCAAAATCATGAAATAGGCGAAGTAAAAAATCTAAATATTTCTTTTGGTGGGTTTGTTGGTCCTGAATATGAAAAAAGACTTACAGAACCCGACCTTGCAGGCGGTGTTACTTTGGATATGGGAATTTACCCTATTTCTGTTGTTTGTTTTTTACTTGGTGAGCTTCCAACGGAAATAAAATCAATGACACGTTTTAGCGATTTGGGTGTTGATGAAATATCAAATTATATGTTTCGTTTTCCATCCGGCTGTTTTGCAAATATTTCTACAAGTTATAATCTCAAAATGAGAAATCAGGCTGAAATTTATGGCAGTAGAGGATATATTGAATTTCCAGAATTTCACAAAGGTGATCGATTTACAATTTTTGAACATGATGGCACGAACGAAATAAAAGACGTCAAAAAAGTTGTTGAAAATAATCATGAAAATGGTTTTATATACCAGGTTGAAGAAGTAGTTAATTGTATAAATAATGGTAAACAGGAAAGTGACATTATTCCGTTAGATGAGACAGTTGCAATCATGGAAATTATGGATAAAATGAGAGACGAATGGGGTTTTAAATATCCCTTTGAGTGATCGAAAGTGAAATAAAATAGCTTTATGAAAGAAAAAAAATATACTTTGCAGGATATTCAAAACTGCATCTTACTTCTTGAGAACCTTGTTGAAAACAGCGAGCAAATAAGCGGGCTAAGTAAAGAAGAAAAACGGAAACTTTATGAAGCTGCAGGCAAAATTGCCAGACCTTCACCCGAAGAACGTAAGAAACGCCGCACAGATAAAAAACTTGCCAAACGGGAAGCCGCAAAAAAACCGGATAAAATTGCCCGGGCTAATACAGGAATCCGCGGAGCACGATTAAATGATGTTTTTAAAGCGCCGAAAGAACTGCCTTTAAACCGGATTGATAAAGAAATTGAACCTGACAGTCTTAGCTCAGCGCGGAATTGTTATGTTTGCAAAACAGAATTTACAACCCTGCATCATTTTTATGATACGATGTGCAAGTCATGCGGAGATTTGAATTATAAAAAGCGTTTTCAATCCGCTTCTCTCTTTGGCCGGGTTGCCTTAATTACAGGTTCAAGGCTGAAGATCGGCTATCATGCAACATTGATGCTGCTTCGTGCAGGAGCTACTGTGATTGCAACAACTCGTTTTCCGGTAGATTCTGCTTTGCGTTATTCAAAAGAAGAAGATTTTCCTGAGTGGAAAGCCCGTTTGCATATTTTTGGATTGGATTTGCGCCATACACCAAGCGTAGAAATTTTTGGCAGGTATATTGAGCAAGCTTATGACCGCCTGGATATAATTATCAACAATGCTGCACAAACTGTACGGCGCCCGCCTGGGTTCTATTCACACTTAATAGAAAATGAATCAAGATCCATAAATTTGTTCTCCAAAGATGTACAAAATCTTTTAACGGATTATGATGAGTGTAAAAATACTCTGGCGGCACTGTGTAAACCAGAGAATGAAAATGGTTCAAATCTGCCGGTTAGTTGGCATAGCGAGGGTCCCGGCATCGGGATACGTGCTTCTGCAAAGCTTTCTCAAATCCCATATAATTTTGATAATTCAATTGTAGCTAAAGAAGTTTTTCCCGCTGGCAAGCTGGATGTTTACCTTCAACAGGTTGATCTTCGAAAAACAAATAGCTGGCGATTAAAACTTGGGGAAATTGAAACTCCGGAAATGCTCGAGGTGCAACTTGTGAATTCAGTGGCACCTTTTGTTTTAAACAATCGACTGGTAAACCTGATGAAACAGGATAATACAGGACAAAAGCACATTGTCAATGTTACGGCGATGGAAGGCAAGTTTTACAGATTTACAAAAGCAGACCGTCATCCACATACAAATATGGCCAAAGCAGCGTTAAATATGTTAACCCATACATCGGCAAGTGATTTGGCAAAATACGGCATTTTTATGAATGCGGTTGATACTGGTTGGGTAACTGATGAAGATCCAATCGAGCTTTCTAAATTCAAACAAAATGTACATGATTTTCAGCCGCCACTTGATATTGTAGATGGTGCTGCAAGGGTTTGTGATCCTATTTTTGATGGTATTATCACAGGCAAACACTGGGTTGGTAAATTCCTTAAAGACTATTTTCCAATTGATTGGTAATTATGTCTCATATATTTTAGCCTTTCTCACATCAAATTCGATCAACAATCTAAACCTATATTTCAAAATTAAAGTCAAACCATTAAAGCAGGATTAATATGTCAATAAAAACTATTTTCTTTCTGATCATTTATTCTGTTACCACACTTTTTGCCAATAATGGACGTACTCCTGCATATGCCAAGAATGGAATGGTCGTTTCTACTTCAATCATTGCATCGGAGGTAGGGCGCGACATTCTAAAAAAGGGTGGAAATGCAATAGATGCAGTGGTTGCAACGGCTTTTGCACTTGCGGTTACAATCCCGCAAGCAGGAAATATAGGTGGTGGAGGCTTTTTAGTTTTACACAAAACAAACGGCGATGTAACTACGTTTGATTTTAGAGAAAAAGCACCACTTGCAGCAACAAAAGAAATGTATCTGAACAAAGATGGCAAAGTTTTAAATAATTCCAATCATGATAGTCTAATTGCTGTTGGAGTTCCTGGAACCGTAGCAGGGCTTTACAAGGCGCATAAAAAATATGGCAAGCTTGATTGGGCCGATTTGGTTGAACCGGCAATTAAACTTGCAGAGGAGGGTTTCCCATTTACATGGTATTTGTATAACGATGTTACAAGAGATTATTCGGAAAAATTAGCAAAATTTGCTTCAACTAAAAGAAAATTTATAAACAATAAAGGTGAACTATATCAGCCCGGAGAACTTTGGCCACAACCTGATCTTGCCAAAACTCTTAAAAGAATCCAGCAACACGGTCACGATGGTTTTTACAAAGGTGAAACAGCAAAACTACTGGCCAAATTTATGAGAGAAAACGGTGGAATAATCACAGAAGAAGATCTTGCAAAGTACCAAGCTGTAGAGCGAAAGCCAGTTCGTGGTAATTATAGAGGTTTCGATGTTTGGTCTATGCCACCACCTGCTTCCGGTGGAGTGGCGATTCTTGAAATGCTAAATATTCTTGAAGGTTATAATCTCAAAGGGATGGGACACAACTCCGCACTTTATTTGCACTTACTAACAGAAGCAATGCGCAGGGCGTTTGCTGACCGGGCACAATATCTGGGTGATCCGGATTTTAATAAGAATATGCCTGTTCAGAAACTGATTTCCAAAGAACATGCTAAAACACTTCGTTCAGGGATTGATTTTTTTAAGGCTTCTGAAAGTGACTCTTCTAAGTTTAACCAGACTTTTGACAAACACAATACTACCCATTTTTCAGTTGTTGATTCTGAAGGAAATGCGGTTTCTTTGACCTACACAATAGAGCAGTGGTGGGGCAGTAAAATAGTAGCAGAAGGTCTGGGATTTTTCCTTAATAACGAAATGGGCGATTTTAATGCAATCCCCGGATTAACAAACAGAAAAGGTCGCATTGGAACAAAGGCAAATATAATCGAGCCGGAAAAACGAATGCTTTCCAGTATGTCGCCAACAATAGTTGCCAAAGACGGTAAACCTGTTCTTGTTATTGGTAGCCCTGGAGGACGAACCATAATTAATACAACATTGCAGGTTATTCTGAATGTAATTGATCATGAAATGAATATTGGGCAGGCAATTGAAGCGGGGCGAATTCATCATCAATGGCTTCCGGATAAAACTTATTATGAAGAGTGGCAACTCTCGCCGGATACAAAAAGATTGTATGAAAGTATGGGCCATATATTGTATGAAAAGGGAGTTACATTGGGCAGGGCAATGGGCATTTATGTTGATTATGAATCCGGAATTATATCCGGTGCGGCTGATACACGTAGCCCGGATGGTGGCGCCGCAGGCTATTGATAATCAAATCTAAAAAAAATCTTTTATCCATAGAGGAGGTGCAATGAAGAGAACATTAACCTTTATTATGTTTCCATTGTTTTTTGTAGTTTTTGTTTTCTGTGGTTCACAAATGGACCGCGCTAAACATTTTAATAAACTTGCAAGAGCGCCTGAATGGAAACCGGATGAAGTCATAAAAACACTGGATATTCAAAAAGGTGATTTCATCGGAGATTTAGGATCTGGTGGGGGCTATTATACCTTTCGGTTTGCTGAAGAAACCGGTAGTGAAGGAAAAGTTTTTGCAGCCGATATCAATCAGGAGTTCTTAAAAAGTATTGAACTGGATGCAAAAGAAAAAGGGATTTCAAATATCCAGACAATTCTGGCAAAAACGGATGATTCAAATTTTGAAGAAAACTCCCTGGATCTGATTTTTATCAGAAATACTTTTCATCATTTTGATAATAAAAATCAGTATATAAAGAAATTAGCCGGAAAAATTAAAAAGGATGGGCGGATTGCAATTATTGATTATAAGAAGGAATCATCGTCCGGACCATTTGGCCACAATATTACTAAAGAAGATGTTTTGGAATCACTCAAAGGCAATGGTTTAATTATTGAAAAAGAATACAAATTCCTGGAAAAGCAGTATTTTTTCATCTTAAAAAAGAAGTAAGTTTAAATGACATCTCCCGTGGAACCGACAAGTCAGGTTAAGAAAAAAATCAGCTTAACAACCGCAATTGCTATTGTTGTTGCTAATATGATAGGTACCGGAATATTTACAACAACGGGCATTATGGCGAATTATTTGCCAAATTCAAGCTGGATAGTTACCTGTTGGCTGCTAGGCGGACTTATTGCATTAAGTGGTGCTTTAAGTTATTCAGAACTTTCTACGCGTATGCCGGAAGAAGGTGGCGAATATGTGTACTTAAAAAAACTATATCACCCTGTTGTGGGCTTTTTAACTGGCTGGACAAGCTTTTTTGTTGGGTTCTCCGCACCAATCGCCGGGGCCGCGATTAGCTTTGCAGCTTACTTTTTAGCCGGATCCAATTTAGTTTTGTTTGAAGGTTTTCTAACTTCAGGACAAAGCCTAAAAGTAATTGGAATTCTGGTTGTAATTTTATTTACTGCCATCCATTATTTTGGAGTAAAATTTGGTTCAATTATTCAAAATAGCTTAACAGTCCTTAAAATTTTAATTATTCTTGGATTGTCAATAACCGGGATTCTATTTGGTGGCGGAAATATCGAGTTATTTTCAGACAGTATGTCATTTTCAGTTGCAGAAGGTGGATTTGGTGTGGCCATGATGTTGGTTATGTTTTCTTATAGTGGGTGGAATGCAAGCACTTATATTGCAGGTGAATTAGTTAATCCCAAGAAAACTTTGCCACGCTCGCTTATAAGCGGTACTCTTATCGTGATTGGACTATATTTATTACTAAATATTTTTATTTTAAAGGAAGTCCCTTTTCAGGATATAAGAGATAGTATTGCCATTGTTGAACAGGTTTCAACTCATGCTTTTGGAAGCTGGGTTGGAGATATTTTCGGGCTTCTTATAAGTATTGCATTGTTATCCTCGCTAAGTGCATTTATAATTATTGGTCCACGCGTTTATTATGCCATGGCCATTGATAAGATGTTTTTTTCTTTTGCATCTCGCATAAGCCCAAAATATGAGGTACCGGGATATTCGATTTTAGTTCAAGGGCTTTTAGCCGTTTTCATGGTCTTGGTGGGGACCTTTGAACAACTGCTAATTTATATAGGCTTTGCACTGAATATTTTTCCATGGCTGGCCGTATTTGGTTTATTTCTGGCGCGTAAACGGAAAATTGGCGAAGAATTCGCAGTTAAAACCTGGGGGTATCCGGTTATCCCAATCTTTTTTTTAATCAGTAGTTTTCTAATAATGGTAGCAGCCTTTATAAATAGACCTGTTGAATCAATTACAGCTATAGTTACTGTTTTGGTAGGAATTCCAATTTATTATTTAATGATGGTAAACGTAAAAAAGAAAAGGGATGGCGTTTAAACCATCCCTCATTGGCAGGAATTTTAAAGTAAGCTAAAATTATTGCTGCATACATTGGCCGCGTTTTCCCATTCCACGTCCATGTTTTCCACCTTTTCCATGGCCTTTTGCGTCAAAAAATAATTTTTGCTCATCGTTTAACAGGGCACGTATTCTTTGTTTGTTGCCGGCGCGTAATTTAGCCTGTGCCGTTTTTAAAGATGATATCTCATCAATAGTTTCATTGATTGCGCTCATATTTGGTTTTTCGGCGGTTTCAAGTGTTTGTAATTTTGCTAACTTTTCACCAAGCTGATTTCTTATTGGTTTCATCGCTTTCATTCCGCTGATCTTAATTTCCTTCATTTTCTCTTTTTGTTCATCTGTTAGTCCTGGTAAATTCATCATTTTTTCTTTTCTAAATGATCTGCCTTCTCTTGCTTCCCCGCGTTGTTTCATTCGATTAGGGTTTTGGGCAACTAAGCTTGCTGATAAAACTAATACTGCAAGTATCATTGATAAATATATTTTTGATGCTTTCATGATATTTCCTTTCAGATTAAGTTAATGTTTTTATTACCATGGTATTTATAACTTCAGACAGATGCGTAATAAAAACCTTGCAAAAAAAATAAAATTTATTGTTAAATATTGTAATTCAGAGGTTTAAGAATGAAATATAGCTGGCTTTTTTTTGATGCTGACGGCACGTTGTTTAATTTTGATGCAGCGCAGGATAGCGCAATAGAACAGACATTCTCTTCTTTAGGTATTCCTTTCAAGAATAAATATCACAGAATTTATTATGATATAAATAAAGCAATCTGGGCACAGTTTGAAAAAAAAGAAATAGAGCAGAATGTAATCCCGGTACAAAGATTTAATATTTTTTTTGAAGAAATAAATGTTCAGGCTGATGCTAATAAAGCAAGTAGGTTGTATCTTGAATTTTTGAGCCAGAGCGACCAATTGATTGATGGTGCAGAATCACTTATCGAAAAATTGTCCGGTGAGTACAAGTTGCTGTTGATAACAAATGGGCTCAAATCTGTGCAAAGACCCAGATTCTCAAAATCATCTATTACAAAATATTTTGATGAGATTGTTATTTCTGAGGAAGTTGGATCGGCAAAGCCACATAAAAAAATATTTGATCTTACTTTTGATAAAATCGGCAATCCAAATAAAAAAGAGGTACTTATAATTGGCGATAATCTGGGTTCAGATATTTTGGGCGGACAGAATTATGGAATTGATACATGTTGGTTTAATCCCGAAAACAATGTGTCTCAGGATGGAATTATTCCAACATACGAAATTAAGAATCTTATTAATCTTGTTTCAATATTAAATGCGAGAGCTTAATTAGTGAGTTAATTTTAAGCCCATGAATATATCAAAGTTTAAACACATTATTTGGGATTGGAACGGCACTTTGCTTGATGATGCCTGGCTATGCGTAGATATTATGAACTTAATTTTAAAAGAGCATAACCTTCCTGAAATGACGCTTGATCATTATAAATCCATTTTCGATTTTCCTGTAATCAGTTATTATGAAAAACTTGGTTTCAACTTCAATAAAACAACTTTTAAAGAAGTAGGAACACAGTTTATTCATACATATGAATCGCGTAGAAATGAATGTATGCTTCATAGTAGTGCAAAAAATTCTTTGAAAATGGTAGCAAAGGCCGGTATTTCACAATCAGTTTTATCAGCTTCTAAGCATAGTTATTTAGTTAAGGCTTTGTCGGATAATCATATTTTTAATTATTTTTCTGCGATAAATGGGCTTGACAATCATAATGCATTTGGCAAAGAAGATATTGCTCAAGATTGGATAAAAGGTTCAGGTTTGAATGAGGAAGATATTTTGTTGATTGGAGATACGGTTCATGATTTGGAAGTTGCCAAAGCGATAAATGTAAAAGCAATTTTAGTTGCTCAAGGACACCAAACAAAAGGAAAACTTTTAGATGCAGGCGCGACAGTTATTGAATCATTAGACGAATTGTGTTTTTGATAAAACCGAGTGTAAAAAATTGATTTTAGAAAAACTGAAACCAGAAATTAATTTATAGGAAAAATATGAAGATCGCTTTAGTTCAACAAAAAGCAACGGAAAACAGAGAGGTAAATCGAAAAAAAGGAATTCAAGCTGTGGAAGAAGCTGCCAAAAATGGCGCTGAAATTGTTGCCTTTGCAGAGTTAGCTTTCGAACGTTTCTATCCTCAACTAAAAGCGTCCTCCGAGACATTGGCCTTATCAGAACCGGTAGATGGTGAAACTGTAAGGCGCTTCCAGGAGTTGGCCCGGACACTTAAAATAGTTATTGTTTTAAATATTTTTGAAAAAGCAGGTAATAAAACCTTTGATACATCACCCGTAATTGATACAGATGGAAAAATTCTTGGCAAAACCCAAATGGTGCACATAACAGATTATGAATATTTTCATGAAAGAGGGTATTACGCACCAGGTGAATTTGGAGCGCCAGTTTATAATACAGCCTACGGCAAAATTGGTGTTGCCATTTGTTACGATCGCCATTATCCTGAATATATGCGCGCCCTGGCCTTAAATGGTGCTGAGATTGTTTTTATACCACAGGCCGGTTCCATTGGAGAATGGCCGGATGGTTTGTACGAAGCAGAAATGCGCGTGGCAGCTTTTCAAAATGGTTATTTTACTGCTTTGTGCAACAGGGTTGGTAAAGAGGAAAAACTTACTTTCGCAGGAGAGTCATTTGTATGCAATCCGGCAGGAGAAGTGATTGCCAGGGCAGGAATGGGGACAGAAGAAATTTTATATGCGGATATTAACCTGGATGAAATAAAAGACTCCAATGCTCACAAACTTTTTTTAAGGGACCGCAGACCGGAGTTGTATGCCGAATGGTTTTCACATAAATAAGAAAAGGGATTATGAAAAATCCATTTATTATTGGAACTAATATCTATCTTCGTGCTTGTGAAGATGATGATAAAAACATCTGGGCTGAAACAGAAAACCATCCGGATCCGCGTGAGTTTCTTTTTTATGCTTTACCTTCTTCACCCGCAGAGCAACTTGTAAAACTGGAGCAAGCCATAGCGGACCATAAAACCGTACTTTTTACAATCTGTGAAAAGGAATCGGACAAATCCATTGGAGTTACTGCTTTTTACAGGGTTGATTGGATTAGCAGAGCGGCAGTTTATTATATTGCCATTGCCCAAAAGGAAAACTGGTCAAAAGGATACGGCAGGGAAGTTACAAATCTTATGATAGATTATGCTTTTGAAACTTTAAATTTAAACAGAATCCAGCTTCATGTTTATGTCGGCAATGAACGGGCTGTAAAAGCTTATCAAAAATGCGGTTTTAAAATTGAAGGCACCTTACGCGAGGCAATGTTTCACAAAGGTCATTATTGCGATTTTTATGTGATGGGGCTATTAAGTAGTGAAAAAAAGTAGCACCAAGAAAAACAGGAGTTTATCTGTGAATTAAATAGTTGTCATTCCCGAGTGCCCTTATCGGGAATCTAAAACGGATTCCTGTTAAAAACCTACAGAAATGACGACATCCTAATCGAAAGTCTTAATCACTAGTGTTCATCTTAATACGGGCTTCAGCTGTATCTTTTATCTTTTTTGCAATCTCAGGGTGTTGAGACAAAACTGATTCAAACACCTCGCGTTCCAACTTATATAAATCTGTATAAGTAATGGCCTGAACATTGGCCATACGCGGTTCATTGCGCAACAGGGCAATCTCACCAACAAACGAACCGTCTTTTAAAATAATTGACTTATCAGGCGTACCGTTTTTAAAGATTTTAATTTCTCCTTTTATTACAAGAAACATTTCATGACCTTCTTCACCTTCCGAGATAATAAAATCTCCTGGTGTATAAATGACAGGCTTAAGGTTCAGGGCGATATCATTCAAGAATTCTTCACCTGTTTCTTTAAATAACGGTATCTTGTCTATTATCTTGCGTTTTAAGTGCAGCGCAACTTCATTTTTTAAACCGGTAGGCAGGTTTTCTAAAAAACCGGATTCATCATAACCCAATCGCTTTTTCCAAAGATATGCATAATAATCACGAATACGGTGCTGTAATGTTATCGGTAGTTCCCGGTATTTTACGAAAGCTTTCAGGCTATCCATATTATTTTGAAAAGCCATTTTAGCAGGATCTGTTGTGGAAAGAATTTTGGCAATATTACCAATTACATAGCCATAAATACCAACACCAAAAATCATCACAACCATAGAATATGCTGTTTCAATATTTGTGCTTGGGACGATATCGCCATAACCAACTGTTGTTAGTGTTACAACCGTCCAATAAAGGGACCGGACATATAACGTTGTAGTATCAGATATTGAACCATAATTGTGTAGAGCCAACCAACCGCATGCCAACCAATGGGTGATAATAAAAATCCAAAAGACAAAAAAGGCCAGTTTCTGATAATCGCCCAACCTGACAGCACGTCTGTTCCAAACGGATTGATACTGTGCGATACGGATGATTTTGAGCAATTGAAGGATTCCAACAATTGGAGTAAAAATTATTCCAAGCGGTAAAATACCAATAAAATCAATCGCTAAAAGAAATGCGTTATGTTTATGCTCCAATATCTCCTGCGGTGAGGATTCGTTTTTACGTTGGCGATATTCTTTCAGATTGTTTAAAAAATCTAAAATAAGGATTGTTGAAATCAAAAGATAAACAGGTAGAACAATTTCTGCTTCGACAACTAAGACAAGTTTTAAGGGCAAAATAAAAGCAATAACTGCGGTGGCAAAGCTACTTAATATATGCAGGATTAGAGTTATGGAGTTTTTCATGGTTTTATTGGCTTTGTCGGAGGAGTTGACTTTTTTATGATCGTATCTCTCGTCTCAATATGGCAAAAATTGAGGAACTCCGCAAGCTTTAAGCCCGGCGTTTAAAACCCTCGCCTAAAACTTCGTGAACTGTACTGATGATTACAAATGCATCCGGATCTATTTCTTTTATCAACGATTCCAGCATGATTATTTCGCGCCGGGTAATAACAGTCATCAAAATTTCACGATCTGTATTACGATACAAACCACGACCTTTTAAAGCTGTAGCACCACGTGACATACGATTCATTATGGCATCGGCAATTTCTTCGCCTTTTTCAGAGATTATTAAAGCAGATCGTGCATAATCAAAGCCATCAATCATAACATCAACAATCCGCGAGATTATAAATGTTAACATCAGGGCATAAAATGCCAATGAGATAGCGGGTCTGTTGGGTGATAAATTATTGATATAAATAACCGCTGTGGCAAAAGTAATAATAAAAAAATTCATTACCATAATGGAATTGCCGGGTTTGTAGCCAAAGCGGCGCTGTAAAATAGCGGCCACTACATCGGCGCCACCGGTTGTCCCCTGATGTTTTAATACAAAACCCATACCCACGCCAAGCAAAACTGCACCGATAATGATTAGAAAAAGAAAATCATTTTGCAGCAAATCAACAATTGCTTCACTTTTATTTAAGGCAAAGAATTCCAAGCCCGGAAAATCACCGTGAAAAAGGTCAATTGAAAAAGCGCTTATGCTGAAGCCAAAAATAGTTCGCCGGGCAAAACCCCAGCCAAGTTCTTTAATACCCCAAACAAACAAAGGTATATTCATCAGCCATAATGCCAATCCCGTGGGAATGTTTTCATTAATAAAATGGAGAGCCATGGCAATACCGGAAACCCCGCCAGGAACAACCCTTGCATCAATCATAAATACAGAAATGGAAAGCCCCATAAGTGTAGCGCCAAACATTATAAAAAAGTAATCTTTTAAGATTTGTTTTTTCATTAAACCTGGTTCCCAAATAGAAAATGAAGGTGTTATATGAGTGAAGGCAGGAATTTACTTTATGCCGAGTTATCAAATCAATATGATTTTAGTAATTCTTGAATTTCCACTTGCAGGCCAATTAATAAAGTACCTGTTACATGCGTTCGAAAATAGTTTTATGCTTTTTGAAAATAACTCTCGGCAAGATGGCAGTTTTAAGCTATTAGGTACGGCCTTATTTGCTTATATGCTGATAATAATTCTGGTGATAACCCTTGCACCTTTTCGGTACCACGTTCCGCAAAAGCTGGCCATATTCTGGTTTTGGGATGTAAAAGAGGTTTTGCAGAATATTTTCCTTTTTACACCATTTGGCTTTCTTATCCATTCTATTATAGGTGAAAAGAGCCGTTTTTACCTGGCCAAAGTTTATTTATTGGGTCTGGCACTAAGCAGCTTTATCGAGTTTAACCAATTTTTTATATACACAAGAATGACCAGCCTTATTGATATAGCAGCCAATTCTTTTGGTTCATTGGTTGGTGCCTTCTTTTATGTGCAGTTTAAAAAAAGGCTTTCCAAAGCTTCGGGTAAAATTATTCTTGAAATACCGTTGATGAACCTGTTGTTTTTATTAATTCCTTTACTTTGGCTAAGCAGCCTGGCCATCGGAAAAGAGGTACAGAGAATTTGGTTGATTTTACCACTTGGATTGATGGGAGCTATTTTAATAAGTGAAATATATCTGAACCGCATTTATTCCAAAACATATTTTAACAGGATACTTTTTTTTCTTTTCTTTTTTGCATGGTTTATCATCAGCACTTTTCCAGCACTTGTTGAATTTCCAAAAACGATTCTCGCTTTTTGTTTGATTTGCGTTGCATTTATAGCAGTTCGTTTTCTGCTTCAAAAACAGAAAATGGCCTCGGAGCAGCGTTTTGAGTTAAGGACTCTTATAAAAATTGTACCGCTGTATTGCTTTTATATAATCATATTAAACCGGTGGCCAATAAGATCGTTTGATAGCAATTACTCTTTTAGCTTTGTTCAGCCCGAACTATTTTCCACGTCAGATCTGGATTTTATTATCCGTACTATCCAACTTTTTTCATCCTTTACAATTGTTGGTTATACGCTGTATCAATATATAAACCGAAGAAAGCCGCGTAACATTACAGCCAAATTGATTTTTTCTCTTTTGGCAATTTCGATGATTATTGAAATGCCACGTGGGTTCAATCCATCACAAGTAGCTGTTTTCACAAATATTTTTTTCAATTTCTTTTGGGGATTATTTGGTGCATTGATTTACATTTTGCAGCTTCACTATTTTAAATCCATTCAAAATGAGAAAAAGGAAGTACAGTTGGAATTGGACTTCGATACAAAAAGTATAGTCCGGCGCAAACGGGCTTCTTAGCTATTTGAGATTCAATAATTTGAAATATATTCAGTGTTTTTAGTACACAAAGTTAATTTTGAATCTTTACATTTTGTGAAAATTGAATTTGAGAAGGCTGATCTAAGTAGTTGATTATTAAAGATATGATGATTATTGTTGCTGCTGCTAAACAAGATATTAAGTTGTAAATAATACATAAAGAGGAATCAGTGATAAAAAGAATATGGCATGGATGGACAACTCAGGATAATGCAGAAAAGTATTTTGATGTACTCATAAAAACGGTTATTCCAGGCATTGAAGAAAAGAAAATCTCTGGATATAAGGGATTTGAAGTGCTTCGAAAAGAGAATGGTGATGAGGTTGAATTCGTTACTATAATTACATTTGAGTCATTGCAAAATGTCATCGATTTCCAGGGAGAGGATTACACTGTTGCATATGTACCGGATGCTGCACGGGTAGTATTAAAACGATGGGATCAACATTGTTTGCACTACGAATCCCTCAAATAAATATCTTTCTAAGTTAAAGGTTTAATAAGGATAGATTATTGATTATAATTTCCCGTGGTTGGGGCCTTGTTGTCCCTATTATTGTAGTAATTATTACGTTTGCTGTAACCACATGTATGAAGTTTTTTGATCAAAACCTACCAACCCTCCAATGGTTGTCTATCACTTGTATGATCTCATCTGTTATTTTATGGCCTCTTGGAAGATACTTAAACACCCATAGCCGCAAAAAAAGTGAAGAATTGGATATTTTAAACCTAAGCTTAGATGAGAGGATAGAAAGGATATTTGAAGAATCAAAAAATACATTCTATTTTATCCCAGTTGAGTACTGGGGGATTATCTTAATCGTGTTGAGCCTTGTTTTCCAAATCGTACAAACCGAGTAAAAATAATTCTGATCAATAATAAATAAAATAAAGAACAAAGCTATGCCACTATATATGGATATTCACACGGTCGATTCCGATGATTTTTCGGTTGAAGATGTTGTAAAAGCACACATGCAGGACTTGGCCATCCAGGAAAGGTTTGGCGTTACTCAAATAAAATACTGGGTAAATGTAGATGCCAAAACCCTGTTCTGCCTAATGGAAGGACCGGACAAAGATGCCTGCAATAAAGTTCATAAAGAATCTCATGGGAATACAGCCTGCAATATAATTGAAGTCTCGGATGATGAATTTAATCTATTTCTTGGGCAGGGTAAAAGTGTAAACGATTTAGCGTACACAAATTCAGGGGAAATTGATACTGGATACCGTACAATCCTTTTGCTCAATTATGCGGATTTTACCGTCAAGTATATTAATGTGTATAAAGAGATTTCAAACTTAGTTGAACAAAATAATGGCACAATTGTCGTTCAGCCCGATGATGAAATTATGGTTTCTTTTGTTTTAGCGAGCGAGGCAATGCTCTGTGCTGAGGCAGTTGTAAATTTATTAAAATCTGTTAAAAATAATCTTGAGTTTAGTATTTCTTTAGTTAGCGGAAGACCGGTTGATGAGCATGGAAAAGATTTATTTGAGGAAACAAAAAAGAAAACTCAGGATATTTGTAATTTAGGTTTTAATAAAACAATTTATCTTGATTATGAAACTAAAGCCCTTGCTGAAAAAGAAAAGATTACTTCCAAAGTAAACATCGAAGATTTTAAAACAATCCAAAAAGAAGACTTCAGTTTTTTACTTCAGGTATCAGAAGAATTAAAGAATAACTTAATCAATCCTGAATTTAAAAGTGATAATTTGCATGAACTACTTGGCCTAAGTAAATCACAAACCTACCGCAAAATAAAATCATTAACAGGTCTGGCTCCAAATCAGCTAATTCAGGAAGCGAGACTTATACTATCCTTAAAACAAATCAAAAAAAGCGGTAAAACTATTTCTGAAATTGCATATGATTCCGGTTTTAACAGCCCAACCTATTTCGCAAAAATTTTCAAGAAAAGATTTGGTAGTACACCCACCGATTTTAGCAGTATTTCTAAAAATTAATAGCAAAACCGGCCAAATTGAATCAATTGTACCAGATTTTGAATCAATCGTGGTATTGATTTTAATCTAATGCTCCTATCTTGGTCCCAACAATAATTATTTGATTTTAATATTGGAGGGACAATATGGAAAACAAAATAAAGATAGCTGCAGCACAATTAACCCCAGTGTTTTTAAACAGAGATGCGACAGTTCGCAAAGCTTGTAAGGCAATTACTGAAGCAGGTGAAAAGGGTTGCAAACTAATTGTATTTCCCGAGGCATTTATTTCAGGATATCCCGATTGGGTCTGGCTTGTTCCAAACAGCAATGGTGCCGTTTTAAATGAACTTTATGTAAAACTGGTTGAAAATGCTGTTTCTGTTCCGGACAACTCTACAGCAATGCTGTGCAAGGCTGCAAAATCTGCAAATATAAATGTTGTAATTGGTATGCATGAACGCAATTCTGAAACAAGCAACGCCAGTCTTTTTAATAGTCTGTTGTTTATCAGCGATGAGGGAGAAATATTAGGTACCCATAGAAAGCTAATCCCAACGGGTGGCGAACGGCTTATTTGGGCTCAGGGCGATGGCTGTACACTTAAATCATATTCCACATCTGCCGGTAAAATTGGTGGATTAATTTGTTGGGAAAATTTTATGCCCTTGGCAAGGAATGCAATTTATGAAGCAGGTACGCAGATACTTGCATCACCAACCTGGGATAAAAGTTCTAATTGGCTGCAATCCATGCAACATACAGCCAGAGAGGGCGGCTTATTTGTGGTCAGCACCTGTATGGCTATCCGGATGAATGATATTCCGGATGAGTATAATTTTAAAAAACTTTATCCTGCAGGCAGGGATTGGATTAATCCAGGTAACAGTGCAATTATAGCGCCAAATGGTCAACTTTTAGCCGGACCGTTGGAAGCAGAAGAGGGCATTCTTTATGCGGATATTGATCATCAGCAAATTATTGCAGCAAAACGAATGTTCGATGTGGTCGGGCATTATTCACGCCCGGATGTTTTTAATTTTAGCGTAAAAGGCGAGAAATGAAATTAATTCACCAAAGAGACGCAGAGTACACAGAGAATATTTGTTTTTACTTTTCTTATTTTCGTGTAATCCGTGGAAAGAGAATTTCAAATACTACGGAGGGCATTAATTCACTGCTGAGGCGCAGAGTACTCGGAGGTTGTAAAGAACTTCAAACATATGCTTTTGCGTTTATTGTCATTCCCCGCCATATCGGGATTACAACATGAAATATCTTATCAGGAATCTGAATTGCATTTATTTTGCGTAACCATGGAAAGATTTTTTTAATCAAAATTAAATGAAAGGAAATAATTATGACTAACTTACACTCAGTAAAAAGCAAAAAAGCCAAAGATTTGGCAGAACGTATAGCTAAAGGTGCAAAGGCCCTGGAATTATTTGTAAAAAATTTATCCGAATCGGATTGGCAAACTCCGGTTTTGGTTGATGGACGCACGATTGGTGTTGTTGTTCACCATGTGGCCAGCAGTTATCCAATGGAGATTGAATTGGCGCAAACCCTGGCATCCGGGCAACCGATAACCGGGGCCACAATGGATGTGGTTGACCAAATAAATGCTGATCATGCAGAAAAGTATGCATCGGTAAATAAAAAAGAAACACTGGAATTGCTTAAGCAAAATAGTTTGGCCGCTGCAGATTCAGTAAGAAAACTTTCAGATGCTCAATTGGAAAAGGCTGCACCTGTTTCGCTTAATGCAGATGCGCCACTAACAGCTCAGTTCTTCATTGAAGATCATGCACTTCGCCATAGCTACCATCACCTGGCCAGAATACGGGAGACACTAGGTTTATAAGCCTGAGCTAATATAATTTTTACTACAGAAACACAGAATAAATAATGTTAACCACGGAGACGCAGAGGACGCGGAAAATTTTAAAAGCTTTATTCCGTATTACTCTGTGATCTTCCTTGGTTAAGAAATATTTTATATATGTATCGTTATTCCTGAGAGCTCTTATCAGGTACCTGAATTTAGCTTTTATTCCAGCCAATTTGAGAAATTCGTGGAAAGCAACATAAATATCAAAAGTTAAAGATAGAAAACTTTGCTCCTTTTAATCTTCCTGTGATTTTTCCCTATTTTCAAAAACAAGATTTTGTTGTATATTCAGCCCCAACAAATTTAAAGTTAATTCAAACTACATTAAACCACGAGTAAACCGAGTATATTCACTCATTTAGAAACACAATACTTTTAACTAAAAAGAAATTTTATAGTAAATAATAGTTATACAAAAAAGTAAAATGAATTATTGAAATACTGAATTATTGAAAAAACTGAGGTACGCATCAATTCTACCACTTCATTAATTCAATATTCCAAGTATTAAAGAGAAAGTAAATGGATAAATATTCATATATAAATAATGCACATCCACAATATGTTGACCAGATGTATCAGGAATACCTGAAAGACCCTGAATCTGTTGATGAAAGCTGGCGTATGTTTTTCACCGGTTATGAATACGGCCAGAACGGTGAAGACACAGAAACAATTCTTGATGATAAAATAACTACCAAAAGAGCCTTAAAAGAACTTTCTGTAATTAACCTGATCAACGCCTACCGTACACGGGGACATCTTTTTACAAAGACTAATCCTGTCCGGGAGAGAAGGCCATATAAACCAAATCTTGATCTTGAAAACTTTCATTTAAAAGAAAGTGATCTTGATACTGTTTTTGAAGCCGGCGCAGAATTAAATATTGGTCCAGCCAAATTGCGTGATATTTTAAGCCATTTAGATGAAACATATTGTAGTTCTATCGGAGCTGAGTACATGTTCATCCGTGTGCCGGAAAAGCAGCAATGGCTAAAACAGCGGATGGAACTGACTAAAAATAAAACGGTCTGCACAGTTGATGAAAAAAGACGAATATTACGAAAATTAAATGAAGCTGTTGTTTTTGAAAGGTTCCTGCATACAAAATATGTCGGCCAAAAGCGGTTTTCACTTCAAGGTGGAGAAACACTTATTCCCGGATTGGATGCGATTATTGAATATGGTGCACAACTTGGTCTGGAAGAAATTGTAATCGGAACAGCGCATAGGGGACGTCTGAACATTTTAGCCAACACACTCCAAAAACACTACGAAGATATTTTTAGTGAATTTGAAGGCGAAGGGCATGCAGATTCTGTTTTTTCCGGGGATGTAAAATATCACCTTGGTTACACCAGCATGGTAGAAACAACATCTGGGAAAAAAATAAAAGTTGGCATGGCACCTAATCCTTCACATCTTGAGGTTGCTAACCCAATTGTTGCAGGAATGGTTAAAGGCAAACTTGATGATGAGTATCATGGAAATGAAGATAAAATCGCACCAATTATGATACATGGCGATGCAGCAATTGCCGGGCAAGGTGTAGTTTACGAATTGATCCAAATGTCCCTTTTAGATGGTTATCGAACCGGCGGTACAATCCACATTGTTATCAATAATCAAATTGGTTTTACAACAAATTATTTGCAGGGCCGCTCCAGCACCTATTGTACAGATGTGGCAAAAGTAACTCTTTCACCTGTTTTTCATGTAAATGCAGATGATGTTGAAGCGGTAGTGTTGACAGTCAAAATGGCCCTTGAGTATCGCCAAAAATTCCACACAGATGTATTTATTGATTTACTTGGATATCGCCGTTATGGCCATAATGAAGGTGATGAACCAAGGTTTACACAACCAAAACTTTACGCCACGATCGCAAAGCATCCTGATCCGCGGGAAATATATAATCAAAAATTAATGGCTGCAGAAGGTTTTGAAAAAGACCTGGCTAAGGAAATGGAAAAAGAGTTCAAATCAATGCTGCAAGCCAAACTGGAAGAGGTTCGCGCAGAGGATGAAGAACAGGAAAAATCCGGTGATGTGGATTTTGAATTTTCTTGTGATTGGCGTAGTGATGAACTTGGAAACCGTTATTATCCGATCCCATTAACCTTCTTTCCTGAAAAGAAACTAAAAGATATTGGAAAACGAATTTTCACTTTGCCGGACAGCTACAATCTGATCAACAAAGCACGAAAACTTTACAAAGACCGTTTGGATAAAATTGAATCCGGGGTCGATCTGGATTGGGCCACGGCTGAGTTTTTGGCTTATGCATCAATTTTGGAAGAAGGGCATCCAATACGTTTAAGCGGGCAGGATTCTGAACGTGGTACGTTTTCTCACAGGCATGCAATACTTCGTGACGAAAAAACAGAAGAACTTTACCTACCACTGAACCATGTCAGCAATGAACAAGCACCATGCAGGATTTTTAACAGTCTTTTATCAGAATATGGCGAAATGGGTTTTGAGTACGGCTATGCTGCTTCAACGCCACACGGGCTGACAATTTGGGAAGCACAATTTGGAGATTTCTTTAACGGGGCACAGATTGTAATCGATCAGTTCCTTTCATCTGCAGAAGCAAAATGGCAGCGAAATAATGGTTTGGTTCTATTTCTTCCACACGGTTATGAAGGGCAGGGGCCGGAACATTCCAATGCCAGGATTGAACGCTTCTTGCAACTATCCGCAAACGATAACTGGAGAATAGCCGTGCCAAGCTCACCGGCGAGTATGTTCCACCTTTTAAGAACTCAAGTGAAATATCCATTTCATACACCGTTAATTATTTTTACGCCAAAAAGTTTATTAAGGCATCCGGAGTGTGTTAACGATCTTAAAACACTTGCAGAAGGAAAATTTCAGCCTGTTATTGATGATGATAGTGCACAAGCAAAAAATGTTAAACGGATTATATTTTGCTCCGGCAAAGTTTATTATGATCTCAAGGCTTATAAAACTCAAAACAAGCGCAAAGATGTGGCGATTGTACGAACAGAGCTTCTTTATCCATTCCCTGAAAAAGAGATTGCTGACATATTGAAGAAATATAAGAATGCAGAAAACATTTTATATGTTCAGGAAGAGCCCGAAAACTACGGTGCCTGGCCATTCTTTAAAAACTGGTTTGGTATCGATGGTTTAAAAGGAGTGTACAGAAAAGCGGGTGCTGCCCCTGCTACAGGTTTCCATAAGCAACATGCCGTTGAACAGAATGAAATTGTACAAAAAGCATTTTCGGATTGAAAGATTGATGATTTTAAGATTGTTGAGTCCCGGTTTTTTCGGGGCGAAATCCCGAGTTTTTTTTCGGGAAAGGATTGTAATTTCTCTGAGGGATAAGTGTGTGGGTAATTTTAAGAAATGTTTTGACGGGAGTACACATTAAACATTGAGGCAAAGCGTACTTTAAATAAGTTTTAAAGAAAGAAGCTTTTCTCAGTGACCTCTGCGGACTCTGTGTAAAATTTATCTTTTAAAAGGAAAATTAAGTATGAAAATAGATGTTGTTGTACCGGTGATTGGTGAATCGATTACAGAAGCAGTAATGGGCGTTTGGATGAAGGAAGAAGGTGCTTTTGTAGAAGAAGATGAAATTATTTGCGAGGTTGAATCCGAAAAAGCAACTGTAGAAATTGTTGCTGAAAAAGCCGGGGCTTTGCATCAGAAAGCTGCAGAAGGCGATACAATTTTAATCGGCGGAGTAATTGCAGAGATTGACACCAGCGCAAATGGGGCCGATACCGATGATACACCGGAAAAGAAACAAGAAGCTCCCAAAAAGGCAGAAGTAAAATCTGAACCCAAAAAGGAATCCGTAGAACCGGAAAAGCAGGCAAAAGTTTCTCCTGTTGCGGCAAACATTTTGGGTAAAGCAGGAATTGAATCTGCTAAAGTTGAAGGTAGCGGAGCAGGTGGACGCGTTACTAAAGCTGACGCTTTAAAAGCTTTGGATGGCGGTGTAAAACAACCTGTTAAAAGTGAGCCTGCTAAAACAGAAGCACCATCGGGCGAAAGAAATGAACGTCGTGTAAGGATGACAACATTGCGCAAAACCATTGCCCGCAGATTGCTTGATGCCAAGCATGGAACAGCAATGTTAACAACTTTTAATGAAGTGGATCTGCAAAAAGTAAAAGAGCTTCGGGCGCAATATAAAGATTCTTTTAAGGAAAAATATGGAATTGGTTTGGGATTTATGTCCTTGTTCACTAAAGCCAGTTCAATTGCCTTAACTGAAGTCCCTGCTGCAAATGCCATGATTGATGGAAATGAAATAGTTTATCACGACTATGCGGATATTGGGATTGCGGTTTCAACTGAAAAAGGCCTTGTCGTGCCGATTATTCGAAACGCAGAAAAAATGGCCTTGCATGAAATTGAATTGGAAATTGCAGGCTTGGCAGGAAAAGCGCGGGATGGTAAACTTTCGATTGATGAAATGAGCGGTGGAACATTTACTATTACTAATGGTGGTGTTTTTGGCTCAATGATGTCAACCCCAATTATCAACGCTCCGCAATCAGCAATATTAGGAATGCATAATATTATTGATAGACCAGTTGCGATTAATGGTCAGGTTGTAATCCGCCCAATGATGTATATCGCGCTTTCTTACGATCACCGGATAATTGACGGCAAAGAGTCTGTAACATTCTTGAAAAGAGTAAAAGAACTTCTTGAAGATCCAATCCGGATGGTTCTGGAAGTTTAATTTTTGTTCTGATTGGACTATAAATAAAACTCGTCATTCCGAATTTATTTCGGAATCCAAACGGATAAGTAACAAATTAAATTGGATCCTGAAACCAGTTCAGGATGGCGAGATTAACTCTTAAATTCACCTCTTTTTTTTTGAAATAATAACTCATTTCTTTACAATCAAACGCTTTCAATTTCATGCTAAATAAACATTTCCCACAGGTTGCTGTTGGTGCAATCATTTTTAAAGATGAAAAGATTTTACTTGTTAAGCGGGCCAATGCTCCGGCAAAAGGTGTGTGGGCTGTTCCGGGTGGAAAAATAAAACCAGGCGAATCCATGAAGAATGCCCTAAAACGTGAAATCCTGGAAGAAACAAATCTTGAAATAGAAGTGGGTGAAGCCGTTTTAGTTTTTGATGTTATTGAGTATGGAGAAAATGCAGAATTATTATTTCATTATGTGATTATTGATTTTGAATGCACAGTAACTGGTGGATCAATAAAAGCCGGGGATGATGCAGCGGATGTTCGTTGGGTTTCTGAAGAAGAAGTGGGTGAATTAAAGATGAGTGAAAAGACCAAAGAACTGTTGAAAAATAAATATAGTTTTGGTTTATAGAGAACTTGTTTTTTCCAGAACTATTTCGGCAAGTTTATTTTGTTGAAATTTGAATAAAGTGTAAATTCCGTTTTTCCTAAAATATGAAAGAAAATCACGATGAAAACTGTAATGCTTGGAATTGACATAGGTGGGACAAACACCGTTTTTGGATTTGTACAAAAAAACGGCAATGTAATTGCTGAGTTTTCAATCCCAACCAAAGCGAAGAAGCCGGCAGATGAATTAATTAAACGCATAAAAATAAATGTAAACGATTTTTTCACTAAAAATGCAGACAAATATAAATTAAAGGGGATAGGTGTAGGAGCGCCAAATGCGAACTATTACACTGGTATGATCGAAAGTCCTCCAAATTTGAAATGGGGTACGTTTAATCTTGCAAAGGCAATAGAAAAACAATTTAAAAAACCCGTTAAAATTACCAATGATGCCAATGCAAGTGCATTAGGAGAGCTACTTTTTGGTGCTGGCAAAGGTATGAAAAACTTTATTATCATCACACTTGGCACTGGTCTTGGAAGCGGGATAATTATTGATGGTAAGTTGCTTTATGGAAAAAATGGATTTGCCGGAGAACTTGGCCATGTTTGTATAGACTTTCATGGGCGTCATTGCGGATGTGGAAAACGCGGTTGCCTGGAATGCTATGTTTCTGCACCAGGTATTGTGAGATCGGCGATAGAACTATCTGCAAAAAGAGTTAGTAATTCAAAAATCAGGGAAATACCAACAGAAGAACTTTCTGCTAAAAAGCTGACTGAAATTGCTAAAAAAGGTGATAAAGTAGCTCTTGAAACTTTTGACTACACAGCACGCCTGTTAGGTGTAAGCCTGGCAAATGTAGCAATGACCATCGGACCAGAAGCATTTATTATTTGCGGCGGATTGGCAAAATCGGGTGATTTATTATTGAAAAAAACCAAAGAATATATGGAATCTCACTTAATTAAAAATTTTAAAAATCAAATCAAAATTCTTCCAACAGGAATAAGCAACGGAAACTCTGCTGTAATTGGTGCAGCTGCCCTGGCATGGAACGAATTTTTAGAAGTATAATAACAACAGATGAAATAAGGAAAAGATGAGCAATATTAAAATTGGGTTTCAAGGGGAAAAAGGTGCTTACAGTGAAAAAGCCATTGATCATTTATATCATGACCGCGAGGTAGAGAATGTGCCTTTCAGGACATCTTATGCCGTTGTAGATGCATTAAAAAAAGAGCTAATTGATTATGGGCTGTTGCCAATTGATAACTCTATTATTGGAAATATTTCCCATACATATGATTTGTTAGTAGAAAATAAACTTACAATTCTCAAAGAGGTAATAATTCCAATCAATCATAGTTTGATTGTTTATCCGGATGTTACAAAAGATAGAATTAAAAAAATCTATTCCCATCCAGCAGCTATCTCACAATGCGAAGTTTTTTTACGCGGTTACCCGGATACAGAAATTATCCCAACATATGATACAGCCGGTAGTGCTAAAATGATTGCTAATAAGAAATTGATAGACACAGCTGCCATTGCCAGTGTTGAATCAGCAGAACTCTATGGTTTGGATGTTCTTTCACAAAAAATTGAAGACTATCCGCATAATCAGACACGTTTTGTCCTTATTACAAATGAAGATATTCAGCTGGCAAATGATAAAATTGCACCGTGGAAAGTTACCGCTGTTTTCAATACGCTGGATCAATCTGGGATGCTTTTTAAATGTCTAGGTGTTTTTGAAAAACATAATCTGAATATGACAATGCTGACATCACGTCCTCATAAAACTGAGCCTTGGAAATATAACTTTTTTGTAGAAATTGATGGCCACGCTGATGATCCGCACATAGACGCGGCATTTGAGGAGATAAAGTCAATGGTCGGGTTTTTGCATGTTTTAGGCTCATATCACCATTATCAGGCGGATGAGGACTTTGAGAGTACATCTGAATCCGGCGGAAAAGTTGTTTCAAATGAGAAAGCACCGCTTTATAGTTTAGCAAGAAAACCGGAACAAACGATAGTAGAAGTGAACGATATAAAAATTGGCGGGGATGAGTTTATAATTATGGCAGGCCCGTGTAGTGTAGAAGGGCGCCATCAAATGATAGAATCAACAAAAATTGTTGCCGAAAATGGTGCTCAAATATTGCGAGGCGGTGCTTTTAAACCACGAACAAGTCCATACAGCTTTCAGGGACTGGGTGAAGAAGGGCTGCGTTTGTTAAAAGAAGCCGGTGAAAAATATAATATGCCAATCATTACCGAAGTTATTTCCCCGGATGATGTTGCTTTGGTTGCTGACTATGCCGACATGCTTCAAATAGGCGCCAGAAATATGCAAAACTTTGTTTTACTGCAAGAAGTTGGTAAAACCCAAAAACCAATCTTGCTGAAAAGAGGGTTAATGTCCACAGTTAAAGAATTGTTAATGTCCGCTGAATATATTCTGGCTAAGGGAAATCCAAATGTAATTTTATGTGAACGGGGTATTAGAACATTTGAAACAGCAACACGAAATACATTGGATATTAGTGCCGTGCCTTTATTAAAAGAAAAAACACATTTACCTGTTATTGTTGATCCAAGCCATGCAACAGGAATTGCCACTTTGATTGAGCCAATTTCAAAAGCTTCGTTAGCTGTGGGAGCTGACGGGATTATGGTTGAGGTTCATTTTAATCCTCCAACAGCATTAAGTGATGCTGAACAGGCCTTAACAGAAAAGCAATTTAAAAGCTTAACCGGGGCATTAAATAAAATGAAAAAGTAATGATCTAAATATTTGGATGTGTGAGAATACGATCTTGAAATAGAAAAAGCCCCGTCAAATTAAATTGCGGGGCTTTTTAAGTTTTAGAATAAAATTAGATTTAATAAATACTAAATTTCCTTCTGTTATCAACGATATCAGCTTCATCTTTTAAATTCTTCATCCAATCAGCAAAAACAATATTTTTTTTCTGATTCAATAAACGGCTTTGGATGGCTGTTTTTTGTACTGAGAACGCTGTACTATCGAAAGCTGTTTTCTCGAGTAGTTTTTGGTAATAGAATCCGAGATCGGTTTCAATCAATCCGGAAATATCACCTGGTGTCATATTAAAAGCATTTGCTGAGAACTCTGCCGCTTTTCCAACACCGCCCGAAATAGGCTGGTTTAAACTGAACATTGGAGTAACATCGTATTTAACTTTATTTGATGTATCACTTTGGGCGATTTCGCTAAATGGCAAGTTCTGGCTAACTTTTGAGCTCAAATTTTCTGCATAGGCTCGGGCAATATCTTTAGCTTTCAAAAGTTTTACCTGATTGGTTACAAATGCTTTCTGTTCTTCAAGCGACTTATAACCTTTATCTTTTATACCATTGACTTTAAATACAACATAGCCGTTATCTAATCCAAAGACACCGGAGACATCCCCTTCGGACTTTGTAAAGGCAAAATTCGAAATAGCCGGATTTCTTTCCAAACCAGGGATAAAGCCTGATCTTTCTTCAAAAAAACCTGTTGATTTTATTTCGTATCCGGTTTCTTCAGCAACAGTGTCCCAACCCTTTTCGATTGCATCGCGTGAGAAAATTTTAGCTTTATCTTCCTGTTCAAATCGGGTATCATTTCCGATGGTAATTTTTAATAAAATATGGCTGGCTTTTACTTTTTCAACACCATTTTCTTTTTTCTTGTCTTCAACCTTAATCAGGTGGTACCCAAATTGTGTTTCAACCGGTCCAACCAAATCACCTATATTAGCTGCAAATGCTGCATCTGAAAATGGCTTAACCATTGCACCACGTTCAAAATAACCCAAATCTCCACCGTTTTGAGAAGCAGAAGGGTCTGTAGAATATTGATAAGCAAGGGTACTAAAATCTTCTGTTCCCATTGCCAGTTTTTCCTTTATTTCATCAAAGTCTTCAAAAAGTCTTGCTGTGTCGGCTTTTGTCGTTTTTATTTCAAATAGAACATAGGCCAGATCGCGCATTGGCTCCTGCTCATATTCTTCTTTATGCTCTTCATAATAAGCCGCAATTTCATCATCGCTAACTTCAATACCGGTTTGAAAAAGAGCGGACATTATAGAAAGATACTCTACTTTTGCCTTAACGTTTTTGCGAATAAATTCATCTTCTATTTCAGACTCACTCACGCGGACTGAATTTGTGATAACATTTTGCAACTTTGTGAATGGAATCTGCTGTCTGTAAAAGCTTTCAATCTCTGCCCAGGGGATGTTAGGATCATTTAAAGCAGCACGGTATTTTTTTGGATCAAAAACACCATTTGTCTGTAAAGATGGGTTTTGCTTAATCTGATCCAGAGGAAAGTTCATGATTTGGTATACTACTTCCGAATCTGTAACCGCAATATTTAACTGATCCATTTGTTCGGTTAATAAAGTACGTTGAATAAACTGTTCCCATACCTGGTTTTTAAGTGTTTCCAGGCGGCGTTCATCTATTTGTGCATCAGGACGTGCAGCGCGCTCATTTTCGTAAAGTTGTTTATAAAGCTCTTGATATTCTGTAAATGAAAGTTTATTACCGTTTACTTCGCCAACGGTTGAATCTGGTCCGCTTGGTCCACCGGCACCCCATTCAAAAACAATCAGTGCTATAAACGCCAATCCGACAATTACAAAGATTACTTTGCTCATCTGGCGCATTTGAGTCATCATTATACTAACTCTCCTTTATTACTTATTTTAAGGTTATATTTTATAATTAATGTATAGTTTTCTTTTTGGAAAGAGCTAATAAATTTAAGCGGATCGGATAAGAAGTTCAAATTTAATTTAGTACAACGATTCTACTGGTTGAATAAAAAAAATGAAATGTTTAATTTACCATTATGGACAGAATACAATATTATCTTTTAAAGAGCCTTTATAGCCTTTTTACTATCCTTCCTTTTGGGTTTGTTGAAAAAATTGCTAACATCTTTGCATTCATTTTACAGAACTTTATCGGTTACAGGCGCAGGGTAATCCGTGAAAACCTGAAAAAAGTTTATGGAGATAATTTACCCTTTGATGAAAAACTATTGGTGAAAAATATTTACCGTAACTTCACCTATCTGTGGTTTGAGGTTTTACAGACAAAAAAGATAAATATTAAAAATATTGACAGACATTTTACATCTCATAACCTGGAGCTGATAGAGAAAACACTGGCCAAAGAACAAGGTGCTCTTTTAATGACGGGGCATTTGGGCAACTTTGAGTGGTTTTCAATTTACCTTGGCCTAAAAAAAGTTCCTTTTGCTGCAATTGCTAAAAGAATTAAAAACAGGTATATAGATGATTTTATGCACAAAAATCGTGAACGGAATGGTTGTACAGTTATTTATACCAAATCGGCAATGCGGGAAGGATTGAAATTCTTAAGGTCGAATAAGTGTGTTGCGATTGCGGGTGATCAGGATGCACGAAAAAAAGGCATATTTGTGGATTTCCTTGGTCAACCATCATCAACGGCCGTTGGGCCTGCTATTTTTCAACTAAGGAGCGGATCGCACATGTTGTTTATGGCAGCAATTCGCACTAGTTATGCGCATTTTGATATATTTTTTGAGGAGATTAAAATTCCTGAAGGTTTAAAAGTCTCAGATGAATCGATCCTGGAAATTACTCAACTTCATACTTCTGCACTGGATAAGTGGATTCGGAAATATCCTGACCAATGGTTTTGGATGCATAAACGATGGAAATCTAAGCCAAAGGAGATTGAAAAGTAGAAGATTGAAAGATAGTATTTCCACTCAGTTTTTAACCCGCAATTAATCTATTTTCCAAATACTATCAGCCTGTTACGGCCCTTGTTTTTTGCTTTATAAAGGGCTTTGTCAACATTCTTCAGCAAGGCTTTTGTAGTTTCGCCATCTTCAGGAAAAGATACCAGGCCAGAACTTATAGTTAAATTACCCAGAGGTTGTTTTTTCTGATTTGGAAAAACTTTCTGTTCAACTTTTGATTGTAATTTATCTGCAATCTCAATACCTCTGTTTTTTTTCACTCCAGGCAGTACTATTAAAAACTCTTCACCACCATATCTGGCAATTGTATCTGTTTTGCGCGTATTCTCCTTTAAAAGCTTGCTAAATTTCTTTAGAAGGGCATCACCCATTTGGTGACCATTAATATCATTGTAATTTTTAAAATGGTCAATATCGATCATTATAATTGAAAATGGCATTTTGAAACGCTGGGCACGATTTACTTCTCTCTCCAGTTCGCGCATTAAATAGCGGTAATTATAAACTTTTGTTAATTCATCAGTCACAGCCTGTTGTTCTCGGATTTTATACGTCTCAAGCAGGTGATGGTAGAGAAGCATGTTTTCATAAATAGTACCCACTGTTTGAATAAAGGATTTTAGAATCCGGACTTCGTACGTTTCAACCGGGGAACCATCAGTCCCTTTATCAATAAATAATATGTATTTATCAGGAAGTTCTTTTTGCTGGTCTAAATCGGTCACAGATTTTAAAACTTGCGTTGAATCAGCCCTGGCTCCAAGATCATTTAACTTGCTTAAAATAAATGACGATGTTTTTAAGCTCTTGGAAAATTTTTCCAGTTCATATTCCATTATGTCAGCAGTATTTCTAATCCAAACTAAACCACCTTTTTGCCGAATAGTTTCGAACAGCCTTGTATTAAGCTGAAATTTTTTATATTTAAACCGCTTTAGCTCGATACCGGCGTAATAGATTGGGATAAGTTGATTTGATGCGACTTCAACTTTAAAGATTATGCATCGCTTTACTTTGAACCCTTCGATGGTTTTTTGAGGCAATATCTTTAAAACTTCTTCGGGATTTTGTCTTTTGCGTAGAAAATTTGCCAGATTATTTAAATAAAAAAGCCGGTCATTATATCTGCCAAGTTCATCTTTAGATTTTGACAATTCTTTGTTGACGTTATACAGATCTTCATTAATGGTTTCCAGCTGAATAATTTTTTTGGATAATTTTTGAACTAATTCAACATTGTATTTTTGTAAAAACTGTTGCTGTTGGTTTTCTGCTAAACGATCCCTTCGCCCTGAAAGATATTCTTCAATTTTGAATAAAAACTCATTAACGTTGATTGGTTTGTGTATAAAACCATCGCAGCCGGCGGCAAGCGTTAATTCTTTAACATTTTTTTTTGATTCGGCTGTAAGAGCTATAATGGGTTTGTCTTTTAACTCATCGATCGATTTTAACAGGGTCGTTACTTCATATCCTTCCATATCCGGCAATCTTAAATCAATAATAATAAGATCAGGAATTACCTTTTTTGCAAGACGGATGCCCTCAATGCCTCGCTCAGCTTCAAAATATTGATACCCGCGGTATCGTATAATATCTGCCATGAGTGACCTGGTTTCGGCATCATCTTCGATGTACAAAACTTTTGGATTCTTTTTCATATAAAAAGAGTGAAGTTAAAACCAAAAAAAAGGAGTTAGAATAGAATAGTCGATGAAATACGAAAGAAGTTTAAAATTGCAGAGAATAAAATAAAACGGAGTAATTACTCGTGTTTGGCAATAATCAAAGTTAAATCATCAGCATTTAGTTTAAAGTTAGAAAAAGAACCAAGGGATTCATATAAAGCAGCTTTAATATCGTGAACAGATTTTTCTTTATGTTTTTTAATAATTTCAATAATCCTATTTTCACCAAATTCATTTTCATTGGCGTCCATAATCTCAGTAACGCCGTCTGTAAAAGCTATAAAAATATCGCCTTCATCAAAATCTACTTCTTCCTGTTCATAATATTGGCTGTCCATAAATCCCAGAACAATTCCACCTTTATTTAAATATTTAACCTCTCCATTTTTTCTTAAGAGAATTGGAGCATTGTGCCCGGCATTTGTAAATATAATTTTATTTAAATCCATTCGAATAATGCCGTAGAAAAAAGTAGTATATTTTCCTTCGATTGTCGTCTGGGTCAGCAAGTCATTCATATGGTTTACAACATCACATGTTGTGGAGTCCGTTTTGTTTTGTGAGCGAAACCCCGCAAGAACAAGTGTCATCATTAACGCAGCTGGAGCACCTTTACCTGCAACATCGCCTATTGCCACACCGAGGGCATTTTCATTTATCTTCCGGAAATCATATAAATCACCACTAACAATTTTGCTGGGTGTGTTTTCAGCTGTAATAGCAAGATTATCAATCCGTGGTAAACGTCTTAATAAAAGGCCTTTTTGAACAGTTGCAGCGTTGATCAATTCATGTTCAAATGCCTGTTTTGCTAAACGGATTTCTACCTGGCGGGCATTGTGGATTGATACAGCCACAAGATTAGCAAACATTTTTAATATTTCAACTTCGTTTTGCTTAAAGAAGTCTTCTTCATCACTTTCCAAAGTCAAGACACCAAGAACAGAACCATCAAATAAAAAGGGAAGGGCAACCTGGGAAACTGTCTCTTTACGGGCGGCACAATAATGTTCAGCATCTGTAACGTTTGCAATTAAATCAATGTTTTTTGTTTGCACTACAAATCCTGCAGAACCTTGTCCCACTTTTAACTTAAGAATATCCGGATTTACATTTTCATAGCCACGGCTACTGGTAGATTTAAGTGATTCTCCGTCTTCATCAAGCAGGAAAATTACAGCTGCATCGTAGGAGATTAGTGTTGCCAAAGCATCCAATATAAAATCAAGAATAGTTTGTGTATCAAGGGAAGAGAGGACTTTTTGGCTGACTTCAATCAATTTTTTAATTTCAAAGTTTCTTTTTTCCAGATCTATAAATAGTCCCGTGTTTTCCAGGACCAATCCGGCTTTTTTCTGAACTCGTTTAAAAGCCTTATTGATTGGTTCGCGTTTTAATAATTTTTTTGCATCCCTGGTTGTCAGCATAAAAGCAAACAAGTGGCTATGCCCAGGGAAAGTAAAAATCTCTGAAAGACCTTCAGAATTAAAGGCATTTACTTTTATCTGTGGCAATGATAAGTCTTTTTCAAGATTAAGATGTTCTGTTTGTAGATCCATATTTTCAAAATATGAGCAATCTATTGTAACGGGCAGGGCTCTTCCATTTTTGATTTGGGCATAATGAGATAAATAATAGTGGTCATTATCCCATAAATAGAATGCCTGTGGGGTTTCTGTCAGCAATTTTCCGAATGCCTCAAAAAGTAGTTTCTTGGCTTCCTGATAGCGGATGGAACCCACAAGATTTTGGACTAATCTTTCAAGAATTTGTTTTTGCTCAAGGCGAAGGAACCGGAAAGGGGCTTGCAGATAGTGGCTGTAATAGTTTCTTAGAATACGGTCAAAAATAAGGTTTATAAGAATAACAATAGAGAAAGCAATAACATGGGGATTTTCAAACTTGCCATTTAACAAACTGAATAGCCCAAAATAGAGCAGGCCATAAATAATAAATCCAATAATTACTTTTAAAATGAAAATAATATTCAATGCAGGTTTCTCTCCAAAAAGCGGCTAATTTAGAGAGCAAATTGTAAAGATGAAAGAAATTTAAATAGAAGGTTACTAATTATTTCGGCGGACAGTTAGAATCGTAACATCATCGTCTTTTGTGGGATCACCGGCAAAATCGTAAAGTAGTTCAATTAATTTGAAGTTTAACTTTTCGGAATTGTAACCAGACATTTCTTTTATAAAAAAATCAATTACCCGGAATTCATCAAAAGGGATATCATCAGGGCTCATTGCTTCAGTAACTCCATCGGTAAACATTGTTAAACAACAGCCCGGCTCCATAGGTAATTCACCCGTTTCATAGGCTACATTTTCCATCATCCCTAAAATTATCCCACCTTTCGTCAGCTCCTCATATTTTCCTTCATTGCAAAAAAGGTATGGCGGATTGTGTCCAGCATTTACAAAACTAATAGTGTTCTCTTTTAAGTTTAACTTGGAAATAAAAAATGTAATGTACTTTTCAATACTCGTATTTCTGAAAATCAGGTTATTTAACCGAAATGTAATTTCTGAGAGGGAATAGTCTTCCTTGTGCAAGGTATGCAATCCAGCTTGTAGATTTGACATTAGCAGCGACGCGGGCATTCCTTTTCCGGAAACGTCTGCAATCGTAAATATGATTTCATTTTCATTAATTACCAAAATATCAAAATAATCCCCGCCGACTTGTTTACTTGGAATATTATGGCCGTGAATATCAAAACGATCTACCTGGGGCATGTTAGATGGTAGTAATTTTGCCTGAATTCCTTTTGCTACATTCAGCTCTTCTTCCAGCCTTTTTTTCTCCAGGGTTTCCTGAAACAGATGTGCATTCTCTATGGATATAATCGCGATATTTGCCAATGTCGCTAAAAACTCCACATCTGATTTGGAAAACTCTGTTTTATTAAGTTTTGGTCCCAGGAAAATATAGCCGCGTACTTTATCCTGTAAAACCATAGGGACAATTGTTTTTACTCCAAGTTCATCAAAAACTTTTTTTTCTTTTACTGATAAAGTATCAACTAATAATGGTTTTTTAAACTCGTTACTTTCGAAACCGGAATCTATACATTGCTTAATGTTTTCATCTGTAAATGATGAACCTTTTTTATAAACTGTTTTTAAATGATTTTCCCCATTTTTCAGAATTACAAAAAACTGGTTAATAAGCATTTGGCCCATTAAAGAAAAAGATAGGCGTTTTAAAATTTCATCTAACTCAAAAACGCGATTTAATTCATTGCCAATTTCAAAAAGGGTATTTAACTCCTGAACTTTTTGATCCAGCTTAAAATTAACAGAATTGAGTTGTTCAAACACGCGCGCATTTTCAATTGCCGGAGCAGCTATATTGCCAATTGAGGAGAGAAAAAATATTTCATCTTCGGTAAAATCTTTGCCTAAAAGTTTTGGCCCAAGTAAAATCATGCCACTAATTTTATTCATCGATTTTATAGGTATGACAAGTTTTATTTTAAAATCGGAAAATATTTTAGGATAGTTTTTTAATTCTTCAATATTGTTGATCTGAAAAGCTTCTGAGGGTTTATTGCTAAATTCTATTTCAGAGTTGATTAATTCATCAGGGATTCCTTTTACTGTAGCAATTTTACATGTTTCATCATCATGAGATAAAAGGATTAAACCTTTGCCAACCATTAACCGACCCATTGGTACAAAAAGCAAGCTGTCCAGAATTGATTTAATATCAAGTGATGAGTTTAAGGTTTGGCTGAATTCAAATAATGAAGATAGTTCAAGATGTTTTGGGTCCATCTGATCCATATCAAGATTTGCTTCATTTCTCAATCGAAAACTATTTAAAAAATCACTCATTATCAGGCCGCGGTTTTAATGTATTTTATTAAGGATACCTGGTTCTTTATTCCAGGATTAAACGAATAATTAACTTCATCCATCAAAGTCTTCATCAAATGAATACCCAAGCCACCCATTTTTGCCTCATGGATATATTTTGATAAATCCGGTTTTTGAAGTGTCTTAGGATCAAAACCTTTGCCTTTATCTGTAATAACTATTTCAAATTTCTGCTCATCATAATTAACAGAAAGGTCAATCATACGCCTGGAATTATAATTATGCGCATGTTTGATAACATTTGTACATGCCTCATCAACCGCTAAAGAGATTTGATCAGCACCTTCTTCTACAAACCCTGCTTTTAGGGCCAGCCGGTGTACAAAATCACGAACAACTTCGAGATTGTCTGTTCTGCTTGGGAAGCGGATTTTATATCTGTATTTTCTCATTTTTTTCATTTTTTAGCTCTATATCAAAGGTTCGAATAATTCATTATTTGGTTTCACTAAATTTTTCTGTGGCTTCTGCTTCTTCATCAAATATTTCATAAAGGGCAGGAAAACCAAGTAAATCAAAAACCTTAAATACTTTTTGGGAAAGGTTTGACAGTTTAATATCGCCACCTTTTTCTCGTATTTCTTCAATAAAGCCCATAAAAACACCTAAACCGGCGCTGCTGATATAATCCAGGTCTTTTAGGTTTACAATTATTTTAACACGGTTTTCCTTTATCAAGGATTGCAAACCATCTTCAAATTTAGGTGTTGTGTGTGCATCCAAAAAACCGCTTAAATACAATACGGATATTTCGCTTTTGTCACTCCGGCTAACATCAAATCCGCTCATTAAATACCTCCAAATTTAAACTCAAAAACTATCAACATTTTACTAAAACCAAAGTAAGGTCATCATGTAAATTTTGACCATCAAGAAAAGCTAATATTTCATCAATAACCTTTTCTTTTAATGCATCAACTTCCAGGTGTGCATTGTTTTTTATTATTTCGCCTAATCTTTCATCCCCAAATTCATCATTTTCTTTATTCATTGCTTCAGAGAGGCCATCTGTGTAAAAAGCTAAGATATCATCATCTGCCAGTTTTACTTTCTCTTCTTTTAATGTCGTATCAAATACTTCACCATTATCCAGGCCAATAGCAATTCCGGACGGTTGAAGAAAATCTGTTTCCTGTTCTTTAGCTCTATAATGCAAAACGGGGCAATGGCCACCACGGGCAAAGCGTAGTAATTGCTTTTTATAATCGATTTGAGCTACAAGTAGAGTTATAAAGGATTTTTTTTCAAGGGAATCAAAAAGGATCGTATTTGTATTTACAAGAATGTCATAAGGTGAATAATAGTTTCTCGTTATCGATTGAATTATTCCTTTTGTTTCGGCCATATAAAATGCCGCCGATGTGCCTTTCCCGCTAACATCACCAATAATCAACCCAAGATTATTTTCTTTTGTTGGGAAAAAGTCATAATAATCTCCACCTACTTCATAGGCCGTAATTGTTAGGGTATCAATTTTTAAATTACCGGATGATGGTACTTTTTGAGGTAACAGACGCATCTGTACTTCTCGGGCAATTTGCAGTTCTTGCTCAAGTCTTTCACGCTCCAGTGAGTTTTTAACCAATTTTGCATTTTCCAGAGCAATAGCTGCCTGGTTCGCATATGCTTCTAACATTTTTAAATCATCCGGATCAAATCCAAACTCGTATGATTTGGTAGCAAATATAATTCCAAGCACTTTACCTGCGGCATCAATTAAAGGAGCAGCAGCAAGGGAACCAATGTCCTTACGCCATTTTTTTATAGAAGCATACTCACCATTTTTTGTAATGTTATTAAGGGTTATTGGCTGTTTTGTCTCTATTAGCTTCAATCCTATTTCATGAATGCTGTGGTTGTTGAAAGATTCAAGATCATTTACATCCAGATTATCGGCAGCGGCTACAAAGAGGTTATCCCGTTTTTCATCATAAAGTTCAATCCATGTGTGATTTGATTCGATTACTTCTGTGGTCATTCCTGTAACAATATCAACCAGCTTTTCTGAATTAAACTCTGCAGAAATTACACGCCCTAGCTGATGTAATGAACTAACTTCTTTCATCTTTCGATCAAAAACACGTGCTGTTGGTAGATGAAATAAAAAAGTTATACTTGAAAACAAGGCATAAATCGTCAGGAAATACCAGGCCAGGTTAGTGAAAGAATCTAATGAAATACTGTGAGCAGCAACTGAATCTAAAAAGGCAAAACCGTATAGTATTATAATGATCCACACCAAAACAACTGAAACCAAAAAATATGTGTATTTTTCTTTTCTCGATAAATAAGTAATCCAGGTATTATTAGTTCCAAGAAGTGCATAAAATATCAACGTAACCACAAGTGATGTTGATACATAAATGCCATTTCCGGTTGTTTCGCTAAGGGGTGCCTGGAAAACCACAGACAATGTCATCGTAATTACAGTACTGATTAGTGCTAGAATAGTATATATTCTGGTTCGGCTCCGTTGTTTAAAATAGATTAGATTTTTAACCAAAATAATCATCGGAACCAGGAACAAGATAGAACTAATTGAAGCCAGGTTACTATATATTAAAGAAGATAGTGTATCAGGAACCGGAGGAAATGCAGCAGAATAGCTGGGGTTCATGAAAAACTTAAAAATCAGCGCCCAGAGATATAATCCTGTTAAAAGCTTTATGAAATTTTTAAGTGTAATGGAAAGCTTTTCCTGCTTGATAAAAGCAAGGTTTTTAACATAGCCATAAAAGAAGACAATAATAACAAGAGTAAGTACTTCATGTACATATTGCCATTGTGGAAAACCAAGTGAACTTTCAAATTTTAGGTAGTCAAAAACGAACGTTGCAAGGCCAAGTAAAACACTTATGATAAGAAGTAGTTTAGATGGGACTTGTATTTTTTTCATTCAATATAAATCCTTGAAGGATCACCGTAGGTGCTAAAAGTACCGATTTTTGTTAAATCAGATCGATAATGAAATACTTTTGGGACTTTTATGTTTACTTTAAATTTAAAATCAGTAATTACAAAATTACCGTTTATAGAATTGACCTTTATATCAACCGGCTTTTCTAAATCACTGATAAAATGACGGGTTGTTTCACCGGAAAGTTGCACAAGATTTGAATTTAAACGCTTTGCAATAATTATCCAAATTGTTTCATCAACAGAATTAACATCAAAGGAATAGATAATACTATCCTGGAAAATATTGGTTATCTCTTTACTTAACATATTGTATTTATATAAAGTATTATTGCGTGCTTCACCATCAAGGATGTAAATATTGTTATTTGTTTTATCCAGGCGAAACTGTCTTAAATGTGTAAACGAGCTGTCGTCAGGTGTTTTAAAAATAGAATCTTGTACTTGTGAAGAATTATCATATATAAAAATTTTATGTAACCCCTGATCCATAATAAATAGATTCTGATCAAATAATTCTATCTGTATTGGTTTGATAAAACTACGGGAAACAAGTTGTTCAGAGGCATCATCCGGGTTAATTGTATATAAGGAACCGCTGGAATCAACGAGCCAGAATTTATTATTTCCACTATCATAAACTGCGTCATATGGGCGTTCAATGTTTCGGTTCCCAGCTATGAACTCACCATTAGTCATATCAAAAATCTCCATATCCCTAAACCTTGGATATGTAACAAGTGCGAGATTTAAACTTTTTGCAATAGCCATGTTTTTGGGTGGCCAAAAGGCATTCTTCCTAACTATGGATGAGCTTAAATCATAATTAAGTTTGTTTATTTCTGCTAAAAAAGTATCAAGAATCCAGATAGAATAAGGACCAGGTATTATTGTTTCTGTTTCGGTGGGATAAGATTCTTCCGTTTCTCCATTTATTGTAAGATAATAAGAATACTCTTTGTCAAACTCGATGTTATTATCAATATAAAGTGTAATGTCTTTTTCTACAGTTGCGTATAACCGGGCTACTTTTTCGCCTTCTGTTTTTCGAAAAATATTTATACTTGTATACTTAATATTTGCCGGAGAATTCCATGATATCCTAATTGTGGAATCGGTTGATGAAAGGCTAAGACCAATATCTATAGATTTGTTTTTATTTGCAGGATCAAAAATATTATTACGTTCCCGTTCTTCACATGAGTATGCAATAATAGATAAAATTAATAAGACAAAATAATAGAATCTATTTCTCATTATAAGACGCTCTTTGTTTTAAAAACGGGCTCTTTTGGGCGGTCCTATAAATAGAATAGAAACCGACAACTTTTGGAGAAAGTATTAATTTATTGCCAGATTTTTGATTTCATTGAATACTTCATCAATAGATTTGTTCCCATCTACTGAAAAGAATTTTCGTGCTTTCTGATAATATTCTTTCACTGGTGCTGTTTGTGCCTGATAAACTTCCAATCTGTTTAAAATAGTTTCTTTTGAATCGTCTTCACGTCCTCTTGCTAAAAGCCGTTCTAAAATTGCTTCATTAGGAACATAAATTTCGACACAAGTAAATTCAGGAATATCATGTTTTTCTAACATTGCTGTAAATTCTTCGGCCTGGCGGATGGTTCTTGGAAAACCATCTAGGATAAATCCATTTTTGCAATCATCGTTTTTAATTCTTTCATCAATAATTCCCATAATTACATCATCAGGAACAAGCTGGCCTTTATCCATAAGTATTTTAGCTTTTTTTCCTAAGTCAGTACCTTCTTTAATGGCTGCTCTTAACATTTCTCCGGTTGATATTTGAGGGATATTGTATTCAGCACAAATTTTTTCCGCTTGGGTTCCTTTTCCTACACCAGGAGCGCCAAATAAAATCAAAAACATTTTATCTCCTTATGTCACAAAATTTTTTCAGTGTTTATTCAGTTTATTGTCGTTTCTTTTTTACATTTTCTGCATACAATTGGCCACATGCAGCCTTTATTTCCCAGCCTTTTCTTTTACGAAGTGTTATCCTGCGGCTTCTTTCATTTATATGTTGCTCAAATATTTGCACCTTCTCTTTTGAAGGAGGCTGATAATCCGGCTCGTCAGAATTACAGGGTATTACATTTATTTTGCATGGTATTCTATGGGTTAATTGAACCAGCTTTTTAGCATCTTCCTTTGAGGCATTAAACTTGTCCAGTAAGACATATTCAAAGGTTATTAATTTATTTAGCTGCTCAGTGTAATCCCGGGCCGCATCCATAAGATCATTTATCGGATATTTTTTTGAAATAGGCATAATTTTTTCACGAATTTTATCATCAATGCTATTTAATGATATAGCCAGTGAGTATGGCTGTTTTTCTTTTGTGAAACGTTTTATACCGGGAATGACGCCGCTTGTGGAAATAGTGATCCGCCTTTTACCCAAGCCAAGGCCTTTGGGAGCTGTTAAAATATCAGCAGCCTGAATAACCGAATCGTAATTCAGCATTGGTTCTCCCATGCCCATATAAACGATATTTGTCGGCTTTTGGCCAATCTTTTCCTGCATTAGCAATACCTGTTCAACAATCTCGCCGGGAGTAAGATTACGTAGAATACCCATTTTACCTGTCGCACAAAATTTGCAATCCAATGCACAGCCCACCTGGGATGAAATGCAAAAGGTAGTTCGCTTGTTTTCGGTAATTATTACACTTTCAATTTTATAACCATCTATTAATTTCCAAAGGAACTTTTGTGTATTATCAAAGGTTGAGGTTATTTCTTCAACTTTTTCTAAAGTACGCAGGTAAAAATTTTCTGCTAGTTTTTGACGTGTATTAAGCGGGAGTGTGGTGAACTCTTCAAAACTAATTTTATTTTGAGCGTAAATACCCTCAAAAATTTGGTTTGCCCGGAATGAAGGTTCATTAATCGAGGCCAGGTATTCAGTTAGTTCAATTATGCTGCAATCGAGTATTGATTTTTTCATTAAATTTTATGGTATTAAAAACTGACAGTATCTAAATTAAAAGCTAATATTTTAAAAATACTTAATTTAAGTAATTGTGATAATAATCTCAAGCAACTAAATGAGTTAATTGGAGCAGGTTATGTCTGATGATGTAAAAACGGTTCAAAAAATTTCCAAGAGTTATAAACAAATTGTTTCGGAACTTAGCAAAGTTATTGTTGGGCAGGATGATATAATTGAAAAATTGCTTATCTCGCTCTATGCAAAAGGGCATTGTATGTTGATTGGAGTTCCCGGGTTGGCAAAAACTTTGATCATTAAAACCCTAGGTGAAATACTGGGATTGGATTTTGCGCGCATACAGTTTACGCCAGACCTAATGCCAAGTGATATAACAGGTGCAGAAATTTTGGAAGAAGATCGTTCCACAGGAAAAAAAGCATTCCGCTTTATGAAAGGGCCGATCTTTGCAAACATTATTCTGGCAGATGAAATAAACAGAACCCCACCAAAAACACAATCTGCTTTATTGGAAGCTATGCAGGAGTATAATGTTACCACGGCAGGTGAAACTTTTGCTTTGGAAGAACCCTTTTTTGTTTTGGCAACGCAAAACCCCATTGAACAGGAAGGAACTTACCCATTGCCGGAAGCACAGCTTGACAGGTTTATGTTTAGCCTTTGGCTCGATTATCCTAAGTTTGAAGAGGAAGTTGAAATTGTTAAAAGAACCACCGCCGTTCAAAAAACAAATATTGAATCAAGCATAAGCAAAAAAGATATCCTGAAATTTCAAAAAATAATCAAAGATATACCGGTTGCTGATAATACAGTTGATTATGCTGTAAAATTAGTGAGCGCTACTCGCAAAGGCTCACCATATTCCGATGAAAAACTTGCTGAGTGGATCCGCTGGGGAGCCGGGCCGCGTGCATCACAATATCTAATTTTAGGGGCAAAGGTCAGGGCAGTGTTACATAACCGTTTTGCACCGGAAATTGAAGATGTCAAAGCCATTGCAGACTCTGTTTTGAGGCATCGTATTGTAACTTCTTTTAGTGCAGAAGCAGAGGGTGTGAGTATTGAGGATATCATTTCCCATATAATTGCAAAGATTGATTGATTGGGAAAGAAAAGTTTTATAAAAAAACCTTCCAGTTTAGCGTCTGGAAGGTTTAAATAGTAAGATCAAAAAACATTATTAATTAGGATTTATTTTATTACCACCATTTTTTCTATCTTTTCTTTTTTATCCTTACCTTCTTTCAAAACTAATTTGTATAAATAAACCCCATTAGCCAAAGTATTACCGTCACGATCAAGACCACTCCATTCAATCTCATTGTAACCGGCTTCAGTAAAATTGCCTTCCAGTTTCTCAATTAATCTACCGGACAGGGTGTATATTTTAATGGTAGCTTCAGCACCAACGGCATTTGTCTGAAATGTAAATGAAGTCTTTCTTTTAAAAGGATTTGGATAGTTAACTACGTCCTCCAAAACCAGGCCACTTGCAGATGTGATTTTAAATTCTACAGTTTGTTCAGTGCGGTTGTTAAGGTTATCGAATGCTTGAAGAGTTAAAGTATGATCACCGGGTTCTAGACTTGTAATAGGGTAACGTACCATGCCTTTTGTAAAACTATCACGCTCATAAGTAAACGATTCAGAAATATTTATTGTAGTTGTTTCATCAATTTTCAATTCAATTTTATGGCCCAACTGACCTGTTAAATTAATCCCGCTGTCATCACTTAATTCTGCGATTAAAACAGGGTTCGCGGATATGATGTCGCCGGAACTAAAGTTTTCCTGTCCATCAAAAAATATATCAATTTCAGGCCCATCTGTTTCTTTTGCGAGGTTGGATGAACCTAATAATAGCAGGTTTTTCCGGATTACACTTGCACTTGTATTCGTGGCATCATCCCATGCATAGAGAGTTATACGGCCGGAATTTTTATCTTTATAACGGATGGATTTTGGAACGATAAAGTTAGCTTCCATATCACCATCTTCAACAGAAACCTCACCCCGAAACACAAGGGGACCTGTCAGGTTATACTCAAGGCCACCACCGGTTTCAACATCTTCAAAGGTCGCATCATTAACCAGCATAACGGCACCACCATTAAAATTGGTTGCAGGTGAGTCATCTATCATTACATTTGCTTTAACATTAACCTGGCTCAGGGCTTGTAATGTATCTGGTGTAATAGATGTGATTTCAATGTCCTGATGAGCATCTGCCAATGTCATTGCAGGGTCAGCAAAAAGGTGGTATTTCTGGTCATTAGTATTTCCAGCTGTATTTGAAAGAAAAGAATGCAAAAAAGCCTCTCCAAGAGGGACTGAAGGTTTTCCATCAGGAAACAAGTTTCTATAAAAACTTTTGTTAAATGCAAAATTTTGTCCGGAATATACAAGTCGTGTCGCAGCAAGACTTCCTATTGTCCCTGATTTTTCCTTCCATATTAAGGCTTCTGTAAAACTTATATGGTTTGGATTATCAAAAAGGCCAAAATCGCAAGTGGCCGCTATAAAAAAGGGAAAAGCCCCTTCATTATTAATTTTGGAATAATCCCTGTCAAAACTAAAAAGTGTTTCATGTGCCCATTGCGTTGGGGAACCATGACCGGTGTAATTTACAATAAGTGTTCCGCGGTTTATCTGATCTAGCAATGCTTGTGTTGCATCTGGTTTTAACCGTGCCCTACCACCGGCAACTGTTTCAAACGCAGAGAGATATATTCTGGAAATG